>JAMXLJ010000137.1 GCA_024281095.1 Acidimicrobiia bacterium | reverse complement strand
GTCAGACACCCCCTCTGACCAGGTCTTTTGTGTGCCAGGCCGGGGTGCACGGGCACGCCGACGACGGGCTTGCAGAAGGGATCGCACGCGTGGCGTACGGCGCCAAGGACATCTCGATTCTGAAGGGTCTGCAGCCGGTGCGCGAGCGCCCCGGCATGTACATCGGTTCGACCGGTCCTTCGGGTCTCCACCACCTCGTCTACGAGGTCGTCGACAACTCGGTTGACGAGGCGCTCGCGGGTTTCGCGACGCGCATCGACGTCACGTTGCTCTCCGACGGGGGCTGCCGCGTCGTCGACGACGGACGCGGAATTCCCGTCGAGCCGCACCCCGAATATCCCGACAAGTCCGCGGCCGAGATCGTGCTCACGATGCTCCACGCCGGCGGCAAGTTCGGCGGCGAGGGCTACAAGATCTCCGGCGGGCTCCACGGCGTGGGGGTGTCGGTGGTGAACGCGCTCTCCAGCCGTCTCGAGCTCGAGATCCACCGCGACGGCGGCAAGTGGACCCAGTCCTACGCCAAGGGCGGCGTGCCCCAGGGGCCGCTGAAGAAGGTCGCACCGTCGAAGAAGCGCGGCACGATCGTCACCTTCTGGCCCGACGCGTCGATCTTCGAGGATGTCGAGTTCCGCGCCCAGACGCTGCTCGAGCGTCTGCGCGAGATGGCATTCCTGAACAAGGGCCTCGAGATCCGTTTCACCGACGAGCGCGTCGACCCGAAGCTCGAGCAGACGTTCCGCTTCGCCGGCGGGATCATCGACTTCGTGAAACACCTCAACGCCTCGAAAGAGCCGTTGTTCAAGCGGGTGTTGTACTTCGACGAGTCGTACGAAAACGGCGAGATCGAATGCTCGCTGCAGTGGAACACCGGATACCACGAGGGCCTGCACAGCTTCGCGAACAACATCGCCACCACCGAAGGCGGCATGCACGAAGAGGGCTTCAAGAAGGCTCTCACCAACGTGATGAACCGCTACGCGCGTGGCAAGGGTCTCCTGAAGGAGAAGGACGAGAACCTCACTGGCGAAGACATCCGTGAGGGGCTCACCGCGATCATCTCGGTGAAGCTGCGCAACCCGCAGTTCGAGGGTCAGACCAAGACGAAGCTCGGCAACACCGAGATGCGCTCGCTCGCCGAGAAGGCCACCAACGAGAAGCTCGGCGACTGGCTCGAGGAGCACCCCGCCGAGGCAAAGCAGATCTTCAGCAAGGCGAGCCAGGCCGCGCGCGCTCGCGTCGCGGCTCGGCAGGCGCGTGACCTCACCCGTCGCAAGTCGTTGCTGGAAGCCGCCGCCATGCCGGGGAAGCTGGCCGACTGCGCGTCGCGCAACCCGGCGGAAGCCGAACTGTTCATCGTCGAAGGCGACAGCGCCGGCGGGAGTGCCAAGCGCGCCCGTGACCCGAGTTTCCAGGCCATCCTTCCGATCCGGGGAAAGATCCTCAACGTCGAGCGCGCGCGTATCGATCGCATGCTCAAGAACGAGGAGATCCAAGCGCTCATCACCGCGATCGGCGCCGGCGTCGGCGAGGAGTTCGACGCCGAGAAGATCCGGTACCACAAGGTCATCTTGATGACCGACGCCGACGTCGACGGGGCGCACATCCGCACGCTGCTGCTGACGTTCTTCTACCGGCAGCTCGCGGACCTCGTGAAGCGCGGGTACGTGTACATCGCGCAACCGCCGCTGTACCGCGCCGACCTCGGCCGCAACGACCGCACATACCTGAAGGACGAAGCGGCGCTGCGCCGGTTCGAGGCGGAGCACGAGGGCCGCAAGGTCGAGATCAACCGGTTCAAGGGTCTCGGCGAGATGGACTGGCAGGAGCTCGGCGAGACCACGATGAACCCGGGCACGCGCACGCTGCTGCAGGTTTCGGTGGAAGACGCCGCGATCGCCGACGAGATCTTCTCCACCCTCATGGGCGACGACGTCGACAGCCGTCGCGGATTCATCCAGGAGAACGCGAAGGACGTGCGCTTCCTCGACATCTGATGCGATGTCGAGGCACGCACTGCATGTGATCCGAGAAAGAAGAGGTGTCGTCGCATGCCCGACGACCAGCAGACGCTAGGCAACATCGAACCGGTCGAGATCCAGGAGGAGATGGAACGCTCCTTCCTGGACTACGCGATGTCCGTCATCACCGCGCGCGCGCTTCCCGACGCGCGCGACGGGTTGAAGCCGGTGCACCGCCGCATCCTCTACGGGATGTACGAAGGCGGTCTCCGCCCCGACCGCAACTACAAGAAGAGCGCGTCAGCCGTCGGCGACGTGATGGGCAAGTACCACCCCCACGGCGACACTGCGATCTACGACGCGCTCGCGCGCATGGCCCAAGACTTCTCGCTGCGCTACCCGCTGATCGACGGCCACGGAAACTTCGGTTCCCCCGACCCGAACGACCGCCCGGCGGCGATGAGATACTGCCTCTCCGGCGACTCGCTCCTGCGGGCGTGCGGAGGTACGCAGCGCATCGCCGCATTGGTGGACGGTGCAGCGCCGAATTCCGACGCCGACATCGACCTGAAGGTACTTGACGAGTACGGCGATCCTGTTCGCGCCACGAAGTTCTTCCACAGCGGCGACCACGCGACGCTGCAGCTGCGCACCGTCGAGGGTTTCGAGCTCACCGGGACCCGCAATCACCCGGTGCTGTGCGTTGAGCGCGTCGCGGGCGTGCCGATGTTGCAGTGGAAGCTGCTCGAAGAGGTTGACCCCGGCGCGTACGTCGTCCTGTCGCGGGCCGTGGACGTTGACTCGATGGCCGGTGACATCACCGAGTGCGAGCGCAAGCTCGCGGTTCTTTCGGGCGCTCTCGTCGCGGAAGGTTGGGTCGGTGAGCGCCGCGCGGGATTCAACAACGTCGACAAGGCGTACTTCGACGAAGTACTCGCCGCATACGACGCGATCGTCGGCGGGGCGCGGTACGTGTACTCCCGTCAGCTTCAGTCCGGTTCGACGATTCACGAGATCGACGTTCAGGACACGCGGGCGATCACTGCGTCACGCTTGGCGGAGATGATGGGTCTCAAGAGCGCCGAGAAGCGGGTGCCGTCGTTCGTGTGGACTGGGAACGCCGAGTTCAAGCGGACGTTCCTGCAGGCGCTGTTCGAGGGAGACGGGTCGTCGTCCCTGCTCGGTCGCAACTCGATCCAGGTGTGCTACTCCACCCGGAGCGCCCAGCTCGCCAAGGAGGTCCAGATCCTCCTGCTCGAGTTCGGTGTCGTGGCGCGGCAGGCGCACTACGCCGATGGCGAGATCAAGCTCTTCATCGGCAACCGCCGCGATGCGCGGCTCTTCGCCCAGCGCGTCGGGTTTTTCGGTACCAAACAGCGCAAGCTCGAGGCCGAGCTCGCCACGCTGCCGACCGGGCCGAGCTCCCGCACCACCGACCGCATCCCGTTCATTGCGGATTACATCCGCGACGAGAGCGGTGCTCGTGGCGCGGACAAGAAGTGGCTCGAGAAGCACGCGCTCGACGCCATCGACCGCTGGGACCGTGGCGGCCACGACGTGTTCAGCCGGATCCGCAACGAGGAATGCGCGCGCGTCGTCGCATCGTTGGTCGGGAACGCGTGGTATTTCGCCCGGGTGGCGTCCGTCGAGGACGCGGGGGTACAGCCCGTCTACTCGATCCGTGTCGACTCGGAAAGCCATGCGTTCATCGCCAACGGTTTCGTGAACCACAACACCGAGGCGCGGTTGGCGCCGCTTGCGATGCGGCTGCTCGGCGAGATCGACGAGGACACCGTCGATTTCGCGGACACCTACGACGGTCAGAACACCGAGCCGGTCGTGTTGCCGGCGCGCTTCCCCAACATGCTCGTCAACGGCGTCGGGGGCATCGCGGTCGGCATGGCCACGAACATCCCGCCGCACAACCTCGGCGAGGTCATCGACGCGGTCGTCCACCTGATCGACAACCCCGGTGCAACGCCCGATGATCTGATGCGGTTCGTCCAGGGCCCCGACTTTCCCACGGGCGCACTGATCCTCGGCCGCTCCGGCATTCTCGACGCGTACCGAACGGGCCGGGGCTCGGTGAAGATGCGCGCGGTCGCGGAGATCGACGAGGACCGTCGTGGCGGTCAGCGAATCGTCGTCACGCAGGTGCCTTACCAGACCTCGGTCGAGGTGATCGGCCAGAAGATCGCCGAGCTCGTCAACGAGCGTCGCATCGAGGGGATCCGCGACGTGCGCAACGAGTCGTCGGGCGACTCGGTGCGTCTTGTCGTCGATCTGAAGCGTGACGCGAACGCGCAGGTCGTGCTCAACCAGCTCTGGAAGCACACACCGATGCAGACGAACTTTCCGTGCCACATGCTGGCGCTGGTCGACGGTGTGCCGCGCCTGCTGAACCTGGCCCAGGCGCTACAGGTGTATGTCGACCACCAGGTCGAGGTCGTCCGCCGGCGCACCGAGTACCGCCTGCGCAAGGCGCGTGACCGCGCCCACATCGTGGAAGGCCTCATCCGGGCGCTCGACATGATCGACGCGATCGTCGCGTTGATCCGCGGTTCGGAGGATGCCGCAGCGGCCCGCGAAGCATTGATGGCGGCGCCCTTCTCGTTCACCGAGATTCAGGCCAGCCACATCCTCGACATGCAGCTGCGCCGGCTCGCCCAACTGGAAGGTCAGAAGCTCCGTGACGAGTACGCGGAGCTCACCGCGACGATCGCCGAGCTCGAGTCGATCCTGGCCGACCAGACCAAGTTGCGGGGCGTCATCAAGACCGAGCTCGGTGAGATCCGCGACGAATTCGCCGACGAACGGCGCACGCAGCTGACGTACGACAGCGGCGACATCGACGATCTCGACCTCATCGAGGACGAAGAAGTCGTGGTGGTGTTGTCGCACCGCGGTTACGTGAAGACGGTGTCGGTCGACGCGTTCCGCCGCCAGGGTCGCGGCGGCAAGGGCGTGAAGGGCGGGAACCTCCGCGACGAGGACTACGTCGAGCATCTCCTGATGAGCACGGCGCATTCCTACCTGTTGTTCTTCTCCAACCGCGGCCGTGTGTACCGGCTGCGCGCTCACGAGATCCCGATGAAGGAGCGCACCGCGCGCGGCACCGCGCTCGTGAACCTCATCGCGCTGCAACCCGACGAGCGCATCCAGGCCATCATCGACACCCGCACGTACGAGGAGGGTGCGTACCTGTTCTTCGCCACCAAGAAGGGCATGGTGAAGAAGACGCGGATGTCGGAGTACGACTCCTCGTTGCGCGCCGGCCTGATCGCGATCAACCTGCGCGACGACGACGAGCTGGTGCGTGTCGTCCAGACCCGTGGCAACGATGACATCTTCATGGTGTCGAAGGCGGGCATGACGATCCGCTTCAACGAGGAGGACGTGCGGGCAATGGGCCGTGCGACCGCCGGCGTCCGCGGCATGAAGCTGCGCAACGACGACGACGCCGTCGTCAGCTGCGACGTCGCCCGCGACGACGCGGTGATGCTCTTCGTGAGCTCCAGTGGCCACGGGAAGCGCACCAAGCTCGACCGGTTCAACCGGCAGGGTCGTGGGGGTCAGGGCGTGCGGGGCATGAGAGTCACCGCGAAACGGGGCGAGGTCGTCGCGGCATTCATGGTCGGCACCGACGACGAGATACTCGTGTTTTCGTCGGGCGGCAATATCATTCGCATGGGCGCAAACGAGATCTCCTCGCAGGGGCGGGACGCGACCGGGGTGCGCGTCGCCCGGCTCGGCGAGGGCGAGACGATCGTCGCCGTGGCGCCGGTCCTGGAGGCCGAAGCCGAAGGGGAGTAGACCCCAGTGGACGCAGCCGCGGAACGGGCAGCCACCGGTTCGTCAGGCAAGGGCAAACGCCGCACCGGTGGCGACGGTCACGCACCGTTGAGCAGCACGCCGGCGCGGCTCCCGCAACGCCGGTACCGCCAGACGATCCAGAAGCTCGACCTGTGGTCGGTGCTCAAGGTCTCGTTGTGCTTCTACATGACGGGCTTGATCGTCACCGTCGTGGCGGGCGTCGTGCTCTGGGTCGTCGCGGATGCGTTCAACGTGATCCACGACATCGAGCGATTCATCGGTGACCTGCTCAGCTCGAAGGACTTCAAGTTCCTGTCGGCCCAGATCCTCGAAGGGACCATCCTGGTCGGCCTCGTGATCGTGGCGCTCCTGACGATCCTCACGGTCATCGCCGCGGCCTTCTACAACCTCTTCGGCGAGCTCTTCGGCGGGATCGAGGTGACGATCGTCGAGGACGACATCGGGCCGCGTGTCTGATCAGGCGCAGTGCCGGGCCGTCTCGCCTGCCGACCGACACACCTTGGTACTCTCGCGGGTTCCTGCGGGGCTATAGCTCAGTCGGTTAGAGCGCACCCCTGATAAGGGTGAGGTCGGTGGTTCGATTCCACCTAGCCCCACGCTCGCACGCACGCACCCACGCAGCGATCACACGCGTCGATCGCGGACGGTGTAGGTGAGGTGCGTCACCCTTGGGGAGTGTTCCGCGCGGACCGGCTCCAGGGCCACGCGGCCCGCGTCCACGCCTTCGAACAGGCGGATTCCCGAGCCGAACAGCACGGGCGATAGCGCGATCGAGAACTCGTCGATCAGGCCTGCGTTCATGTACTCCAGGATCGTCGCGCCCCCGCCCGCGATGCGGACGTCGCGGTCGCGGGCGGCCTCGCGGGCCTGGTCGAGCGCGAGCTCGATGCCGTCGTTGACGAAGTGGAAGGTGGTCCCACCCGGCCGCTCCCAGGGGTCACGCTTCTCGTGCGTCACGACGAAGACCGGTGTGTGGAACGGCGCCTCCTCCGGCCACCCCTGCTCGCCGGCGTCGAACATGCGCTTGCCCATCACGCTCGCGCCGGTGCGTTCGAACGTCTCCCGCACGATGTCGTTGTCGCGCCCCTCCTCACCGCCCTCGCCGAGCTTCAGGTTCTCCCGGAAGAACCGCTGCGGGAAGAGCCACTGCTGCAGTTCCTTCCACTGCTGCCCCATCAAGTCCTCGAGGGACTCGGGCGCGATGAACCCGTCGATCGACATCGACACGCTGAAGAACACCTTCCCGGCCATCAGCCCTCCGCTCCCTTCCGAACGAACTCGGTGACGTAGGCAGCCAAGTTGCTCAAGGTCTGCCGGCCGCCCTCGATCGCGTGGTACTTCTCGACCGCCTCGTCGCGCAGCTCCTTGGTGCGGAACACCGTGCGCATCTCGATCCGGGTCGCCCCGCCGTCGGGCGCGAACGTGAGGACCGACTCGAAGGCGTTCGGGTCGTCGCGGGACTCACCGTGGAGCAACGCGATCCGCTCCGGCGGGACGATCTCGGTCCAGGAGATCCACTCCTGGAAGTCCGTCCCGTCCGGTCCGTGCATGACGAAGTCCCACTCCCCGCCGACGCGGAACTCGAACGCCCGCGTGGTGGTGGTGAACCCGTCCGGTCCCCACCACCGCGACAGGTGCCGAACCTCGGTGAACGCCTCGAACACCAACTCCCGTGGGGCACCGATGACCCGGGAGATCACGATCTCGCGCTCGGCGCTCGCCGACTGCGCCGGCGCGTCCCGTCCCTTCGCTGCCATGCTCACGCCTCCTGCTGTGCCTGCTTGAGGTCCTGCACGTACGCGTCGAGCCGGTCGAAGCTCTCGTTCCAGAACCGCTCGAACCCGCCGGTCCATTCATGGACCGGTCGCAGCCCGCGGGCGTCGAGGCCGTACAGGCGTTGCTTCCCTTCCTTGCGGTCCCGCACCAGGCCCACCTCGCGCAGCACCCGCAGGTGTTTGGATGCCCCCGGCTGACTCATCCCGAGCTGCTGGGCCAACTCGGTGACCGGCCGCTCGCCCGCCCGCAGCAGCACCAGGATCTCCCGGCGTTGCGGCTCGGCGATGGCGTTGAAGACGTCCGATGTCGTCGCTGCTCGGGCCACCCGGCCATCATATGCCGTTATCGGCATGCGTCAAGAAGGTGGACGTGGGGTTCCGCCTTACGCGACGTCCGGCCAGGCGGGGTCTCGGCCCGAAAGCGCGATCAGCCGTTCCTGGACCGGGGCGTCGGCAGGCCAATCCACTGCAAGGGCGAAGCCGCGCCCGGGGCCACGTGTGGCGGGGTCGTAGTACTGCTGCATGAGTGCGAGCTGGGCTTCGGCGAGATCGGTTGGCATCACGAGTTCCTGGGCGCGCGCTCGGGCGAGGTCCCACGCGTGCAACAGGGCGTCGCCGACGGCAATTCTCGCCGCGAGCACCGCGGGCATGTCTCTGATCGCCGTCGGCAGCGTGCGGTCGAATGCGCCCGGCTCGCGCCAGGCCTGCGACATCCGGGTTGCAGCGTCGTCGAGCGTGCGTTCCGGCTCGTTGCCGAGGGGTACGAGCGCGGCGACGAGGTCGACGCGCTCACCGTGCAACGCATCGGACACGGCTTGATAGATACCGGCGACGTGGCCGATGAGGGTCCTCACGTCCCATCCGACGCAAGGAGTCGCGCGCTCGAGGTCGGTCGTTGCCAGCGCGACAGCCTGACTGCGAAAGACCGCGACCGCGCGGTCGATATCCTCGAGAGTGCTCATTCGCCGCAGCGTAGTGACGCGTGCCGCTGCCATCTCCCCAAGGGAGAAATCCGATTCCTTTCGAGAGAGCGGCGAGGATCGACGCGATGCTGGTGTCGGACGTCCGTCGAGGAGGTAAGTGCGGTGAAGGTGCTGTTCTGTGCGGGCTTCTCGCCCATCGTGCGGGACCGCGACGAAAGTATGCGGTTCTACGGCAGCACGCTCGGGCTGCCGTTACAGGTCGATGCCGAATATGACTACGTCGCCACGAGCGAGCTCGACGGCTTGAAGCACCTCGGGTTGTGGCGACTGTCGGAGGCGGCTGAGGCGTGCTTCGGTACCCCGGAGTGGCCGTCAGACGTCCCGGAACCGCAAGGCACCATCGAGTTCGACGTCGACGACGTCGACGCGGCCGCGCGCGAATTGCAGTCCTCGGGCTACCGGCTGCTGCACGAGCCGCGCACGATGCCGTGGGGCCAGCGGATCGTGCACGTGATGTCACCCGAAGGATTGCTCGTCGGGTTGACCGTGACGCCGGCAATGCGCGACTGACGGTAGAGCCGGAAAGTTCCTCGGCTCGGATCAGGCGAGGTCGAAGCGATCGAGGTTCATGACCTTGTTCCACGCCGCGACGAAGTCACGCACGAACTTGTCCTCGGAATCGTCGGCTGCGTACACCTCGGAGATGGCGCGGAGCTGAGAGTTCGAACCGAAGACGAGGTCGACGGCGGTTGCGGTCCACTTCACTTCGCCCGTGGCGCGATCGCGACCGTCGTACACGTTCTCGGACGAGACGGATGCCTTCCATTCCGTCGACATGTCGAGCAGGTTGACGAAGAAGTCGTTCGTCAGTGTCTCGGGCCGGTCGGTGAAGACGCCGTGTTGGGCTCCCGCGAAGTTCGCGTTCAAGGCCCGCATGCCGCCGACGAGCACGGTCATCTCGGGCGCGGTCAGCGTCAGCAGGTTGGCGCGGTCCAACAGCCGCTGCTCCGCGGGCAGTTTCTCCCCCGCCCGGAGGTAGTTGCGGAAGCCGTCCGCGGTCGGTTCGAGCACCGCGAACGCCTCCACGTCCGTCTGCCCCTGCGACGCGTCGGTACGTCCGGGCGCGAACGGCACCGTGACGTCGTGGCCCGCGTTCCTCGCCGCTTGCTCGACGGCCGCGCAACCGCCCAACACGATGACGTCTGCGAGCGAGACCCTCGTTCCGCCGGACTGCGACGCGTTGAAGTCCTGCTGGATCCCCTCGAGGATCTGCAGCACCTTGGCGAGCTCGCCCCCGTTGTTGACCTCCCAGTCCTTCTGCGGGGCGAGACGGATGCGTGCTCCGTTTGCACCCCCACGCTTGTCGGTGCCGCGGAAGCTCGCAGCCGATGCCCACGCGGTGGATACCAGCTGCGAGATGGAAAGGCCCGAGGCGAGGATCTTCTCCTTGAGCGTGGCAACGTCGTTCTCGCCGACCAACTCGTGGTCGACCGGGGGGAGGGGGTCCTGCCACAGCTGCGGCTCGGGGATCCACGGGCCGAGGTAACGCGAGATGGGCCCCATGTCCCGGTGCAGCAGCTTGTACCACGCCTTGGCGAACGCCTCCGCGAGCTCTTCGGGGTTCTCGTGAAACCGCTTCGCGATCGGTGCGTAGACCGGGTCCGTCTTCAGCGCGAGGTCCGTCGTCAGCATCATCGGGGCGTGGCGCTTCGACGGATCATGCGCGTCCGGCACGGTGCCCTGCGCCGAAGGATCTTTCGGAGTCCACTGCTTCGCGCCGGCCGGGCTCGTCGTGAGCTCCCACTCGTACGCGAACAGGTTGCTCAGGAAGCCGTTGTCCCACTTCGTCGGGTCGTTCGTCCACGCGCCTTCGAGCCCGCTCGTGACCGTGTCGCTGCCGTTGCCGCTGCCAAGGGTGTTCCTCCAGCCGAGGCCCTGCGCCTCGACGGGGCACCCTTCGGGCTCCGGGCCGACGTACTCGGGGTTGCCGGCACCGTGGCACTTGCCGAACGTGTGGCCGCCGACGATGAGCGCAACGGTTTCTTCGTCGTTCATCGCCATTCGACCGAACGTCTCGCGGATGTCTCTCGCGGCCGCGAGCGGATCCGGATTGCCGTTGGGTCCTTCGGGGTTGACGTAGATGAGGCCCATCTGCACGGCACCGAATGGGTTGGCGAGTTCCCGGTCCCCGCTGTAGCGCTCGTCGCCGAGCCACGTGTCCTCGGGTCCCCAGAAGATCTCGTCGGGCTGCCAGATGTCTTCGCGTCCGAAGCCAAAGCCGAACGTCTCGAAACCCATCGACTCGAGGGCGACGTTGCCGGCGAAGATGATCAGATCGCCCCATGAGATCTTCCGGCCGTACTTCTGCTTGATCGGCCAGAGCAACCGGCGGGCCTTGTCGAGGTTCGCGTTGTCGGGCCAGCTGTTGAGAGGGGCAAAGCGCTGCGCTCCCGTACCGCCACCGCCGCGGCCGTCGGCGATGCGGTACGTGCCTGCGGCGTGCCACGTCATCCGGATGAACAACGGGCCGTAGTTTCCGTAGTCCGCCGGCCACCAGTCCTGCGATGTCGTCATCACTTCGACGAGGTCGCGCTTGAGCGCGTCGACGTCGAGCGTCGCGAACTCGTCCGCATAGTTGAAGTCCGCGCCCATCGGATCGGAAGCCGGCGAGTGCTGGTGAAGTACCTGCAGGTTCAGCTGGTTCGGCCACCAGTCCTGGTTCGACCGTGGCCGAGTCGCGACGGGGGTCGGCGACGGGATGACCGGGTTCTCGCTCTCGCTGCCGTGGTCGGACATGTTCGCCCCTTCTGTTTCGAGGAACCTGGAGTTGTCGTTGTCGTTCACGCGGTTGGTTGCGCGCTGCCTTGGCACTCGGGGCACAGGCCCCAATAGGTCACTTCCGCTTCGTCGAGCGCGAAGCCGTGCGTCTCCGCCGCGGTCAGACACGGCCTGCGACCGACCGCGCAGTCGACGTCCTCGGCCCGCCCACAGCGGCGACACACGACGTGATGATGGTTGTCGCCGACCCGCGCCTCGTAGCGCGCCGGACCACCCGCGGGCTCGATCCGACGGACGAGGTCCGCGCTCTGAAGCGCGTCGAGCACCTGATAGACGGCCTGGATCGACACGGACCCGAGCCGCCGCCGAACGCGCTGGGCGATCAACTCTGCGCTCGGATGGTCGCCGGCCTCGGCCAGCACACGGAGCACCGCGACGCGAGGTGCGGTGACCCGCAGCCCGTGGGCCCGCAACCGATCGGAGAACGCTTCATCCGCCACGCAGTCCGCAGATTAACTCTAGAATTTGAGGTTGTAAAGAGAACGAGACGGTTGGGCGGGTCCGACGGTACGCTGGCAAACTGACACTCGCGTCACACATAGCCGCGCCGGGAGGGCCCCGTGGAGCTGCCCAAGATCATCAGCGTCGACGACCACGTGGTCGAGCCGGCCCACGTGTGGCAGACCTGGCTGCCCGAGAAGCACCGGGAGAAGGGGCCGCGCGTCGAGCGCAAGCGGTGGGGCGCGTTCCGGCTGAAGAAGGGCGCGAAGTACGAGATGACCGAGGATCCCGAGGGCGAGTGGGGCGACGCCTGGATCTACGAGGACAAGGTCATCTACGTACAGAAGAAGTTCGTCACCATCCCGAAGTCCGCGACTGACGGCGACGACGTGTCCACGTTCGACAAGACGGTCATGACCATGACCGCAGTCACGTACGACGACATGCGCCCGGGTTGCTACGACGCCAAGGAGCGCAAGAAGGACTTCGAGATCAACTGGGTCGACGGATCGCTGCCGTTCCCGACGTTCCCGCGCTTCTGCGGCCAGACCTTCTACGAAGCCGACGACAAGGACCTCGCGCTCGCGTGTGTGAGGGCCTACAACGACTGGATGGTCGAGGAGTGGTGCGACCCCTCGATCGGAATCAACATCCCGTTGTGCATCATGCCGTTGTGGGACGTGGAGCTCGCGGCCAAGGAGATCGAGCGCAACGCGGCGCGCGGCGTACGGGCGGTGTGCTTCTCCGAGCTCCCGACCCGCCTCGACCTCCCGAGCGTCCACACCGGCTATTGGGACCCCATGTTCACGGTGTGCAACGACACCGGAACCACGGTGTGCATGCACGTCGGCTCGTCGTCGACCGATCCTTTCTCCTCGCGTGACGCGCCCGCGGGCGTGGGGAGCATGGTCGGCTTCAACAACTCGATGGCGTCGCTGGGCGACTACCTCTTCGGCGGCATCATGGCGCGCTTCCCCAAGCTGAAGATCGCGTATTCCGAGGGCCAGATCGGCTGGTTGCCGTACGCGCTCGAGCGTGCCGACACCGTCTGGGAGGAGCACAACGCCTGGCAGAACTCGAAGCGCCTGTGCCCGGAGCCGCCGTCGAGCTACTACTACGACCGGGTGTTCGGCTGCTTCACGTGGGACCGCCACGGGGTGAAGTCGCTCGACGAAGTCGGCGAGAACAACATTTGCTTCGAGACCGACTACCCGCACACCGACACGACCTGGCCCAACTCGAGGGAGTACTGCGAGAAGATGCTTGCGGGTGTGCCCGAAGAGCAGAGGTACAAGATTCTGCGTGGCAACGCGATCCGCATGCTCGAGCTCGACCGCGTCTGACCGTCCTTGCCGTCGCACCGGACGCGTGGGCCCGCGCCGATCGGTTCATCGCGACCTGGGTGATGTGACGGCGCTGCGAGCCGCCCCTTCCGGGCGCATGCAACACCCGGGTTCCACGGCATCGGCCGCGCCTGCTCCCAGTCGCTCCCGGTTTCGGTACAACCAGAAGAGCACCGCGAGCGCCGCGAGGAACACGATGTTGAGCACGGTCGTGTAGTTCCACGCGAAGCGTGTGGGTGCGATCGTCTTCGGACGCGAGCTCGGAATGCCTCCGAAGAGCGAGAAGAGACCCTCGACCGCGAGCCCGGCGGCCGCCATCACCGCGTAGAACGTGAAGAACAGTCGCAGCGTGAGGCGGGTGCCGTAGTACTTGCGGTAGATGAGCACCAGGGGAAGCGCGATGAGGTCGGCGAAGATGAACGCGATCACACCGCCGAAGCTGATACCGCCGTGCCACAGTGCCGCCGCCATCGGCACGTTGCCGATGGAGCACACGAAGCTGATGAATGCGATGAACGGGCCGACGATCACGTTCTCGACGCTCGTCCAGAACCCATGGCCGGAGAGGAACACGTCGTTCCAGACGCTCATCGGCACCATTACGGCGAGCAGCCCGGCGACGCCGTAGCCGATCGCGAGCTCCTTGCGCAGCATCTTCATGTCGGCGATCGCGTAGCTCGCCGCGTCGGCCCAAGCCGTCTTCGACGTGAGCTTCTCGTGCCAGGGCGTGCGCTCGAGCTCGGTCTGCCGTTCTTCGCTGACACCGACCATCGCGGTGTGGTCGTGCCCGCCCACGATCCCGCGCCGCAGTCGCTCACGCGCGGGTCCGACGGCGCGTTGGTGAAAGACCAGGCCACCGATCAACACCAGGAGGGCGATCATGATCGGACCGCCGACGAACTCGGCGAGCGCGAACTGCCACCCGATGAGGACGAACAGCACGACACCGAGCTCGATCACGAGGTTGGTCGACGCGAACATGAAGACCATGGCTGACACGAAGTCCGCGCCCTTCTGGAAGAGCGACTTCGCCATGGCCGTCGCCGCATAGGAGCAGCTCGACGACGCCATCCCGAACAGCGATGCTCGCGCGACGGCCGCCGGGCGGTGGTCGCCAAGGGTCCGCTGCATCGCTTCCTTCGAGGCGAAGGCCTGCACCATTCCCGACAGGGAGAAGCCGAGCACGAGTGCCCAGAGCGTCTCCCAGAACATGAAGAACGCTTCTCGCAAGCTGTTGCCGAAGTCGGCCACGCTGAGGGCCGCGATCACGCGGAGCATCACGCCGGGGCCCCCCTCACGAACGAACCAGCCGTGCGATGGCCGCCGAGGCCTCGGCGAGCTTCCTGTCCGCAGCGCGGCCACCGGTGGTGATCGCGTCGGTGACGCAATGCGAGAGGTGGTCGTCGAGCAATTCGATCGCGACGGCCTGGAGCGCCTTCGTCACCGCAGAGACCTGGTCGAGGACCTCGATGCAGTACTTGTCCTCGTCGACCATGCGCTGGAGGCCGCGCACCTGACCTTCGATGCGGCGGAGACGCTTGTGGATGGCGTCCTTGTTGTCGCTGTATCCCGGCATGACGCCGAGTATACCTCTATACGGTATGGGGGTATAGAGACGGGGTAGAGCGCGCCACCCGCGTCAGGAGCAGTCCGTGGCCGTCGGTTTGAACAAGGCCTGGAAGGTCGCGTTCGACATCACGAGCTTGCTTCCGGCCTCGGGGATCTCGACCACCCATTCACCCGCTTCGGTGAGCACCCGCCCGATTCCGGAGCACTCCACGATCTCGCCGTCGCGCGCCGGGCGCGCCCGCACCTTGGTGGCGATGCAGTCATACGAGCTCTCGGGCGCCATGACGGCAGCATTCCACGGCGGGCCGCGCCGTGCACAACAGGCTCGATCGTTGGCGCGGCCACGCTTGCATCGGTGACATCGTGCGCGGAATCGGGAAATACTTCGGGGATGACGAGTGCCGAGGGACTGCGGCGAGGAGATTTCGAGGTCATCGCCGAGTCGATACCGCACATCGTGTGGCTCGCGGAGGCGAACGGCTCCACCGACTACTTCAACGAACGGGGCACCGACTACACGGGTCTCCCACGACAAGCCAACTACGGATGGGGATGGGTCGAGCTCGTTCACCCCGACGACGCCGAACGGGCGCGTCTCGGGTGGGAGCTCGCAACCGCAACCGCTACTCCGTTCGAGCTCTCCTACCGGATCCGGCGCAGCGACGGTGTGTTCCGGTGGCATGCCTTCCGGGCGCTTCCCATGCGGGGCGGCCACG
>JAMXLJ010000136.1 GCA_024281095.1 Acidimicrobiia bacterium | reverse complement strand
TCGACTACGACCGGAAACGAAGATCCGAGCTCGTGCTCACACTGAGCGCCTACCTCGAGTGCGGCGGCGGCTACGACGCCACCGCGGCCGAGCTCGCGATGCACCGCAGCACGTTGAAGTACCGCTTGCAACGCATCCGGGAGATCAGCGGACACGACCTGTCAGACCCCGACACGCGCTTCAATCTCCAACTCGCGGCGCGCGCCTGGAATACGCTGCGCGCCCTCAGCGGTGAGCGGACCTAGCTGCGGACGTCAGCGGCTCACGCGCTGATAGTGATCGCCCACCTCCGCCTGATAGCCGGCCTCGCGCAGGCGTTTGGGGTCGTAGTCGGGCGCGGCTTTGACCTCGTCCTTGGTGACCGACAAGTACACCTTGCGCTCCTCGGGATCGACCCGCTCCACGAGGCCTGCGGGGATCATCCGCTTCTTGCCAAAGATCCAGAACCCCGTGTCCACCACCAGGTAGCTGGCTCCGATTTCGTACGTTGCCTCGTCGACCTTGCCGATGTGGCCGTCACGCGCCTCGACGTCGAAACCGGCGACGTCGACCATCTCGATCGGGTTCACCGTCGGCTCGTGGCCGTCGACGTACCAGACCCGCCATACGAACACGTCCATGGTCGCCTCCTCATGTCGTACCCGCGGCCTACCCCCGCGGTGTCGAGACGATTCGCGTCGCCCGCACCTGCAGTGGGACGATTCTCCGGCCATATGGCGGGAAATCGTCCCAACTGACGGAGTCTCAGTGCCGGCGGCCCGTCGTACGGCCCGCGGCGAAGGCCGCGCCCGCGCCGATGCACGCGAGCACGAGCCGCGTGCGCCACGTCGCGCGGCTCGACGTGACCCGGAGCTCGGGCCACCCGCGTTCCCTTGCGAGCACGTCGAGCTCGGCGTCGGGGCTCACCACGACCGGACGGCCGACGGCCTCGAGCATGGGCAGGTCGCTCAGCGAGTCGCTGTAGGCGAAGCTGACCGAAAGCTCGAAACCGCGACGCTGCGCTTCGCGCTCGATCGCGACGCGCTTGCCGTCGCCGTAGCAGAACGGTGCCGCGAGCTCGCCGGTGTAGACGCCTCGGTCGTCGACGGCAGCGACGGTACCGAGCGCCCCACCCGTCATGTTGAGCGCGCGCGCGATCGGAAGCAGGATCTCGACCGGCGACGCCGAACAGAGATACGTGGGCACGCCCGAGCGTTCGTGTTCGAGGATCTGGAGATAGACCTCGGGATGGACGCGGCCGAGGATCGGGCCGAGCACGTCCGGAACGAGGCGGTCCATCTCGTCGCGACGCTTGCCCTGCACGGCTGCGAGAATTCGCTCGCGCACCGCCTCGGCGCTGTCGTCGGTCGACCCGCGCCGTGCGAACGTCAGAGCCGACCAGGCGTCGACCGCGAGTGAGCGCCGGGAATAGAAGCCGCGGCGCAACGCGGCGACGCCGAAGTGCCAGGTGCTCGCACCGGACATGACGGTGCGATCGAGGTCGAAGAAGGCGGCTGCGTTCACACGTGAAGACCGCAACGTAGCCGGGCGGGGCGAGATCGGCCTCGTTCGCTCCCCCGAGAGACCGGTCCCGCCGCGTCGCCCGACCACAAGGCATCCGGTTGGGCAGGTAACCGAAGGCCGCACGGCAGTGTGCCAGGGCGACTCCGGTGCGACGACGCGCCGGTCGCAGTACGGACGTAACTGGCGAGAGCTTGAGCGAAGCGCCCATTCCGAAAACGCCGACGCGCCGGGCCCAACCGCTCGGATGACAACACCACGCGTTCGGGCCGCGACCGTGCGTTGCTCAGGCGAGCGACCGCCGACCGTTCAGACGCGATGCGGCCAACGCGAGGACGTAGGCGGCGAAGCCGACGCCCACGACGGCGAAGCTCGGCGGCAACCTGTCCACGGCGTAGCTCAACGCGAGCCCGAGCCAGAGCTCGACGACGCCGAGGCCGGCCGCGAGCGCCAGCGCGCGGTACGGACGGCGAGTCAACAGTTGGGCGGTCGCTGCCGGCGTGACCAGCAAGCCGAAGATGAGCAGCGCTCCGACGGCTTGGGCCGCTTCCGCGACAGTGATCCCGAGCAGCACCAGGAACACGGCGTTGAGCACCCGCACGGGCACTCCACGCGCGGTGGCAACAGTCTCGTCGAGCGAGCTGAACAGGAGC
This sequence comes from Acidimicrobiia bacterium, assembly GCA_024281095.1. Lineage (GTDB taxonomy): Bacteria > Actinomycetota > Acidimicrobiia > IMCC26256 > JAMXLJ01 > JAMXLJ01. The sequence goes on along the minus strand of JAMXLJ010000136.1, from coordinate 1,650 downwards.
GGCCGCGCGATGCCGCACACCGCCAGCGAGGTTCCGATGCCGACCACAGCGGCGACGAGTGCCTGCGCCGCCGAGAGCCCGTAGATCGACCCGAACAGCACCGTCACGCCGATGCGACCGTTCGACGAGCCCGAGGTCGTGTAGATGGTGAGGAACAGCGCGCCCACACCGAGGATCCACGAGTACGCCGTACCGATCACGACGTCGCGCCCACGCGCCCGCCGGCCCAGAGCGGCGAGCCCGATCGAGACCGCGATCGTCGACGCGAACAGACCGGCGGTTGCGCTCAGCCCCGCGACCGCGGCTCCGAGCGCGCCCGTGAACGCGACGTGGCTCAGCGCGTCACCCGCGAACACCTGGTTGCGCAGTACGACGAAGTAGCCGATCAACCCGGCTGACAACGCGATGAACGTCCCGGCGAGGTACGCGTTGCGGATGAACTCGTGGTTGAACACGCGCCTACCCGAGGAGCGCGCGGCGGGCCCGCGCGAGCACGTAGAAGACGAATGCGATCGTGGTGACGTAGAAGCCGATCGGATAGTCGCTGAAGTACGCGCTCGCGAGGCCGAGCCACGTGACGAGCAGCGCGATCACGATCGACAGACCCAGCGTGCGGCCCGGCCGGGTCGAGAGCTCCTGCGCCGTGGCCGCCGGTGCGACGAGCAACGCGAACACCAACAGCGTTCCGGTGATCTGCGCGGCCGCGGCAACGGCGAGTGCGAGCACCAGGAGATAGATGGTCGCGAGCGTCCGCACGGCGACGCCTCGGGCTTCGGCCGCGTCGGTGTCGACCGAGGCGAAGAACAGCCGGCGCCCGATGATCACCAGCGTGGTGCCGATGAGGACGCCCGTGACGAGGAGCGTCAGCACTTCCGTGTTGCCGATGCCGACGAACGTTCCGAAGAGGAACGCGTACGCGCCGGTGACGAATCCGTTGGAGAGGGTTGTGAACAGGAACCCGAGCGCGAGCGCGAAGGCGAGGATCGAGCCGATGACCGCCGATTCGAACGACGCCTCGTGCGAGCGACGCCCGGGGATGAGCGCGATCGCAACCGCGACGGTCACGCAGAAGGCGATCACACCGAACACCGGTGCGACGCCCAGGAGCGCAGCCCCCGCGGCACCGGGAAAGCCGACCTGTGACAGCGCGTGCCCGGCGAAGGTCTGGCCGCGGAGCACCATGAAGTAGCCGACCACACCGGCCGTGACCGCCACGATCGTGCCCGCGAGATACGCGTTCTGCATGAAGGGGAACCGCAGCAGCTCGCGCACGTCGGCGACGACGTTCCAGGTGAGATGGGGTGGGCCGAGCGCGTCAGCCGTGACCATGGAAGGAGACTCCTTCGGGCTGGCCGACGACGACGACCCGGCCGTCCGCGGTCGTGAGCACCTCCACCGGCGACCCGTACAGGCGCGTGAGCGTCTCGGTCGTGACGACCTCAGCGGGTGAGCCGATCGCGGTGCGACCACCGGCGACGTAGATCACGCGGTCGACGAACGGCAGGATCGGGTTGACGTCGTGGGCCACCAGCAGCACGGTCACGCCCTGCTCGCGGCAGATTCGCTGCACCAGTCCCGCGACGCCCTGCTGGCTCGGGATGTCGAGACTCTCCAGCGGCTCGTCGAGAAGCAGCAACTCCGGGCCCGAGA
>JAMXLJ010000135.1 GCA_024281095.1 Acidimicrobiia bacterium | reverse complement strand
GTCCACCGGCGAGAGCCTGTTCGACTATTTGGGCACGTCCGTATTCTTCGGGCCGCCTTCCATTGCCAACGGCGTGCTGCACGAGGGCGATTGGGGAGGGGATCTCATCGCCTTCTCACCGTGAGGTTACGGCGAAGCCGCAGAGGGCTGAATCGACCGCTACGGGGCGCTGCTCTTTGATGCATTTTGGACGGACGTCGACATTAATTCGCGTGGTATGCGGGGTACGCGCGACCGAAATTTTACCCTGAGGGGGGTTCACGATTTTCGGGCAGGCGAGGCGCCGCGCACACAATCATTTTTCAGCTGGGCTCGGGATGTCCGGGCGCGCCGCACTGGGCCCGGCGTGCGACGCCCGGGAGTCGTGGTCTGCGCGATCTTGATGGCGACCGCGCTCACGTCGTGCGACTGGTTCCAGTTTCGCGGTGAGTCGTCGCGCACCGGGTTCAACGGCGCGGAGAAGAGCCTGAGCCCGTCCAACGCCGGGATGCTGACCGAGTTGTGGCGGCGTGCCACGGCAGGACCGGTCGACTCGTCTCCGTCGATTGCCGACCGTCGTGTCTTCGTGGGGTCGAACGACGGCACGTTGTACTCCCTGTTCGAGAACACCGGGACCCGTGCCTGGACACGCCAACTGGGCGGCACCGTCACGTCGTCGCCGGCGGAAGGCGACGGTGACGTCTACATCGGTACTCCGAGCGGCGCGGTTGACGCCTTTGCGGCGGATACAGGCGTATCGCAGTGGAGCGCGCAAACGGGCGGCCCCGTCTTCTCGTCTCCGGCAGTTGCGAGCGACCGCGTGTACATCGGTTCGTCCGACGGGAAGGTCTATGCCTTCGATGCCAAGGGCGTGACGAACTGTTCCGGTACGCCGACCGTGTGTCAGCCGCTCTGGACATTCGCGACCGGCGGCGCGGTGGCGTCATCGCCTGCGGTGAACGGCAACGTCGTCGTCGTGGGCTCGGATGACCATCATCTCTATTCCTTGGATGCGGGAACCGGGGCGCTGATGTGGTCGGCGATGCTCGGCGGCCGGATCCGATCGACGCCCGCAGTGGCGAACGGCCGGGTGTACGTCGGCTCGGACGATGGCGCCGTCACCGCCTTCGACAGTCGCGGAGCGATTGATTGCTCCGGTACTCCCACGACGTGTCAGGCGATCTGGTCGGTGCAGACCGGAACCGCCGTCGACGCCTCCGTCGCCGTTACCGGCAACTCGGTCTATGTCGCCGGGGAGGACGGTCAGCTTCGTGCCGTGGATGCGTCCTCCGGTGCCACGCAGTGGTCGGTCGCGCTCGGGTCGGGCGCCCAAGCATCGCCGGCCGTGGCCAACGGCGTCGTGTTCGTCGGAACGGACGCGGGGTCGCTCGCGGCCTATACGGCCACGGCCGGCCAGCTGTTGTGGTCGACGACAACGGGCGGACCGGTGGTTTCCTCTCCGGCCGTCATCGACGGGCGCGTCTTCGCCGGGTCCGCCGATGGGAACGTCTACGCCTATGCGCTGCCCGTCACCTGTCCGGTTGGCGCCAACAGCATCGTCTGCGAGAACGAGCACGTCGGCGCCATCCGCGCGGAGTGGGACGTCGCTGTGGGCGGGACGCCGGGCATCGAAGGGTTCGCCAGTGATATCAGCGTGGATCACGGCTCGACGGTCCGCTTCAAGGTGAACACGGTCGCAACCGCGTACCATCTCGACGTCTACCGCCTCGGGTACTACGGCGGTGATGGTGCCCGAAAAGTCGCGACGGTCCTTCCGGCGGTCAGCTTGCCCCAGCGGCAGCCCGCGTGTCTGAACGACACGTCGACGCATCTGGTCGACTGCGGGAACTGGGTCGAGTCCGCGTCATGGCCGGTGCCGGCCGACGCGGTCTCGGGCGTGTACATCGCGAAGATCGTTCGCGACGACGGCTCCTCGGGAGCGAACCACATCGTGTTCATCGTGCGCGACGACGAAGCGCCGACGGCGCTCCTCTTCCAGACCTCCGATCCGAGTTGGCAGGCGTACAACGACTACGGCGGCGAAGGGTTGTACACCGTCGGTTCTGACGGGAAGAAGGCCGTCAAGGCGAGCTACAACCGGCCCTTCACGACGCGGATGACGAACCCGCCCGGATACTTGTTCGGGACCGAGTACCCGATGCTTCGCTTCCTCGAGCGGAACGGGTACAGCGTCAGTTACGCCGCTGGTGTCGACACCGACCGATTCGGCTCTCACCTCCTTTCGCACCGTGTTTTCCTGTCGGTCGGACACGACGAGTACTGGTCGGACACACAACGAGCTCATGTGGACACGGCTCGCGACCACGGGATCAACCTCGCGTTCTTCAGCGGCGACGGCATCTACTGGAAGACGCGGTGGGAAGCGAGCATCGACAGCACGGCGACGCCGTACCGGACCCTCGTGACGTACAAGGAGACGTGCGACCCGTTCCAGAACGTCTTCTGCACACCCTCGACCGCGCGGCTCGACCCCACGTCGACATGGACCGGGCTCTGGCGAGATCACCGGTTCTCACCGCCGTCCGACGGCGGACGGCCCGAGACGGCCACCTCCGGGCAGGCGTTCGTCGACGCGTGTTGCACGGCGAATTCGATCACCGTGAGTGCGGAAGAAGGCGCGCTGCGGCTCTGGCGGGCCACCGGCCTCGCGGCGATGGCGCCCGGAACAACGGCGAGTGTCGGTGACCGTGTCCTCGGCTACGAGTGGGATCAGGATCTGGACAACGGCGCGCGGCCCGCTGGGCTCGTCGATTTGTCGACCACCGACCTCACGGGCCAAACGGGAACACCCGAGGCGAGCTCGCCTTCGCAGAAGAGCGGTCCGACGTCGCCGACGGCGAGCCGGACGCTTCCCAACGACACACTGATCACACCGGGATCGCGCCCATTGCACACATCGCCCGCGGGAGCTTCGGCACCGACCGACACCGAGCCCGTCTGCGTCTTTGCGAACTCGTCGTGCATCCACCACCTCGTGATGTACCGGGCGTCGAGCGGTGCGCTCGTCTTCGGAGCGGGGACGGTGCAGTGGAGTTACGGGCTCGACGGAAACAGCGATACGCAGACCACGCCCGACCCGCGTATCCAACAGGCCACCGTCAACGTGCTCGCCGACATGCATGCGCAGCCGGCGACACTCATGTCAGGCCTCGTGGCGACCACGGCGTCGACCGACACGACGCCGCCCTCGTCGACCGTGACGAGTCCGATCACGGGAAGCACCACGACCGCGGGTAGCACCGTCACCGTGTCGGGGACCGCCGACGATGCGGACGGACATGTGGCAGGTGTGGAGGTGTCGACGGACGGCGGGTCGGCATGGCATCCCGCGAAGGGGCGTGCGAACTGGAGCTACACGTTCCGACCGCTGCAATCGTCGGGCGCGATCGTGATCCGTGCTCGTGCCACCGATGACAGCGGGAACACCGAGACGCCGGGCCCGGGTGTCACCATCACGGTCGTTCCGCGACCGTGCCCCTGCACCATGTTCGATCAGAGCGCGCCGGCGACGCCGGACTCGCAGCAGGCCGCCCCGATCGAGGTCGGCGTGAAGTTCGGCGTCGACACGCCGGGAACGATCACCGGCGTCAGGTTCTACAAGTCGATTCCGAACACGGGAACCCACACCGGGCACCTCTGGACCGCTTCAGGCACACTCCTCGCGACGGTGACGTTCACGAACGAGTCGGCCAGCGGTTGGCAGGACGCGACGTTCATCCCGCCCGTTCCCGTCAACGCCGGGGGCGTGTATGTCGCGTCGTACCACACGAATGCGGGCCATACGGCCGACGATGCTTGGTTCTCGACTCTGCCTCTGTACGACTTCGACCCGAGGGGCGTCGACAACACACCGCTCCACATGCTTTCCGGCAACGGCGCGCTCGACCGCAACGGCGTCTTCGCAGCCGGAGCGAGCGCGTTCCCCGATCAACTGTCGCTCGACGAGAACTACTGGGTCGACGTCGACTTCGTTCCGTAGCGGATGGAGCTCCCTCGACGATGGCGAGCGCGGCCGCGGTGTGACGCAGCTCATGGATGCGCAGTCCTGCGAGGTCGGTGTCGTCGAGTCCGGCGCGGGTCAGACACCGGGTCCAAACCTTGCGCTCCGTAGCCGCGGTGGCTCGTCGGCGCGACAATCCCATGGTGCGACGTGTGGTGACGTGGCTAACTGCGACGGTCGTAGCCGCGGTCGTCGTGCTCGCGTTCCTGATGGCCTTGTGGCCGGGGTTCATCATCAGCAAGGACACCCCGCATCCGGCGACGGGCTTCCCGCTGTCCGGTTCGTACTCATGCTCCGGTACCGCCTCGGGTGTCCTCGGCGGGACGAGCACCTCCACCGAGACCTGTACACCCGCACGTTAGGGAGAAAGGTCGAGGAGCCGGAGCAGGACGAGCGACGGCAGCGGCTCGTGTGGATGGGCGCTGCAACTCGCCTCGACGAGTAGCCCCTCAACGGATTACTAGACGACCGATCTGAGCGGACGCAGCGTCGCGACCCTGCGGCGTCATCCGTCCGATGGTCCCGACGCGAGAAATGGTTGCGACTCGCCTGCGCGCAATACCGCGATCTGCCTTACGAAGGGCTCATGCGTCGCGAAGCCGTGAATCTCCCCACGGCGCACGTGGGCCTGTTTACCGTCGGGATCGTGCTATCCGACCGAAGGTCAACGCGAAGTGTCGAACACACAGATAGAAGTATTTCGACCTTCCGACCTGCCCGAACGGCGGATGCACGCGGAGCGGGTGACGGGAATCGAACCCGCATGACCAGCTTGGAAGGCTGGGACTCTGCCATTGAGCTACACCCGCGGAGTCGCTCACGCTACCCGCGGCGTTCCGCATGTCGTGGGAGGGCAGCGGGCCGTCGGGGAGGGGGGATTCGAACCCCCGGCCTCCTGCCCCCAAAGCAGGTGCGCTACCGCTGCGCCACTCCCCGGTGCATTCGCCACACGCGCCGCGCTCACGCCACGAACGCGACCACGGCGGCGTTGCCAACGATACAAGCCCGAGGCGCCGGCCACGTCGTGCCGAGCGGTGAAGGGGCTGGTCAGGCCGCGTGGAGGCGCGCGGCAACCATCGATCGTGCGCGGGCGACCTTCTGGCGGTCCGCATCGGCGAGATCTCGGCACCAGTCGGCGAGCTCTGCGTCGCCTGCCGCGCGGGCTTCCGACTCGAAGGCGGTATGACGGGCGACGTCGGCTCGCGCCTGATGCAGCATCGACACCAGCGCGCACAGGTGGTTGGGAAGCGGTGTGTCCTCGTCCGACATCGGCGGCGGCGGCCTGTCCTCGGCGAGGATCGGCACGTCGGCGAACTCCTCGAATTCCACGCCGACCGGCCCGACGTCGGGATTGGGTTCGTAGATCGTCATCGTTGCCGCTGCTCCGAATCGTGCGAGCACCGCTGCGAGTCACACGACGCGCTGCGGGCCACCGTGCCGCCGGTCAGCCGGGTCGTTACCCGCGCCGTCGAATCGTCTAACGACCGCCCTCGGCACACGTTGGGCGAACGTTGTGACGGACCTGACCGCCGTGTGAGACGAGAGGGGAACGGAACCCACGCGTGGGTTTCGACGCGCAGGTACGCGCGGGTTGGAAAGCGACGACATGAACGATCTCTTGGACGTGGGGCACTGCACCCGGTGCGGACGCTGGCAGCGACGCCGGCATGCGTATGTGGAGGAGTTCGGCCCGGACGACCGTGAGGAGTGGTGCGTCACCGGCGGCTGCTTCGAGACGTGGAAGACGGGCGTGACCGTGATGCTCCACGCCCGCCACGACGGTGACGAGCCCGACTGCCGGTGCGCCACATGCCGTGAGTTGTCAGCGCTCACGCCGTGCAGCGCCACGTTGGAGTACGCGGCCGACCACGGCGTGGCCGGGCCGGTCGAGGAGCCGGAGGGCCGCCAGGTCTGACCGCACGGCAGCGGCGGTCGGTGAGCGAGGACCCGACCGACCATGGCGTGGCCGGGCCGGTGCGTTGCTCTGACGCGCCCGGGCTGCTTTGATCCCGGCCGTGCCCGAGCGTGCACTGCCTTCATGGTTCGACGACGCGAAGTTCGGCATCTTCGTGCACTGGACGCCCGCATCCGTGCCGGCATACGCGCCGGTCGGTCCGGATCCGTTCACCGCGGCCGCGCAGCACGGGTGGGAACATGCGCTCGCCCACATGCCCTACGTCGAGTGGTACCAGAACTCGCTTGGGATCGAGGGCAGCCCGGTACAACGCCATCATCGGGAGCACTACGGCGATCGGCCGTACGACGACTTCATCCCGCAGTTCGTCGCCGCGCACGAAGGATGGTCGCCGAGCGCGTGGGCGGACCTGTTCGCGGCCGCGGGAGCGCGCTACGTCGTGCTCGTCACGAAACACCACGACGGCTTCCTCCTCTGGCCCAGTGAGATCGCGACGGGCAGGACGGGTTGGCGCGACAGCCGGGATCTCGTCGGCGAGACGGCTTCCGCGGTGCGCGAGCGCGGTCTGCGGTTCGGCGTGTACTACTCCGGCGGGCTCGACTGGACGTTCGGTGGTCTCCCGATCGCGAACTTCGCGTCGATGCTCACCGCCATCCCGCAGAGCGACGACTACGTGAAGTACGTCGACGGACACTGGCGCGAGCTCATTGCGCGCTACGAGCCGTCGGTGCTGTGGAACGACATCGGCTCACCGGCCGGGCTCGATCTCGACGCGCTCTTCACGCACTTCTACGACCGCGTGCCGGACGGTGTCGTCAACAACCGATTCGACGTCCTCGGCGTGGCGGCAGGGAACGTGCACGCCGACTTCGTCACTCCGGAGTACACGCTCGCCGAGGACGCCCGCGGTCCCAAGTGGGAAGCGACACGTGGGCTCGGCACGTCGTTCGGCTACAACCGTGAAGAAACCGAAGACGACTACGAGAGCGCCCGTGCGCTCGTGCACCTGCTGGTCGAAGCGGTCGCACGCGGCGGCAACCTCCTGCTCAACGTCGGGCCCACGGCCGACGGCACGATCCCTTGGGCCCAGGCCACCCGGCTGCTCGCCGTCGGGTGGTGGCTGCAGCGCAACGGCGAAGCGCTCTACGGCACCCGTGCCGGCGACGAGCCGGCCCGCACGAACCGGGATGGTGTCGAGATCCGCTACACCCGCCGCGGCGAGGACTGTTTCGCGATCGTGCTCGACCCGCCGGCGTCGTCACGCGTGCACGTGCCGATGGTGCGTCCGCCGCACGACGCGAAAGTCTTGCTCCTCGGGTCGGAGGACACGACACCGTGGACACCTGTAGGCGTTGCGGGGGTTGCCGGCGACGACGGGATCGTGGTCGAACTGCCGATACCGCCGTCCGACACGCCCGCGATCGCGTTGCGGATCAGCCCGTGTAGGTGAACCGGCGGATCGTGTCCGCCACCGACGGGAACTGCACGACGAGCTGGCCGGGGTCGCCGGGCTCGACGTCGGGTGGTTCCACGCCGGGCCACTCGGTGCTCGACAGCAGCGCCCACTCCGTGCCCGGCTCCAATCGCGAGACGTGGAATGTGCCGCCCGGGATGAACAGCATCGGTCGCTGACCGGCGAGGAGGTTGCTGCCGACGACACGAACCTCGGCCTCGCCGGACTCGTGCAGCAGGAGCACATCCAGCGCCCCGCCCGCGTGGTGCAGGTACTGCTGGTCCGACCGGATGCGGTGCAGCCGGATGTTCGCGTCCGGGGTGACGAGGAAGTAGAGCGCCGAGCCCAACGGCCGGGACCCGTCGTACCCCGGCAACCCGTCCTCCGGCACCCGTATCGGTGAGCGGTACGTCTCGGCGACGAAGCCGCACGTGGAGTGGGGCTGGAGCCCCAGCAGGCGTTTGATCGTGTCGGCGTCGCACTCGGACGGATTCATGCCAAACCGTACCTGCGCGCCGCGCTCGGGGAGCCCCGATGTTCGCGGGTCGTCCCACGCTGCGTCACCTCACCGCCACGTGTTGGTCGGAGTGCTCACGTACACCTACTCCTGGCGCTTGGATCGGCGCGTCCGACCCCCACGACGGCCGGACGCGACGTCACCACGTGGCGGGGCCCGTCACCCGGCCGCCGCGGCCCCGCCACGTGGTCAGGTCGGCGCGCGCGTCGGCGCCTCCGCGCCCATGCCGAGCACGGTGAGCGCCAAGGGCGGGAACAGCACGACCGACGCCAGACCCGCCAGCACCAGCGCGGCCGCTGTGGCGTCGTCGAAGACGTCGAGCTGCGTTCCGAGATGCGCCGCGATGACGATGAACGTGAGCGACGTCGCCTGCAGCAGCCCGGCCGCGAGCGCGCGCTGAGAGCCGACGAGCTTGCGGTACAGGACCGCGGGTATCCCGCGGCCGGCGAGCAGGGCGATGAGGAAGTACGGCACCAGCACGAAGTGACGTGGATGATCGAGCAGCGACTGGACGTCGAGCCGGATGCCGCTCGCAACGAAGAACATCGGCACGAGAAAGCCGTAGCCGATCGCGTCCATCTTCGAGCGAAACTCCGTGTGCACGAGACGCTCGTGCGGATCGACGACACGAAGCAGCGCGCCCGCGACGAACGCGCCGAGGATGGTCTCGAGCCCGAGCTTGCTCGCGAGCAGGGCCATCAAGATGAGCAACGCCATCGCGAGGCGCACACCGAGCTGGGCCGAGGTGTTCTCGAGTCGCGCCAGTGTCGAGGCGACCCGAGCCCGGTGGCCGACGCGCAGCAACACCATGGCCACGAGCGCGACCAGCACGCCGAAGACCGCGAGCAGTGCGATCTCCGACTGCGGCGTCGTCGAGCTGTTGGAGAACAGCAGCGACAGCATCAGGATCGTGCCGAACTCAGCGACCATGGCGCCGGCCAGCGCGAGCTGTCCGAAGTCCGTCTCCGTGACGCCTGCGTCGTGCAACACCGGGACGACGAGCCCGAGAGACGTCGAGCTGAGCGCGATCGCGACGAACGCCGGCTGACCGGTCTCACCGATCAACTCGACGCCGAAGCCGAACACGGCACAGATCGCCAACGACACGACGAACGCGGCACCGATTCGACCCATCCCGCCGCGTAGCCGGCTCGGGTCGAGCTCGAGGCCGGCGAGGAACAGAAGAAACGCCAGCCCGAGAAGGGACAGCACGTCGAGCGGCACGTCGACGTGCACGAGGCCGAGCACGGCCGGGCCCACGACGATGCCGAGCACGATCTCCAACACGACGCTCGGAATGCGCAGGGCCGGCCGCAACGACGTGACGATCGGCGCGATGCAGGCGATGACGGCGACCACGAGCACGGTGCCGAACGAGAGCCCCGCGTCGTCGGGTGTGCGCGCCACGCTCGCGATCACGCCCAGGCCCACCGCCTGCATGGGGGGAAGTGTGTCAGGCGCTTCGCGACTGCGCGACCGTGGTGCCTACTTCCTGTCCGTACGACAGCTCGAGGTTGTGGCCGTCGGGGTCGGGGATGATCGCCCAGTACCCGACCGGTGGCCCGGAGTCGTACGGGCCCTGCACGACGAGCCCGGCCTCACGCGCGTCCGCGCAGCGGTCGTCGACCTCGTCGCGGGTGCGGCACGCGACGCCGAGGTGCGCCCAGCCCGTGAGTGCGGCGACCTCGCCGGGGTACTGGATGAGGACGACGACGAACGGGCGCGTCAGGTCGCTCAGCCACAGCACGCGACCGTCGGGCTGATCGGTGCGGTCGTGGACCACGCGCATGCCCGCGTACCGCTCGTAGAAGCGCGCGCTCACCGACGGGTCCGAGACCGGCAGCGCCACGTGGCTGAGGCCCACGTCCATCCCTACAGCTTCGCGCCGCGACCCGACTGGCGACGGCCGTTCGGAGGTCCCGGGATCCAGATGGACGGTTGGTACACTGCGCCTTCCCATGGAGACCTCCGTCGAGCCCCTCGAGGGCAACAAGGTCCGTCTGCACGTCGCCGTTCCCGCCGACGAATTCGAGCAGGCGATCGACTCCGCCTTCCGCAAGCTGGCCCGCCAGGTGAAGATCCCCGGGTTCCGTCCCGGCAAGGCGCCGCGGCGCATCCTCGAGGCGCGCCTCGGCACCGACGTCGCTCGCGAGCAGGCGCTGCAGGACGCACTGCCCGACTACTACGCCTCGGCCGTCGAGACCGAGGGCCTCGACACGATCGCCCCGCCGGAGATCGACATCACCGCGGGTGCGGACACGGGCCCGGTGGAGTTCGACGCCGTCGTCGAGGTCCGCCCGGTCGTCGAGCTCGGCGACTACGACGGGCTCCGTGTCGAGGTGCCGCTGCCCGACATCTCCGACGAGGCGGTCGGCGCCCAGGTCGACGCGCTGCGCGAACGCTTCGCGGACCTGCAGGAGTCGACACGACCGCTGCAGGACGGCGACTTCGCGTCGATCGACATCAAGGGCTACGTGCACGACGAGGTGATCGACGCGCTGAGCGCGACCGACTTCCTCTACGAGGTCGGTTCGGGCCTCGTCGTCCCGAAGCTCGACGACGAGCTGCGCGGCAAGCGCGTCGGCGACATCCTCAAGTTCACCGACGCCTTGCCCGAGCGCTTCGGCGAGCGCGCCGGCGAAGAGGTCGCGTTCCAGGTCCTCGTGAAGGAAACGAAGCAGAAAGTCCTTCCCGAGCCGACCGACGAATGGGTTTCCGAGGTCACCGAGTTCGACACGCTCGACGAACTGCGCGCCGACGTCGCGCGCCGCATGGAGCTCGTCGGCAAGGTGCAGGCGCGCGTCGCGGTCCGCGAGAAGGTGCTCGAAGCAATCGCCGACAAGATCGATATCGAGGTGCCCGATGTTCTCGTGCGCGACGAGATGGAGCGGCGGCTCCACGACTTCATGCACCGCCTCGAGCATCAGGGCGCGACGATCCCGCAGTACCTCGAGGCGACGGGCCAGGCCCAGGAGACGTTCGTGGCCGGCGTGCGGGAAGGGTCGACGCAGGCGGTGAAGGCCGACCTCGCGCTGCGCGCAATTGTGGCCCAGGAGGCCATCGAGGCCACTGAGGAAGACCTCGACCGCGAGATCGCACGGCTGGCCGAACAGATGGGTCAGAAGCCCGAGAAGGTTCGACGCGATCTCGACCGCAGGGGGGCCTTGGAGGCACTACGCTCGGAGATCACGCGAGGAAAGGCGTTGCAGTTCCTCGTCGATCACGCAGTTGCGGTCGACGAGAGCGGGAACCCGGTCGACCTGACCCTGCCCGACACCCAGCCCGATGCGATCTCCGGTGGCGATGCGGTCGCCGACAGCGCACCCCCCGAGCCCGGTGCGGGTGACCACGAACACGACCATCACGATCACGACGACCACGAGCACTGAGCGAGAGCACGAGCCCGAGGAGCCCCAGGCGTGAGCCAACCGATTCGCAACTACTTGGTGCCCACCGTCATCGAGCAGACCAACCGTGGCGAGCGCGCCTTCGACATCTATTCCCGTCTGCTCAAGGAGCGGATCATCTTCCTCGGCACGCCGATCGACGACACCGTGTCGAACTTGATGATCGCCCAGCTGCTGCACCTCGAGAGCGAAGACCCCGACAAGGACATCTCGATCTACATCAACTCGCCGGGTGGCGAGATCACCGGTCTCTTCGCGATCTACGACACCATGCAGTACATCAAGCCCGACGTGCAGACCATCTGTGTCGGCCAGGCCGCGTCGGCCGCCGCGGTGTTGCTGGCGGCGGGCACCCACGGGAAGCGTTATGCGCTGCCCCACGCTCGGGTCTTGATCCACCAGCCGCACGGTGGCGCGTCGGGCCAGGCGGTCGACATCGAGATCCAGGCCAAGGAGATCGCCCGGATGCGCCAGACGCTCGACGAGCTGCTCGCCCATCACACCGGGCAGCCCACTGATCGGGTGCGCAAGGACACCGACCGCGACTTCATCATGAGCGCGCTCGAGGCCAAGGAATACGGGATGATCGACGAGGTCATCTCGAACCGTGAGCTCGCTTCCGTGCCGGTTCCGGCCGGCGTCAGCTGAGCGGGCAGGGACGGAAGGCTGCCGGGGGAGGCATCCGTGGCGAAGTTCGGAGACGGTGGCGACCTGCTGAAGTGCTCGTTCTGCGGGAAGAGCCAGAAGCAGGTCAAGAAGCTCATCGCGGGCCCGGGCGTCTACATCTGCGACGAGTGCATCGACCTCTGCAACGAGATCATCGAGGAAGAGCTGTCGCAGAGCACCGAGGTGCGCTTCGACGATCTCCCGAAGCCGCGTGAGATCTACGACTACCTGAACGACTACGTGATCGGCCAGGAGCAGGCGAAGAAGATCCTGTCCGTCGCCGTGTACAACCACTACAAGCGCGTGCAGGCCGGCGCGTACGGCGATCCCGACGTCGAGCTGCAGAAGTCGAACATCTTGCTCATCGGGCCGACCGGCTGCGGCAAGACGCTGCTCGCGCAGACGCTCGCCCGTCTGTTGAAGGTGCCCTTCGCGATCGCGGATGCCACCGCGCTGACCGAGGCCGGCTACGTCGGCGAAGACGTCGAAAACATTCTCCTCAAGCTGATCCAGGCGGCCGACTACGACGTGAAGAAGGCCGAGACCGGGATCATCTACATCGACGAGATCGACAAGATCGCCCGCAAGGCCGAGAACCCGTCGATCACACGCGACGTGTCGGGCGAGGGCGTGCAGCAGGCACTGCTCAAGATCCTCGAGGGCACCACCGCGTCGGTTCCCCCGCAGGGCGGCCGCAAGCACCCGCACCAGGAGTTCATCCAGATCGACACCACGAACATCCTGTTCATTTGCGGGGGTGCGTTCGCGGGGATCGACAGGATCATCGAGAGCCGGGTCGGCAACCGCGGCGTCGGCTTCGGAGCTGACATCCGACGCTCGGAGGAGAAGGACCTCGGCGCCATCCTCACGTCGGTGCTCCCGGAGGACCTGCTGAAGTTCGGACTGATCCCCGAATTCGTCGGCCGGCTCCCCGTCATCGGCGCGGTGCACAACCTCGACAAAGAGGCGCTCATCCGCATACTCGTCGAGCCGAAGAACGCGCTGTTGAAGCAGTACCAGAAGTTCTTCCAGTTCGACAATGTCGAGCTCGACTTCTCCGACGACGCGCTCGACGCCGTCGGAGACGAGGCGCTCAAGCGCGGCACGGGCGCCCGCGGTTTGCGGGCGATCCTCGAGGAGGTGCTCCTCGAGGTGATGTACGACCTGCCGAGCCGGTCCGACGTCACGAAGTGCGTCATCGACCGCAACGTCGTGCTCGACCGCGTCACGCCGACCCTCATCACCGAGGACGAGTCGGAGCGCAGCCGCCGGAGCGCGTAGCGCGCAGGAGCGGCGAGCGCCCGCGAGGCGGGTATCCCGCCGAGCAGCGAGCGCGACCATCAACATCGCCAGAGTGATCGGATTGCAGTGGGGACCCGCCGGCCACGCCCGGTAGTTTGGGGGGATGGCCGAAGCACCTCCCGACAAGCCCACACTCGACGGCCTCGAGGCGAAGTGGGCCGCGCGCTGGGAGTCGGAGGGCACCTACCGCTTCGACCGCACGAAGGCGCGCGCCGACGTCTACTCGATCGACACCCCGCCGCCGACGGTGAGCGGTTCGCTGCACGTTGGCCACGTGTTCTCGTACACCCACACCGACACCGTCGCCCGCTACCGGCGCATGCGCGGCTTCGACGTCTTCTATCCGATGGGGTGGGACGACAACGGCGTCCCGACCGAACGCCGGGTGCAGAACTACTACGGCGTGCGCTGCGACCCGACGCTGCCGTACGACCCCGACTTCACGCCGCCGGACAAGCCCGGAAAGCAGGAGATCCCGATCTCGCGGCAGAACTTCGTCGAGTTGTGCGAGCGCCTCGTCGAGGAGGACGAGCGGAAGTTCGAGGAGCTCTGGCGCACGCTCGGTCTGTCGGTCGACTGGGCGATGACCTACACGACGATCAGCACCGCCGCGCAGCGGGTGTCCCAACGGGCCTTCCTGCGCAATCTCGCTCGGGGTGAGGCCTATCAGGCCGAGGCGCCGACGTTGTGGGACGTCGACTTCCAGACCGCGGTTTCACAGGCCGAGCTGGAAGACAAGGAGATCCCCGGCGCGTACCACGCGGTGCGCTTCCATGGCACCGAAGGCAACGACGACATCGTCATCGAAACCACCCGCCCCGAGCTGATCCCGGCCTGCGTCGCGCTCGTCGCGCACCCCGAGGACGAGCGCTTCCGCGACCGCTTCGGCCACGACGTGCTCACACCGTTGTTCGGGGTTCGGGTGCCCGTGGTCGCGCACCCGCTCGCGGACCCCGAGAAGGGCTCGGGCATCGCGATGATCTGCACGTTCGGTGACACGGCCGACGTCGTCTGGTGGCGCGAGCTGCAGCTGCCGACCCGCAACGTCGTCGGGCGCGACGGCCGTCTCCTCACCGAGCCGCCCGACTGGCCAGACGCCGCGCCCGACGCGCGCGACCGGTACGCGGAGCTCGCGGGCAAGACCGTCAAGCAGGCGCAGACACGCGTGGTCGAGATGCTGCGCGACTCGGGCGAGCTCGTCGACGAGCCGCGGGCGATCGTGCACCCGGTGAAGTTCTACGAACGCAACAGCGGCGGGCGTCCGCTCGAGATCGTGACGTCACGCCAGTGGTACATCCGCAACGGCGGCCGCGACCAACAGCTGCGCGAGCAATTCCTGGAACGGGGCCGTCAGCTGCGCTGGCACCCCGCGCACATGCGCTCGCGCTACGAGAGCTGGGTCGACGGCCTCACGAGCGACTGGTTGATCAGCCGCCAGCGTTTTTTCGGCGTGCCGTTCCCCGTCTGGTACCGCGTCGACGAGAACGGCGTGCCCGACTACGACAACCCGCTCCTTCCGGCCGAGACCGACCTGCCGGTCGACCCGTCGGCCGACGCGCCGGCGGGCTTCGCCGAAGAGGAGCGCGGCAAGCCCAACGGGTTCGTCGGCGATCCCGACGTGATGGACACGTGGGCCACATCGTCGCTGACGCCCGAGATCGCCACGGGTTGGGAAGACGATCCCGACCTGTTCTCGCGCACGTTCCCGATGGACCTGCGCCCGCAGGCGTTCGAGATCATCCGCACGTGGTTGTTCTCGACGATTGTGCGCGCGCACTACGAATTCGGCACGTTGCCGTGGACGGACGCGGCCATCTCGGGGTGGGTCCTCGACCCCGACCGCAAGAAGATGTCCAAGTCGCGCGGCAACGTCGTGACGCCGATGGAGCCGGTCGAGCGGTTCGGCGCCGACGCGGTTCGCTACTGGGCTGCGAGCGGGCGCCCGGGCGTCGACACCGCGGTCGACGAGGGCCAGATGAAGGTCGGCCGCCGGCTCGCCATCAAGATCCTCAACGCGTCGAAGTTCACGCTCGGCGTGAGCGGTGGCCGGATCGGAGCGGCCCGGGTCACCGAGCCGATCGACCGGGCGATGCTCGCGCAGCTTGCGCAGCTCGTCACCGAGACCACGAACGCGTTCGACGACTACGACTACGCCCGCGCGCTCGAGCGCACGGAGCGGTTCTTCTGGCGCTTCTGCGACGATTACCTGGAGCTCGTGAAGGGCCGCGCGTACGGCGGGGCCGAACCGGAGGCAGTTGCGAGCGCGCAGGAGGCGCTCGCGACGGGGTTGTCGGTGCTGCAGCGCCTGTTCGCGCCCCACCTCCCCTTCGTCACCGAGGAAGTGTGGTCGTGGTGGCAGGAGGGCTCGGTGCACCGGGCCGCGTGGCCGGCGGCGGACGCGCTCGCTGACGCGGCCCGCGGCGCGCAGCCTCTCGTCTTCGACGTCGCGAGCGACGTGCTCGGCGCGATCAGGAAAGCGAAGTCGGATCAGCGCCGTTCGCTGCGCACCCGGGTGACGCGCGCCGTCGTGCGCGACACCGGGGAGCGTCTGCGCGCGCTCGAATCCGCGCTGCCCGATGTGCGAGAGGCGGGCAACGTCGCGGAGCTCGTCATCGAGGACTCGGCCGAGCCGTCCGTCGACGTCGAGCTCGAAGCACTCGACGAGTCATGAACCAGCGCGCGCGCCTGCGCGAGGTGTTCGAGTGGCTCGACTCGCACGTGAACCTCGAGACGGGCGCGGGCCCGAGCCGCCGGCGCATCGACCACCCGACCCTCGATCGGATCATCGGCCTGCTCGAGATGCTCGGCTCGCCGCAGCTCGCGTATCCCGCAGTGCATCTCACGGGCACCAACGGCAAGACGTCGGCGACGCGCATGACGTCGGAGCTTCTCGCGACCGTCGGCTTGTCGGTGGGCGCGTACACGAGCCCCCATCTCGAGCGGGTGAACGAGCGAATCACGTGGAACGGAGGCCTCATTCCCGACGAGGACCTCGCCGCGATCCTGGATCTGCTTGCCGCGATCGAGCCCGCACTCGACGATCGGCCGACGTGGTTCGAGCTCGTCACCGCGGCCGCGTTGCAGTGGTTCGCCGACATCGCGGTCGACGTGGCCGCGGTCGAGGTCGGTGTGGGCGGCACATGGGACGCGACGAACGTGGTCGACGGTCGCGTCGCAGTCGTGACAAACGTCAGCATCGACCACGTGGAGTACCTCGGCCCGACACGTGAGGAGATCGCTCGCGAGAAGGCCGGAATCATCAAGCCCGGCGCCACACTCGTGCTCGGCGAACCCGACCCCGGCCTGCGTCACATCTTCGTCGAGCGCGACCCCGCGGGCGTGATCGTGCGCGACGACGACTTCGGCGTGCGAGACGAGAAGCTCGCGCACGGTGGACGACTGTTGCACCTCTTCACGCCCGGCGGTGACTATCGCGACGTGTTCCTGCCGCTTCATGGCGCGTACCAGGCCGAGAACGCCGCGGTCGCGCTCGCGGCGGCCGAGACCTTCCTCGGCGCGCCATTGCACCGCGACGTCGTGCAGGAGGCGTTCGCCAACGTCCGCTCGCCCGGGCGGCTCGAAGTCGTGCACCATCAGCCGCTCGTTGTGCTCGACGGGGCGCACAATGTCGCGGGAGCGCACGCGTTGCGCGCCGCGCTGGCCGAGGAGTTCCCGAACGCGGATCGCACCCTCGTCGTCGGCCTGCTGCGCGAGAAGGATCCGCACGAGATGCTCGACGCGCTCGGCGCGACGTCCGCGGCTCGCATCGTGTGTTGCCGTCCGCCGACGCCCCGCGGCCTCGACCCCTCGCGGCTCGCGGACGCCGCGGTCGAGCTCGGCATCGCGACCGAGGCCGTCGACGTGATCGAGCCGGTCGACGAGGCGGTGGAGCACGCGGTCGAGGTGACGGCGCCCGAAGGTCAGGTCGTCGTGGCCGGCTCGCTCTACGTCGTGGGCGCGGCCCGCCGCACCCTCGTCCACGACTGACGCGCGCGGAGTCGGGACGCTCGTACCGGCGTCCCGGCGGGCGCGAACGACCCAAATCAGGACGGGTGCGGCACGCGCACTAGCCTCCGGCGCCTATGAGCGATCGGACCCTCGTCATCTGCAAGCCCGACGCGGTGGGGCGCGGCCTCGTCGGGGAGATCGTCGGCCGTGTGGAGCGCAAGGGGTTGCGGCTCGTTGCCGCGCAGCTGCGCACGATCGACGAGGCGACGGCCGGCCGCCATTACGCCGAGCACCAGGGCAAGCCGTTCTACGGCGACCTCGTCGCATTCATCACTCGCGGTCCCGCGCTGCTGATGGTGGTGGAGGGCCCCGAGGCGTACAAGGTCGTCCGCACGCTCATGGGCTCCACGAACCCGCGTGATGCCGCGCCGGGCACCATCCGGGGCGACCTCGCGATCGAGCTCACCGAGAACCTCGTCCACGGGTCCGATTCCCCCGAATCGGCGGCCCGCGAGATCGGGATCTTCTTCCCCGACCTGGGCTGAGCGCCCGGCTCGCGGGCCCGTCGCGGCTTGTCCGGAGGCCCCGGCAGCCCTTACGCTGGGGTGCTCCGCACGCCCTGAACACCCCCACGACGGCCCACACTTGCCGTGGGGACCCCCTCCTTGCCCCAAGGCGAGCGTGGCTTGCTGCGGGGACCGCGCCCGTGGAGGCAGTCCCGTGACCGAACCTTGGTACTCGTCGATCGTCGGCCGCGACATGGCGGTCGACCTGGGGACGGCCAACACGCTCGTGTACGTGCGGGGCCGGGGCATCGTGCTCGACGAGCCCTCCGTGGTCGCGATCAACGTCAAGGACGGGCGCCCGCTGGCGGTGGGCCTCGAGGCCAAGCGGATGATCGGCCGCACGCCCGGCCACATCCAGGCGATCCGGCCGCTCAAGGACGGCGTCATCGCCGACTTCGACATCTGCGAGAAGATGCTGCGCTACTTCATCCAGCGGGTGCACCAGCGTCGCTGGGCGAAGCCGCGCATGGTGATCTGCGTGCCCTCGGGGATCACGGGGGTGGAGCAGCGCGCGGTGCAGGAGGCGGCCGAGTACGCCGGGGCCCGCAAGCCCGCCTTCATCATCGAGGAGCCGATGGCGGCCGCGATCGGGGCGGGGCTCCCGGTGCACGAGCCGACCGGCAACATGGTCGTCGACATCGGCGGCGGCACCACCGAGGTCGCGGTGATCTCGCTCGGCGGCATCGTCGCGAGTGAGTCCATCCGGATCGGCGGCGACGAGCTCGACGAAGCAATCATCAACTTCGTGAAGAAGGAGTACTCGCTCGCACTGGGTGAGCGCACCGCCGAAGAGATCAAGATGGCGCTCGCGAGCGCGTACCCGCTCGAAGAGGAGCTCTACGCGGAGATCCGCGGCCGCGATCTCGTCACCGGTCTGCCGAAGACGATCGTGGTGTCGACGCAGGAGATACGCGAATCGATCGAGGAACCGGTGTCGGCGATCGTCGACGCGGTGAAGGTCACGCTCGACAAGACGCCGCCGGAGCTCGCGGCAGACATCATGGAGAAGGGCATCGTCATCACGGGCGGCGGCGCGTTGCTCCACGGGCTCGACAGCCGGCTCGCGTCCGAGACGGGGATGCCGATCCGGGTCGCGGGCAACCCGCTCACCTCGGTGGTGATCGGGTCCGGCCAGTGCCTCGAGGAGTTCGACGCGCTGAAGCAGGTGCTGATCTCGTCGCAAGGCCACTGATCTCTTGGTCGCGCTCGTACGCTTCCGGCCGGCCGAGCGGGCCACGTAGGTCGCGAGGTGGTGGTCTACCGGCGGAGTGCCCGGCGCCGCTCGATCGTGATCCTGCTCATCATCACCTCGGTGACGCTGATCACGCTCGACGAGCGCGGTAACGGCAGCGGCGTCATCGGATCGATCCGCTCCGGCGCCCACGACGTCGTCGCGCCCGTGCAGCGCGGGGTCCACGACATCGTGCAGCCGGTGTCGGACTGGTTCGACGGCATGACGAGCCGCGGCTCGCTCACGAGTGAGAACCGCAAGCTGCGCTCCGAGATACAGGCCCTGCGCAACCGGCTCGACAACGCGAAGACGCTCGAGCAGGACAACGCACGCATGCGGGAAATCCTGCAACTGCCCTTCATCGGGAACCTCAAGACCGTGGCCGCGCAGGTCATCACGGGCGCGCCGGGCAACTACGACAGCGCGCTCGAGATCGACAAGGGAACGAGACAGGGCATCAAGAAGGGCATGCCGGTGGTCGCCGCCGGTGGCCTCGTCGGGCGCGTCGTCGAGGTGAGCCGCAGTAGCGCGACGGTGCTGTTGATCACCGACCCCACGTCGAACGTTGCCGTGCGCCTCCCCGACAGCAACAACGCGACGGGCCTCGCGAGCGGCCACGCGGGGGTGAAGACGTTGTCGGTCGACTTCGTGAGTCCGGACGCGCAGCTCTCGAAGGACGAGCACGTGGTCACCGCGGGCCAGAAGGATGGCCTGTACCCGCCCGACCTCCCGGTGGGCAGAGTCGTGTCGGCCGACAAGACGCCGGGCGCGAACCAGTACGCGGTCACCGTGCGCCCCGAGGTCGACCTGGCCCGGATCGAATTCGTGCACGTGCTGCTGTGGACGGCGGCGGGGCCCTGATGCGCAGGTTGCGGCTGTTGCTCCTTCTCTGCGTCGCGGTCCTCGTGCAGAACGCCGTGTTTCCGCACCTGCGCATCGGCGGCGCCGGACCGGATGTCGCGCTGGTGCTCGTCGTTGCGGTCGCGACGCGGGAGGGAGTCGAGGCCGGGGCGGCGTTGGGATTCGTCGCCGGGCTCCTCGTCGACCTCTACCTGCAGACGCCGCTCGGCCTCTCCGCCCTCGCGTTCTCGCTCACCGGGGCGTCCGTCGGTGTGCTGCACGCGGGTCTGCTGCGGCCCGGCCGCTGGGTCGCGCCGTTGCTCGGCGCGCTCGCAGGTCTCACCGCGAACCTGCTGTTCATCGGGGTCGGCATCCTCGCGGGGCAGGACCAGCTGCAGTCGGTTCACGCGCTTCGGATCATGGGCTTCGCCGTGCTCTACGACGCGCTGATCGCGGCATTCGTGTTCCCGCTCGGCGTGTGGGCCGCGCGTTCCGAGGCGAGCCCACGAGCGCCGGCCGCGGGAGCAGGATGGGCGGCATGACGCCTCGGCCCACCAGCCCATGATCGAGGGGAGGCAGGTCCGGGTCGGGATCGTCGGCGTCGTCATCGTCGCGTTGTTCTGCGCGCTGTTCGTGCGCCTGTGGTTCCTTCAGGTCGGATCGGGCAACCAGGTCGCGGCGGCGGTCCAGACCAACTCCGTGCGCACCGTGCGCATCCCCGCGCCCCGAGGCGAGGTTGTCGACGTTCACGGCAACGTGATCGTCGACAACGCGGTGAAGACCGCGATCACCGTGCGGCGAAACCTCGACGGCAAGCAGCGCGTCGATGTGCTCAACCGGCTGTCGGTCGTGCTCGGTCAGCCGATCCCGCTGCTGCAGAAGGCGCTCGACGACCCGCGGGTCTCGCCGTACTCGCCCGTGCCGGTCGCCACCGACGTGCCGTTCGACCAACTGGCCTACGTGAAGGAGCACCAGGCGGACTTCCCCGGCGTGGACGCCGTCGCGCTGACCGTGCGCAGGTACCACACGTGGGGCAATCCCTCGATGCCGCTCGCGCCACAGCTCATCGGGTACGTCGGCGAGATCAACGGCAACGAGCTGAAGGCGCGCAAGGGCCAGGGCTACGAGCTCGGCGACACCATCGGCAAGTCGGGGATCGAGCTGTCGATGGAGTCGGAGCTACGCGGCACGCCGGGCTACGACAAGCTCGAGGTCGACAACCGCGGCCGCGTGCAGCGCGTCGTCGAGCACAAGGACCCGATTCCCGGCAACAACGTCTACCTCACGCTCGACGCGAACCTGCAGGGCACGGCGCAGGCCGCGCTTGGCCAGGCGATGCAGCAGGACCGCGCCCTGCAGGACCCGACGTTCAAGGATCGGTTCGTGACGTTCAAGGCGCCGGGCGCGGCGTTTGTGTTGCTCGACGCCCGCGACGGCTCGATCAAGGCGATGGCGTCGCAACCCGACTTCGACCCCAACATCTTCGTGCAGAAGAACGGCATCGACACCCCGACGTGGCGGTGGCTGAACGACCCGGCGAACTTCCAGCCGCTGACGAACCGGGCCGTCCAGGGTCTGTACGCGCCGGGCTCGACGTTCAAGCCTGTGACGGCCACCGCGATGCTGCAGTCGGGCTTTCGCACGCCCCAGACGCCTTACAACGACACCGGTTCGTTCAAGTGCTGCCTGAACCAGCCGCCGTTCCTGAACGACCACGGCACTGCGTACGGCACCGTGAACCTTCCGCGTGCGCTCACGGTGTCGAGCGACGCGTACTTCTACACGGTGGGGTACCAATTCTGGCAGTGGTTCCACATCGGGGACCCGCGCGGGCACATGTTGCAAGACGTCGCGAAGTCGTACGGGTTCGGTTCACCGACCGGCATCAACCTCGCCGACGAGGCCCGAGGTCGGGTGCCCGACTCGGCGTGGAAGATCGCGTTCAACGTCAACACGGCGGACCCGGTGCAGAAGGCGCAGAACTCGGTGTGGAACCCGGGCGACGACATCCTCATGGCGGTCGGGCAGGGTGATCTCCTCGTGAGCCCGTTGCAGCTCGCGTCGGCGTACCAGACGCTGTTCAACAACGGCACCCGGTTCGTGCCCCGCCTCGTCGACCACGTCACGGACTATCGGGGCAACGTCCTGCGCCAGATCGCTCCGGTGCGGAAGGATCCGATCGCGTTGCCGGCCGGTGCGCACGACGCGATCGTGCAGGGCCTCATGGGCGTCGCGTCGGATCCGAAGGGCACCGCATACAGCGCGTTCCAGGGCTTCCCGCTCCCGCTGGTTCCGGTGGCCGGCAAGACGGGCACGGCGCAGGTGCGTGGTAAGTCGGCCACGTCGATCTTCGTCGCGGTCACGAAGCCCGACGCACCCGACCTCGTGGCAGCGTCGTTCGTCGAGGAGGCCGGGTACGGTGCCGCGGTGTCCGCGCCGATCGTGCGCCACGTGCTCGACGCGGCATACGGCCTTCCCTCTTCGCCCCAGGTGCAGATCAACGGCGCCGCGAACACGTCGCAGGGGAACTGACGATGTCGACCATCGTGCGGACGGAGCGGAGCTCTGCTCGGCGTAGCCGCCTCGAGCGGGAGCGGAGGGAGCCATGAGCACGATCGCTCGAAGCCGGCCGGCGTCGGTGGTGCTGTCCGATCGCAAGGCGCGCCTGCTCGCGACGCCGTTCCGTCATGTCGACGTGCTCCTCATCGGCTCGACGATCGCGGTCGCGATGCTCAGCCTGTTGATGATCTACTCGTCGACGCAGCCAAAGCTTGCGGCGCAGCACATCGACCAGCTGTATTTCGTCAAGCGACAAGCGGTCGCCATCCTCGTCGGGATCACGCTGATGTTCGGCGTGATGGCGATCGACTACCGCAAGCTGCGCGACCTCGGCGTCCTGTTCTACGTCGCGACCGTGCTCGGGCTCCTCGCCGTTCTGTCGCCGTTGGGCCATGCGACCAAGGGGGCGCAGGCACGATTCCCGTTGCCGGGAGGCTTCGAGCTGCAGCCGTCGGAGTTCGCGAAGTTCGCGCTCATCATCGCCCTCGCGGCGTATTTGCAGCAGCACCGCGGCGAGCTCGACGCGTGGCGCGTCGCAGTCGCCGTGACGCTGGGCATCGTGCCGATCGGACTCGTGCTCCTGCAGCCCGACCTCGGCACCGACCTCGTGCTCGTCGTGATCCTGCTCGGGTTGTTGACGGTCGCGGGGGTGAAGGTGCGGCACCTGCTCGTGCTGCTGTTGCTGGCGGTGACCGCGTGCGGAGCCGTCGTACAACTGGGCGTGCTCAAGCGTTACCAGATCGACCGGCTCACGAGCTTCCTTCACCAGGGTCAGAACGTGAAGGGCGCGACGTACAACGTGCACCAGTCGAAGATCGCGATCGGCAACGGGCACCTGACCGGCAAGGGCTTCCATCGCGGCACCCAGACCCGGCTCGGCTTCGTGCCCGAGCAGCACACCGACTTCATCTTCACGGTCGTGGGGGAGGAGCTCGGCTTCGCCGGCGGCGCGACGCTGCTTGCGCTGTTCGCGCTGATCGTGTGGCGAACCTGGCGAACTGCGATGCTCGCCGGCGACTTCTTCGGCACCCTGATCTGCATCGGGGTGACGGCGCTGCTGACGTTCCAGATCTTCGAGAACGTCGGCATGACGATGGGGATCATGCCGGTCACCGGCATCCCGTTGCCGTTCATGAGCTACGGGGGCTCGGCCGTCATGGCCTACTTCCTGTGCATCGGGCTCGTCGCCGGCGTCCACATGCGCCGTTTCACCTGAGCGACCGACCGGCGGCGGCGGTCACGGAGCGGGCGACGGCCCGGGCCGGCGGCCACGGCGCGTCGCTCCTGGCCACGGGCGGTCGGCTGCCCCCGGGGGCGACCGATAGACTTCGTCCCGATGCCAAGCCTCTGGCCGCGGATCGAACCGCTCCTGGCCAGGGTCGAAAAGCCCGCTCGGTACATCGGGATGGAGCGGGGGAGCCTCCAGCCGGTTCACCGGCACGATCAGGTGTCGTGGCTCCTCGTCTACCCCGACACCTACGAGATCGGGCTGCCCAACCAGGGGCTGCAGATTCTCTACGAGCTCCTCAACGAACGCGCCGACGCCACCGCGGAGCGGTCGTACGCGCCTTGGAACGACCTCGAATCGGAGCTGCGGGCCGCCGGCCTGCCCCTGTTCTCGGTCGACACCCACCGCGCCGCGACCGACTTCGACGTGCTCGCCTTCAACCTCTCGGCCGAGCTCGTGTACACGAACCTCCTGAACTGTCTCGACCTGGCCGCGGTGCCGGTCCGTTCCGAGCGTCGCCGGCCCGAGCATCCGCTCGTCATCGCGGGTGGCCACTGCACCTACAACCCCGAGCCCCTCGCCGACTTCGTCGACGCGTTCGTGCTCGGCGACGGCGAGGAGGTCGTCGGCGAGATCACCGAGGTCCTCGGGGCGTGGAAGCGCTCGGGGCGCACGGCCCGCGACGGTGTCCTGCGGGAGCTCGCCACCATCCCCGGCGTGTACGTGCCCGCAATGTACGACGTGGAGTACGACGGTCAGGCGCTCGTCGCCGTCACGCCGCGCTTCCCCGACGTACCCGAGCACGTCGAGAAGCGCACGATTGCCGATCTCGCCGAGTGGCCGTACCCGCGCAACCAGCTGGTGCCGCTCGTCGAAGTGGTGCACGACCGGCTCAACGTCGAGCTGTTCCGCGGATGCACGCGCGGGTGTCGGTTCTGCCAGGCCGGAATGATCACGAGGCCCGTGCGCGAGAGACCGGCCGAACAGGTCCGCACCATGGTGCGCGAGGGTCTGCGTCGAACCGGTTACGACGAGGTCGCGCTGACGTCGTTGTCGAGCGCGGACTTCTCCGGCATCGACGGGGTCGTCGGCGATCTCGTCAACGACCAGGACGGGTGCGGGAACGTTGGCCTGTCGCTTCCGTCGCTGCGGGTCGACGCCTTCACGGTCGACATCGCGAGCGAGATCCAAAAGGTGCGTCGCACGGGGCTCACGTTCGCACCCGAGGCGGGAACGTGGCGCATGCGTCAGGTGATCAACAAGCTCATCCGCGAGGAGGATCTCTACCGCGCGGTCGACGGGGCCTATTCGCAGGGTTGGCGGCGCGTGAAGCTGTATTTCCTCGTGGGCCTGCCTACCGAGGTCGACGAGGACACGCTCGGAATCGCGCACCTGGCGCGCAACGTCGTCGAGATCGGGCGCGCGCACACGAAGCAGGCCAGCTGCACGGTGTCGGTCGGTGGTTTCGTGCCCAAGCCGCACACACCGTTCCAATGGTTCGGCCAGAACGGCGTCGCCGAGCTCGGCCGGAAGATCTCGCTCCTGCGTGACGACTTGAAGGGCTCGCGCGCGCAGGTGCGATGGCACGATCCCGCGGCGAGCTTCGCCGAGGGCATCGCGAGCCGCGGTGACCGGCGTATCGGTGCGGTCATCGAGCGCGTCTGGCGCGCCGGTGGGACGTTCCAGGAATGGAGCGAGCACTTCGACCTGTCGCGGTGGCTCGACGCCATGGCGGCCGAGGGCCTCGATCCCGACTGGTACGTGACCCGCCACCGGCACGAGGACGAGCTGCTCCCGTGGGACCACATCTCGGCCGGGTTGCACCGCGACTTCCTCTGGCACGACTGGCAGGAAGCATTGCGGGCCCACGGCCTCCCCGATTGCCGGTGGACGCCGTGCTACGACTGTGGCGTGTGCACCGACTACGCGCTGGAGCACGTGGTCGCGTCGCCGGTTCCGCCCGCCGGAGGAAGCCAGGGGACGGGTCAGGATCTCGACACCGGGCACGTCGTGCCCGTCGAGCTCCGGGCTCGGGTTCGGGAGGTCACCAGTGCGCGGTGACCGCGGGTTTCCGGTACGGCTGCGGTTCACGAAGCGGGGCAAGGTCCGCTTCATCTCCCATCGCGACGTGGCACGCGCCTTCGAACGGGCGTTCCGCATCGAAGCGCTGCCGCTCGCGTTCACGCAGGGCTTCTCGCCCCGTCCCAGGGTCAGCTTCGGTCTTGCGCTGTCCGTGGGGTACGAGAGCGAGGCCGAGTACCTCGACGTCGAGCTCGCACACGATCTCGACGTCGACGCGCTGCCGGCGACACTGTCGGCTGCGCTTCCCGAGGGTATCGACGTCACGGGTGCGGTCGCGTTGGCTGATCGTGCACCCGCGTTGCAGGAATCGGTCACCGCGGTCGAGTACGACGTCGTCGTCGAACGCGACGACGGCACCGTGCCCACCGCCGATGACGTCCGGCGCACCGTCGACGCCGCGCTCGCGGCGGAGACGCTCGCGGCGACGCGCCGGCGCAAGGGTCGCGACGTCGTCGAAGACGTGCGACCGCTCGTTCGTGCCGTCGATGTCGTCGGCCCTCACGAGCACGGGGTGCGTCTGCATCTCGAGCTCGCCACGCAACCGAGCAGCATCCGGCCCGTCGAGGTCGTCGCCGCCCTGGGCGGCCTCGCCGCGAGCCGGGTGTTGCGTACCCGACAGTTGATCGAGCGCGGCGGCGCGCGGCTGGAGCCGCTCGAAGCCGATCCGCGCCCGCGTGCCCTCGAGGTGCGCGCGTCGTGAGAGAAGGATTCGATGTCCGACGATCTGCGGGAGGCCGGGCAGGCCTCCGCGACCCCCGATGCCGCGCGGGACGACGCGGCGACCGATTCCGCGTCCACGAGCCCGGCGACCCGTTCCGCCGAGGCGAACGGGCCGGCGGTTGACCGGGCGGCAGCCCGAACCGAGCGTCGTGCGGACGCTCCAGCCGACCCCACGGAAGGCACGATCGAGGGCTCGGCCCTCAACACCGACGGCGACGAGCCGGGCGGCGAGGGGGACGGCGAAGGGGGCGGTCAGCCCCGCCGCCGGCGGCGCCGGGGCTCGCGCGGTGGCCGGAACCGACGGAAGCCGTCGACCACCTCCGACCCCGGTGGTGAGGACTACCACGACACACGGGTCGATCGCGGGCTGACCACCGAGGACCTCGCCGCCGACGCGCTCGAAGACGCAGGTCTGCGGCGGCCGCCGACCGGGGAGATCGCACACGCCGTCGACCAGTCGCGGGCTCACACGGCCGCCGACGCCGCGGCGGGCCGGCCCAAGATCGGTGACACACGGCCGGCGCCACCGGCACCGCCGGCACCGTCCGGTGCCGCGCCCAACGTCGGCAGCAATGGCGACGCGAACGCGACGCCGGCGCGCCGGCGCCGCCGGGGAGGGCGCGGGCGCGGCAAGGGGGCCAAGCGACCGGGTAGCGAGACGGCGACGCCCGCGGCGCGCAGCGCGCCGCGGGAGACGACCCGGTCCCGCCCGGCGAAGCCCGTCGTGCCGGACCTCGGCATCGACGAGGGTGGCGTCGACCTCGAGCAACTCGACGACGAGACACTCGAGCGGCGCCGGGGCCGCACCCGGAAGGGCCGCCCGACGGGTCGCTACATGATGTGCGTGCACGCCACGCCGGGGCAGGCGACCCAGCTCGCCGTGCTCGAGGGCCGCCATCTCGTCGAGCACTACGTGAGCCGCCCCGAAGACGACGACACGTCGATCGACGGCAACATCTACCTCGGCCGGGTCCAGAACGTCCTGCCCGGCATGGAAG
Source organism: Acidimicrobiia bacterium (assembly GCA_024281095.1). GTDB lineage: Bacteria > Actinomycetota > Acidimicrobiia > IMCC26256 > JAMXLJ01 > JAMXLJ01. The sequence goes on along the minus strand of JAMXLJ010000135.1, from coordinate 1,958 downwards.
CGGCGTTCGTCGACATCGGCACACCGAAGAACGGCGTGATCTATCGAAGTGACGTCGCGTACGACGAGGCCGAGGTCGAGGAGAAGCAGCCGCGTATCGAGCGACTGTTGAAGAACGGCCAGTCGGTCATGGTGCAGGTGACCAAGAACCCGATCGGCGCCAAGGGCGCGCGCCTGACACAGGAGGTCAGCCTCGCCGGGCGCTTCGTCGTGATGGTCCCGGGACATCCCGACACCTACGGCATCTCGAAGCGGTTGCCCGACGACGAGCGCAAGCGGCTCCGGCGCATCCTCGAAGGTCTGCGCCCGCCGGACGCGGGTCTGATCGTGCGCACCGCCGCGGAGGGCGCGAGCTCCGACGAGCTCGAGCGCGATCTCCGCCGGCTGAAGTCGCAGTGGGACCAGATTTCCTCGGCCGCGGCGCGCTCGCGCCCTCCGGCGCTGCTCTACAAGGAGCCGCCGATGGCCGTGCGCGTCATCCGTGAGGAATTCACCAAGGAGTATCGGGCCGTCGTCATCGACGACCGCGCGCTCTACGAGGACGTGCGTTCCTACGTCGAGGCCATCGCGCCCGAGCTCGCCGAGCGGATCGAGTTCTACGACGAAGAGGCCGAACAGCTGCCCCTGTTCGAGCGGTACCACGTCCACGAGCAACTCGTGAAGGCGCTCGATCGGAAGGTATGGCTCCCGTCGGGTGGGTCGCTCGTCATCGAGCGCACCGAGGCGCTCACGGTCATCGACGTCAACACCGGAAAGAACGTCGGCAAGTCCAACCTCGAGGAGACGGTGTTTCGCAACAACCTCGAGGCGGCCGAGGAGGTGGCGCGCCAGCTCCGGTTGCGCGACATCGGCGGGATCATCGTCATCGACTTCATCGACATGGAGATCAGGCAAAACCGCGAGGAGGTCCTACGGGCCTTCAAGGACGCCCTCGCACGCGACAAGACGCGCACCCAGGTCTTCGACATCTCCGAGCTCGGGCTGGTGGAGATGACGCGCAAGCGGATCTCCGAGGGCCTCGTGGAGGCGTTCAGCGAGACGTGCGAGGTCTGCCACGGGCGGGGCTTCGTCGTCGACGAGTCCCTCCTCGGCTGATTGTGCGCGACCGGAGGCGGTGCCATCCCGGCCCGCAGCGAGCGTGACCATCGAGGCAGGAGCGGCGAGCGCCCGCGGGCCGGGTATCCCGGCCCGCAGCGAGCGTGACCATCGAGGCAGCTAGACTGACCGGGTTCCGGACGTCGTTCGAGGGGCTTCACGCGCCATGTACGCAGTCGTCAAGGCCGGTGGCAAGCAGTACCGGGTCGAGGAGGGTCAGCGTCTCGACGTCGAGCTCGTCGGCACCGACGGTGACGTCGAGCTGCAGCCCGTGCTGTTCGTCGACGGGGACGACGTGCTCGCCACGCCCAGCGAGCTCGGCGACGTGACCGTACGAGCCCGGGTGGTGGGCGAGTCGAAGGGCCCGAAGATCGAGGGCTTCACGTACAAGGCCAAAGCGAACCAGCGGCGCCGGTGGGGCCACCGGCAGCGCTACTCGACGATCGAGATCACCGGCATCACGAAGAAGTAGCGAGCGAGGTGTGAGCAGTGTCGAAGAAGAAGGGTGCGTCGTCCTCACGCAACGGCCGTGACTCCTCGGCCCAGCGGCTCGGGGTGAAGGTGTACAGCGGCACCGCGGTGCGAGCGGGCACGATCATCGTGCGGCAGCGGGGCACGCGGGTCCATCCGGGTGAGAACGTCGGCCGGGGCGGCGACGACACCCTGTTCGCGACCGCCGACGGCACGGTGCGCTTCGGCGAGCGCCGCGGCCGCAAGCTCGTCGACGTCGTTCCCTGACGGTCCGATCGCCCTGATCGTCTGACGGCCTGATCGGCTGACGCCCTGATCGTCTGACGGCCTGACCGAATCGCCGGCCCGTGCCGCGGGTGGTCCCTATCCTGGATCCGTGGCGAACTTCGTCGA
>JAMXLJ010000134.1 GCA_024281095.1 Acidimicrobiia bacterium | reverse complement strand
GGCCGAAGGCGTCGTATTGGCGAACCCAGCCGCAGCCGTAGGTGGGATAGGTCGTGGCCGCGATGGCGCTGCCGACGATGGCGGCGCCGACCAGCCCTGCGCCGATGCCCCAGCCGTGATGGAAGCCGTGAGCTTCAGCCGAAGTGGTGGTGGAAGCGATGCTGCCGGTGGCGGCGAGAGCGGCGACGGCGAGAGCGGCAATCTTGGTCTTGATGGTCATGGAAGCCTCTGTGCTGATCGAAGCGATCCGTTATGGAGCGCATGTGCCGATTGGACGGAGGCATTCGGATTCCGGTTCGGTCTCGGTGCGTGAATTTTTGGCAATTCGGATTTGAACCCGCGCGCGTACGGTGAAGACAGCGTTAACCCTTCGGTCCGCGCGACAGCGCCTTCACATCGAATTTATCGACATCTTCGAGCAATTCGATGAACCCGCGCGCGCCGTGCTCGAGCAGGAGTCTGCCTTTCTCGGCGCTTGCGAGCGTTGCATTGCCGACCGCGCCGCTCTCGTGGAGATCCTGCGCCTGCCAGGCGAAAGGTGCGGGGCGCTGCGTGGAAAGCCAGCGATATCTCTGTTCGATGTCCATGCTGTTCGGACGGAAGTCGGCGATTGCATGGACGCGCACCTGTTCGGGAGATGTCGCCAGCATGATCGAGGTCTCGACCGCGCCGCCATGAATGCCATGGCGCACTTCCTGTTCGGGAAACAATCCATCCGGCACGCCGAAGCGCGACCACGAGACGGTGACGGCGAGCAAGCCGTGATGGGCGCGCAGGTCCTGCGCCACGAGCGTCATGGCCGCGCTGTTGCCGCCATGGCTCGTGACGATGATGAGCTTCCTCAACCCCCTTCGCGCCACGCTCTCGCCGAGGGCCTTCCACTGCTTCAGCGCCGCTTCGGTCGACAGCGTCCGTGTCCCCGGGAAATCGATGTGCTCGGTCGAGATGCCGACCGCCTGGATGGGAAGAAAGGTCACGGGAACAGTATCAGCCACGAGTTCGCGCACCCGCGCGAGATAGGCCTCGGCGATCGTCACGTCGGTTGCGAGCGGCAGATGCGGGCCGTGTTGCTCGGTCGCGGCCAACGGCAGCACCGCGATCCACCGCGCCGCGTCGGCGGCATCGACGCTGCTCCAGTCGATGGAAGTCCAGTCGCGCGGAGGGTTGGATGAGCTCATCTCGCGAGGTGTTTCTTTCGGCCGGTTTGCGGGTTAGTTAAGGACGGCGATTCCCCTATCATGGGCCAGAATGAACGACGGAGTCCAATCATGAAGGCAGCGCCTCTGCTGCGAACGTTAACGGCGGGCCTTCTTGCGGTCGTTCTGGCGGCTGCGCCGGCAATGGCGCAGGAGAAAGGAAACGAGAAGGGGGGCCACGGGGCCGCGGACAAGCTCGACAAGGTCTCGTTTGGAACCAACTGGGTCGCCGAGGGCGAGCATGGCGGCTTCTTCCAGGCGGTCGCCGACGGCACCTACCGGAAATACGGGCTCGATGTCACCATCGTGCCGGGCGGACCGAACGACAACAACCGAATGCTGCTGATCGCGGGCAAGATCGATTTCTTCATGACCGCGAACACCCTGATGTCGTTCGATGCGGTCGCCAACAAGGTGCCGGTGGTATCCGTCGCCTCGATCTTCCAGAAGGACCCGCAGGTCTTCCTGACGCATCCGGAATCCAGGATCACGAAGCTTAAGGAGCTCAAGCCGCTGACGCTGTTCGTCTCCAAGGAGGGGATCGCCAGCTATTACCAATGGCTGAAATCCGAATATGGTTTTAACGAGAAGAATGTCCGGCCCTACACGTTCAATGCCCAGCCCTTCATCGCCAACCGCGAAAGCGCGATGGAGGGCTATGTCAGCTCGGAGCCGTTCGCGGTCGAGAAAGCGGCCGGCTTCAAGCCCGGCGTGATCCTGCTCGCCGATTCCGGCTTCAACTCCTATTCGACGCTGATCGAGACACGTCGGGACGTGATCGAGAACAAGCCGGACCTCGTGCAGCGCTTCGTCGATGCCTCGATCATCGGCTGGTACCACTATATCTACGGCGACAATTCGGCCGGCAACGCGATGATCAAGAAGCTCAACCCGGAAATGACCGATGAGCTGCTCGCCTATTCGGTGGCGAAGATGAAGGAATATGGCATCGTCGATTCCGGTGACAGCATCAAGAACGGCATCGGCGCCATGACCGACGAGCACGTGACCGGCTTCTTCGAGAAGATGGTCAAGGCCGGCGTGGTCAAGTCCGACCTCGATTATCACAAGTCCTATACGCTGCGCTTCGTCAACAAGGGCGTCGGCCTCGAGCTGCGGCCGAACAAGTAATGACGGAAGCGGCGCGGGGCGATGTCGATGTGGATGGGGCGGGGATCGCCGTCAGCCTGCGCGAGGTCACCAAGACCTATGACAATGGCGTGATGGCGCTGGGGCCCATCGACCTCCAGGTCCGCAAGGGCGAGCTCGTTTCGCTGCTGGGGCCGTCGGGCTGCGGCAAGTCGACCGCGCTGCGGATCATCGCCGGCCTCGAGGCGCCGACGTCGGGCACCGTTCGCATCGGGTCGCGCGTGGTGAACGATGTCGAGGCGAAGGACCGCGACGTCTCGATGGTCTTCCAGACGTACGCGCTGTATCCACACATGAGCGTGCAGCGCAACATCGAGTTCCCGCTCAAGTCGCGAGGCATGCCGCGAGACGAGCGCGCCACGCGCGTGCGCGAGGCGGCGCGCGGCTTGGGTCTCGAGGGTCTGCTCGACCGCAAGCCGGCGCAGCTGTCGGGCGGCCAACGTCAGCGGGTCGCGCTGGCCCGCGCGATCGTGCGCCGGCCGGCGGCATTCCTGATGGACGAGCCGTTGTCGAACCTGGACGCGAAGCTGCGCGTGCAGACGAGAGCCGAGCTGATCGAGCTGCACCGCCGGCTCGCGGCCACGGTCGTGTACGTCACCCACGACCAGGTGGAGGCGATGACGATGGGTGACCGCATCGCCATCCTCGACCGGGGCGTGCTGCAACAGATCGGCCCGCCGCAGGCGGTGTACGACGAGCCCGCGAACCTGTTCGTCGCGCAGTTCATCGGGAGCCCGTCGATGAACACGATCGGTGCGCGCGTCGTCGCCGACAGCGAAGCGGTCGCGGTGGAGCTTCCCGGCGCACGCATCATGCTGCCCGCGCCGACGGGTGCTGCCGTGGCGCGCGCGGGAGCCGACGACGTGGTCCTCGGCGTGCGGCCGGAGCACGTGCGCATCGACGGCGGCCAGCTTCCCGCGACGGTGTCCGTCGTGGAGTCACTGGGACACGAACGTCACGTCGTGTGCCGCCTCGACGACGGCACGATGGTGATCGTGCGTGAAGCGGCGGATGCGAGCCCGGCGCGCGCAGGGGACGCCGTGGGCCTGTCGGTTCCGTCGGAGCATCTGCACGTCTTCGACGCCGGGAGTGGCCGGCGGGTGGCGGTGTGAACCTGCGGTTGTCGCGACGGATGCGTGAGGCCGGTCTGGCCTATGCGCTCGTGCTGCCGTCGCTGGTGGTGTTCGGAGCGTTCATCTTCTATCCGTTCGTGCGGAACTTCTACCTCGGGTTCTTCCGCACTCCACCGTTCCCGGGCCTGCCGAAGAAGGGTGTCGGACTGACGCAGTACCGCGAGGTGCTGACGTCGCACGACTTCCTCAACAGCGTGAAGGTCACCGTGCTTTTCGCGGTCTACACCGTGCCGACGGGGATTGCCGCAGGTTTGGGGCTGGCGGTGCTCGCGCACCAGAAGCTGCGCGGCATCGGTATCTACCGCACCATCTTCTCGTCGACGGTCGCGACGTCGGTTGCCGTCGCGTCGGTGATCTTCGGCACCCTGCTGAACCCGAACGTCGGCCTCCTGCCGTGGCTCGGGTTGCAGACGAACCCGTCCATCCTGCAGAACCCGTCGTGGGCTCTCTTGGCGGTGGCGATCACGACGATCTGGCAGAACCTCGGCCTGTCCTTCATCCTCATGTCGTCGGGTTTGCAAGCCATCCCCGACGAGTTGCTGGAAGCGGCCCAGATCGACGGTGCCGGTGCATGGTCGCGTTTTCGCAACGTGATCGTGCCGCTGCTGTCGCCCACGATCTTTTTCGCGGTGGTGGTGGGCTCGATCTTTGCGTTCCAGAGCTTCGGCCAGATCGAGTTGTTGACCCAGGGCGGGCCGACGAAGCACACCAACGTGCTGACGTACTTCATCTACACGACGCTGCAACAGCAGCAGGACGACGGCAAGGCCGCGGTGCTTGCGATCGCGTTGTTCGGCATCACGTTGCTGCTCACGCTCGTGCAGATGCGGCTCCTCGAACGGCGGGTGTTCTATGCGCGGTGAAGCCGGTGTGACGGAAGGGCGTCCGGTGCGCCGGCGCTTCGCGATCGTGGCCCGCTACGCGCTCCTCACGGTGCTTGCCGCGATCGTGTTGTTCCCGGTGTACATGGCGGTGGTCGGCTCCCTGCTGAAGACCGAGCAGATCACGTCGCGGCCGCCGACGATGCTCCCGACCCACCCGACCTGGGACAGCTACAGCACCGCGTGGTCGGCGGGCCACCTCGCCACGTACCTGCGCAACAGCGCGATCGTCGCCGTGATCATCACGTGTGGTCAGGTCGTGACCGCCATCCTGGCGGGATACGCGTTCGCGTTCCTCGAGTTCCCCTTCCGGCGCACACTGTTCGTGGTGTTCATCGCGACGCTGATGGTGCCGTTCGAAGTCACGATCATCACGAACCTCAACACGATCGTCTCGCTGCACTGGTACAACACGTACGCCGGGTTGACCGTGCCGTTCCTGGCGACGGGGTTCGGCGCCTTCTTGCTGCGTCAGGCGTTCCTCGGTATTCCACGTGACCTGCAGGACGCGGCTGCGCTCGACGGGTACGGCCACCTCCGGTTCATGACGCGGGTCGCGGTGCCGCTCGCGCGCCCGGCGATCGCCGCGCTGGCGGTCTTCGGCTTCCTGAGCGCCTGGAACCAGTACCTCTGGCCCTTGCTGATCACGAAGAACGACCAGCTGCGCACGGTGCAGATCGGTCTGCGGCAGCTGCGGGCCACCAGCATCGAGCAGGTGAACGTGACCTTGGCGGGGGTCGTGCTGGCCGCGTTGCCGCTCGTCGTCCTTCTCGTGGTCTTCCAGAAGCAGTTGGTGCGCGGACTTACAGCGGGTGCCGTGAAAGGCTGACGGCTGCCCCCGGGATGCAGGAGTAACCATGCGATCGAAGGTCGTGCTTGCCGTCTCCCTGGCCGTCGCGCTCGTCGCGGCCGCGTGCGGCGGCGGTGGCGGTGGAGGCGGTGGAGGCGGCAACAACGCCGGGAAGACGAGCCCGGGTACCGGCTCCCGGCCCGCGTGCCCGATCGGGTCGATCGCCAAGGCCGCCAAGCCCGTGAAGCTCGTCGTGTGGCACTCGATGACCCGTGCCAACGAGGACGAGTTGAAGAAGCTCACCGACCGCTTCAACGCACAGCAGACCGACGTGAACGTGACGCTCGTCAACCAGACGTCGTATCGCGACACGCTCACGAAGTACCGGGCCGGGTTGTCGAGCGGCGACCTTCCCGACCTCGTGCAGCTCGAGGACACGACCGTGCAGCAGATGGTCGACACGCAGTCGGTGCTGCCCGTCCAGTCGTGCGTCGACGCCGAGCACTTCGACCTGTCGGACTACCTGCCGCGGGTGCTCGACCGCTGGTCGCTCAACGGCGCGCGCGTCGCAATGCCGTTCAACATCTCCAACCCGGTGCTCTACTACAACAAGGCCGCGTTCCGCCGCGCCGGTCTCGACCCGAACGTCGGGCCGGCGACGCTCGACGATGTGCGCACCATGGCCGAGAAGCTCAAGGCGGCCGGCGTGGCGTCGCCCTACGGGCTGAAGGTCGAGGCGTGGTACCTCGAGCAGTGGATGGCGAAGGCCAATCAGCCCTACGTCAACAACGACAACGGTCGCACGGCCCGGGCGACTCAGGTGCTCTTCGACAACCCGGAGGGCCGCGGGATCTTCGAGTGGATGGCGGGGATGGTTCGCGACGGGCTCGCGGCCACGAACCCGAACCAGGGGCCGGGCGAGTTCGACGACCTGCTCGGCATCGGCAACGGCCGCCTCGCGATGGCGATCGACACGTCGGCCGCGCTCGGCACGATCTCTCAGGTGCTCGCCGGCGGCCAGTACCGCGACGTGGAGCTCGGTGTCGCGCCGATGCCGGGGCCCGCGGGCGTGGGCGGCGGTGGCATCAACGTCGGCGGTGCCGCGCTGTACATCTCGAAGCGCTCCGCGCCGGAGAAGCAGGAGGCCGCGTGGCGGTTCGCGAAGTTCCTGACGCAGGCCGACGTGCAGGCGGAATGGGCGGCCGCGACCGGTTACATCCCGATGCGGGCGTCGGCGGCGACGCTGCCTGCGATCCAGCAGCAGTGGGCGAAGAACCCGGGATACAAGGTGGCGTACGACCAGCTGACGTCGGGGCCGAACACGATCGCGACCCAGGGCCCTGCGATCGGCGACTATCAGGGCGTGCGCGACGCGGTGATCGACGCGGAGAACAGCATGTTCTCGCAGGGTCGGCCGCCCGACGAGGCCCTTTCCGTCGCGGCGAAGAACGGGACGAGCGCGATCCAGGCATACAACGCACGCGTCGGCTGACCTCCGAAAGCGTTCATGCGTGGAATTCGGTCGCTCAGCGACGCGAATCCACGCATGAACCGTTTTGGGTTTCGGTGTGGCCTCAGCGGCGGATGATCGTGACGCAGGCGTTCGCGCCGCGTCCGACGGTGTGGCTCAAGGCCAGCCGGGCACCTTCGACCTGCCGTGGGCCCGCGTCGCCGCGCAGCTGACGGGTGAGCTCGACGACCTGACCGAGGGCGGACGCGCCGAGCGGTTCGCCCTTCGAGAGCAGGCCGCCGCTCGGGTTCACGGGCAGCCGGCCCGTCATCTCGGTTGCACCGGTCTCGACGAGCTTCGCGGCGTCGCCGGGATTGCACAGCCCGAGCTCCTCGTACGACAGCAGCTCGCGGGCGGCGTCGGTGTCCTGACATTCGACGACGTCGAGCTCGTCCGGCCCGACCCCGGCCTCTTCGTACGCGGCGCGGGCCGCGAGTGAGGTCGGGGGAGTGATGTCGTCGGTTGCGAGCCCGCTCATGGGCGTGGCCTCACCGAGCACGCTGCCGGGAAGGTGCGAGCGCAGCGCGGCCGCCGCGAGCTCCACACCGCCGCCACTGCCTTTGCGGAGCACGACCGCGGCGGCACCTTCGTTCGGGGAACAGAGCATCCACAGATGCAGCGGCTCGCAGACGACCCGGGACGCGAGCACGTCGGCGGCGGTGACGTCCTTTCGGAACATCGCGTCGGGGTTGTTCACCCCGTTGCGCCGGTTCTTCACGACCACCGACGCGAGATGGTGCTTCGTGACACCCGACTCGCGCATCAGGCGTTGGGCCCGCAGCGCGAAGTACGCCGGCGTTGCCGCGAGCCCGGCCTGCTCCCGCCAGGGCTCGAAGAACGACGAGCGGATGATGCCCTTCGGCATCTTCTCCACGCCGTACACGAGCACCGTGTCGTACTGCCCGGCGCGGATCGCACCTGCGGCAAGCATCAGCGCGGCGCCGCCGCTCGCGCAGCCCGCTTCCACGTCGACGATTGGCATACCGGTCATGCCCATGGAGTCGAGCACCTTGTGCCCCGCCGCCACACCCGCGTAGACGGCGCCACAGAACGCGGCCTGGAAGCCGCCCCGGCCGATGCCGGCGTCCGCCAGGGCGTGGCGCACCGCGACGACGCCCATCTCGGTGACCGACGTGCCGTCGAACCGCCCGAACGGATGCAGCCCGATCCCCGTGATCTCGACGCGCGTCATGCGCGCCCACCCCCCGCTTCGCCGGTTGGGACGATTTTCCGGTCATACGCCTCGGGGGTGAACTCGTACGTGAGCACGTCGTCGCCGTTCTCGTCGGTGTGCAAGGCCACGATGCGCAGATGCATCGGCATGCCGAAGGTGAAGTGTTCGACCGGATGGCTGAGACGTGTGATCACCCGCAGGCCCTCTGGCAGCTCGACCACACCGAAGCCAAACGGCACGTCGCCCAGGTAACCGGGCGGCGGCGCAGTGACTGCGGTCCAGCCCCACAACGTGCCGCGCCTCGAGAGCTCCGCGCGGGTGATCTGGTCGCTCGAGCAGTAGGGGCACGTGCCGAGCAGCGGGAAGTGGTGACGCCCGCAGTCGCCGCAGCGGCCGCCGACCAGGTGGGGAGAATCGCCGACCGTGAACAGTCCGTCGCGCACCACGGTCGTCATCAGATCACCCCGTCGCGCGCCAGCTGGTCGAGGGTCGTGTCGTCGAGCGCGAGGACGTCGTGCAGCACCTCGCGCGTGTGCATGCCGAGACGGGGCGCCCCCACGGGCGGGGCGACGGGCTGGCCCACGAAGCGGGGGTACGGAGCCTGCTGACGCAGGGGCCCGGCGACCGGGTCGTCGACCGTGACGAGGTCGCCGCGCGCCGCGAAGTGAGGATCGGCGAACATGTCCGCCGCGCTGTAGGCGGTGGCGACCGGCACGTCGCACGCGACGCAGGCCTCCTCGACCTCGACGGCGGTGTGCGACGCGGTCCACTCGGCCACGATCCCGTTGATCTCGTCGCCGTGCGCGGCCCGATCGGCGAGACGGGTGAAGCGCGGGTCGTCGAGCAGGTCGGGACGGTCCATCGCCTTGCACAACCGGGAGAAGTTCGCGTCGCTGCCGGCGACGACGCACACGTACTTGCCGTCGGCCGTCGGATAGTTGTCGAGTGGCGCGGAGTTCGCGAGGCGATTGCCCTCACGACTGCGCACCACGCCGAGACGGTCGTACGCGGCGATCGTCCACTCGAGGATGCGCAGCGACGCGCCGTACAGCGCGGCGTCGATCACCGCACCCATCCCGGAGCGCCGCGCGTCACGCTGGTAGAGCGCCGCGACCGCGGCGTTCGCCGCGAACACGCCCGTGAGGTAGTCGGTGATCGTCACGCCGACGCGCACCGGCGGCCGGTCGGGATAACCGGTGAGGTGCAGGAGCCCGCCGTAGCCGATCCCGACCCGATCGAGACCGGGCCGCTTCGCGTACGGCCCGTCCTGGCCGAAGCTGCTGATGCGCACGGTGACGAGCTTGGGGTCGAGGTCGCCCGGCGCGATGTGCCACTTCTCGAGCGTGCCGGGCCGGAAGTTCTCGACCACGACGTCGGCCGTCGCGGCGAGGCGGCGGAACAGGTCCTGGCCCTCGGCTTTGCGCAGATCGAGCGTGACGCTCTTGCGGCCCCGGCCCTCGACGGCCCAGAACAGCGAGTAGGCCGGTGAGTCGGGCTCGTCGGTGGCGACAAATGGCCCGATCTCGCGCATGAAATCGCCGGTGCCCGGTTGCTCGATCTTGATCACCTCGGCGCCGAGCTCGCCGAGCAGGCCCGCGCAGAACGGCGCCGCGATGCGCGTGCCGAGGTCGACCACCCGCAGCCCCTCGAGCGGCCCGCTCATAAGGCATTCCGGCGTCGGAACAGCACCGCGGCGGTACCAAAGCGACGCCGGATCACGGTTTGCCCCGTTGCTCGGCCTTCACCGCGTCCATACCGCCCTGCTTGCGTGCCTCCATCGCATTGAGTGCGGTCGCGGTGTTGCTCACGAACTGGTGCACCATGAAGTGGTAGCGCCAGGACTCCCGCTGACCCTGCAGATCGAGCATCCGGTTGATCGAGTCCTTCACGGCTTGGGCCGTGACCGGCGGGACCAACGCCACCTTGTCGGCCATCTCGCGCGCCGCGGCACCGAGCTCGGCGCGCGGCACCACTTTGTTGACGAGCCCGAGGCGTTCGGCTTCGTGCGCGTCGATCGTCTCCGCGCACAGGAGGAACTCCTTGGCCTTGCGGGGCCCGAGCTCCCATGGCTCGACGAGCAGCTCCACACCGGCCCCGGTCATGCGCAGCACCGGGTTGGAGAACTTCGCGTCGTCGGCGGCCACGATGAGGTCGCACATGGAGGCGAGCATCAGGCCCGCGGCCGCGCACGCGCCCTGCACCGCGGCGATCGTCGGCTTGCGGAAGTCGCGGATCTTCACACAGCGGTCGAAGTACATGACCTGTTCGTGACGCAACTTGCCCTCGGCGGTGTCGCGCATCGCCGACCACGGGTCGTTTCCCGCGAGGATCTGCTTGAGGTCGTGCCCGGCCGAGAAGTGCCTGCCTTCCGCGGCGAGCACGACGACCCGCACTTCGTCGTCGGCGTCGGCGAGGTCGAACGCGGCGTCGAGCTCGTCGAGCAGCTTCGTGTCCTGCGCGTTCGCGGCGTCGGGTCGGTTCAGCGTGATCGTGGCGACGGGCCCGTCGACCTCGTAGCGGATCGCTTCGAACATCGGTCTCCCCGGTGCGAGTTCCTGACGTCGCTGTCAGGGAGCCAATCTACTCATCGCGTCATCGCGGCTCTCGCGGCAGGCCGAGGACCCGCTCGCCCACGACGTTGCGCTGGATCTCGTTGGTACCGGCCCAGATCGACGACGCCTGGTAGTACAGCCACGACCGCTGCCACGTGCCACCGCCGGGATTGCCGTTCGCGCCCCGCCACAACGGCGCCGCCGGCCCGAGCACCGCCATGACGGTGTCGTGCAGGCGCTTGCTCATCTCGCTCCACCACAACTTGTTGAGACTGCCCTGCGGGCCCGGATCGAGCCCCTTCGCGAGTCGCGAGATCGTGCGCCAGTTGTGCAGCTGGAACAGACGTACCTCGACGAACGCCTGCGCGAGGCGCGGCGCGAGCCGAGGGTCGTCGAACGCGCCCGACCCGGCCGCCATGCGCAGCAGCTCGTCGAGCAACTGCGCGTGGATGACGAGCTGGCGCGGGTTGCTGCCGCGCTCGTGCGACAGTGTGGAGTTTGCGACGCGCCACCCCTCGTTCTCGGGGCCGACAAGACGTTCACTCGGGATGAACACATCGTCGAAGAAGACCTCGTTGAACTCCGACTCGTCGGTGATCTGGCGCAGCGGGCGCACCTCGACGCCGGGCGAGCGCATGTCGACGACCAGATACGAGATGCCCTTCTGCTTCGGCGCGTCGGGATCGGTGCGGGCGAGGCACACGCCCCAGTCGGCGAACTGCGCGTAGCTCGTCCACACCTTCTGGCCGTTGAGGACCCAGCCGCCTTCGGCCGGCGTGGCGCGTGTCGACAGTGCCGCGAGGTCGCTGCCTGCACCGGGCTCGCTGAACAGCTGGCACCACAGCTCGTCGGCCGAGAGGATCTTCGGCAGCCAGCGCGATTTCTGCTCGGGCGTGCCGTGCGCCAGCAAGGTGGGGCCGACGAGGTTGATGCCGATCCGCCCGACCAGCTCCGGCGCGCGGGCCCGGGCCAGCTCCTCCGTGACGAGGTAGTGCTCGACCGGCCCGAGGCCGCGACCGCCGTACTCCTCGGGCCAGGCGACGCCGACCCACCGGCCCGACGCGAGCTTCGCCTGCCACTCACGGCCGAACGCCACTTCCTCGGCGAGGTCGTCGAAGCGGGGCGGTAGGCCGCGTCCGTACTCCCACGGGAGGTTCGCGCGCAGCCACGCGCGCACGTCGTCGCGAAGCGTTGCCTCGGTGGCGCTCGGCGTCAGGTCCATCAGCGGGCGAATCTACCGATCGCCGGCCGACACCGACCTACCCGCGGTCGTCGAGCGCGACGTACGGACGCTCGGTGGCCCCGATGTAGATCTGGCGCGGCCGCCCGATCTTCGTGCGCGGGTCCTCCATCATCTCCTTCCAGTGCGCGATCCACCCCGGCAAGCGGCCGATCGCGAACAGGACTGGGAACATCTGCGTGGGGAATCCCATCGCCCGGTAGATCAGGCCCGAGTAGAAGTCGACGTTGGGATACAGCTTGCGATCGATGAAGTACTGATCGTTGAGCGCGACGTCTTCGAGCTGCAGCGCGATGTCGAACAGGTCGTCGCGGTGGCCGAGCTCGTCGAGCAGCTTGTGCGCCATCTCCTTGATGATCCGGGCGCGCGGGTCGTGGTTCTTGTAGACGCGGTGGCCGAAGCCCGACAACCGGAAGTGGTTCTCGGGATCCTTCGCCATCTTCACGTACTTCTGGATGTCGCCGCCGTCGGCCTTGATGCGCTGCAGCATCTCGATGACCGCCTGGTTGGCGCCGCCGTGCAAGGGGCCCCAGAGCGCGTTGATTCCCGCCGCGATCGACGCGTACAGGTTCGCCTCGCTCGACCCGGCCAGGCGCACGGTGGAGGTGGAGCAGTTCTGCTCGTGGTCGGCGTGGAGGATCAGCAGGAGCTTGAGGGCGTGAACCGTGGTGGGGGACGCCTCGTACGGCTCCGAGGGGACCGCGAACATCATCGTGAGGAAGTTCTCGATGAGGTCGAGGCGGTTGTTGGGATAGAGGAACGGCTGGCCGATCGACTTCTTGTAGGAGTAGGCCGCGATCGTCGGCAGCTTCGCCATCAGGCGGATGATCGTGAGCTGGACCTGATCAGGCTCGTGGGGATCCTCGCTGTCCTGGTAGAAGGTCGACAGAGCGCTCACCACCGAGGAAAGGATGCCCATCGGGTGGGCGTCCTTCGGGAAGCCGTCGAAGAAGCGCTTGGCGTCCTCGTGGAGCAGGGTGTGGCGGCGGATGCTGTAGCGGAACGCGTCGAGCTGGTCACGGGTCGGCAGCTCGCCGTAGATCAGCAGGTACGACGTCTCGAGATACGAGCCGTGCTCGGCCATCTGCTCGATCGGGATGCCCCGGTAGCGCAGGATCCCGCGATCGCCGTCGATGTAGGTGATGGCCGACTCGCAGGCCGCGGTGTTGACGAACCCGTAGTCCAGCGTGACGAGGCCGCTCTGGCTCCGCAGCTTCGAGATGTCGATACCGAGCTCGTCCTCGGTGCCGCGCACGACCGGCAGCTCGAGCTCCTTGTCGCCGTGTCGGAGTACGGCGGGCTGTTCGCTCATGGCAACTCCTCTTCGTATAGTCACAGAATCTACCGGCGGAACGGCCCCGGCGGTTCCGCGCCGCCGCATCCGGCACCGGCGCTCACACGGAAGGTGCACCGCAGCGCAGCGGAGGCGAGCACGCGCAGCGAACGGAGCGGATGGAGTGAGCGCTCGAGGGGCGAGCCGCAGCGCAGTGGAGGCGAGCACGCGGAGCGAACGGAGCGGATGGAGTGAGCGCAGCGAACGGAAGTAGCGGAGTGGAAGCGGAGCAATAGATATGGATTTCGAGCTCTCCGACGACCAGCTCGCGTTGCGCGACGGCGCCCGTGAGCTCCTCGATGGGCTGGCGTCCATCGAACGGGTGCGTTCCGTCGTGGAGGCGGGTGGCGGCATCGACACCGAGCTGTGGAAGGCGATGGTCCACCAGGGCTGGACGGCGGTGGAGCTCTCCGAGGAGCGCGGCGGTCTCGGGCTCGGCACGGTGGAGATCGCGGTCCTGCTCGAGGAGGTGGGCCGGCACGTCGCGCCGGCACCCTTTCTGTCGACGGTGCTGGCGCTGGGCGCGCTCGAGCGCGCCGGTGAACACGAGCGGGTCGATCAGCTGCTGTCGAGCGAGGGCGCGGCGTGCATTGCGTGGGACGCGCGAGCTGATGCGGTGCGCGCCGAGCGCGACGGTGGCGGCTGGCGCCTCTCCGGACGGTCGGGGCCGGTGCCGTACGCGCCCTCGGCCGACATCGCGGTCGTAGCCGCAGCGGCCGACGACGGGTCGGGGCTGTTCGCGGTCGACCTCGGCGTAGCAGGTCAGCCGGCGCGCGAGCCTGCGCTCGACCAGACACGCGAGCTCGGTTGGCTCGACCTCGACGGTGCGTCCGCGGTCCATCTGGGTGGTGCGGATGCCGTCGAGGACCTGCTCGACCGGGCCGCAGCAGGTGCGTCGGCGGAGATGCTCGGGAGCGCGTCACGCGCACTCGACATGGCGGTCGAGTACGCGAAGGACCGCGTGCAGTTCGGGCGGCCGATCGGCAGCTTCCAGGCGGTGAAGCACCGCTGTGCGGACATGCTCGTCGACGTGGAAGGCATGCGGTCGACCGTGTACTGGGCCGCATGGTGCATCGGTGCGCGCGACCGCGACGCGTCGATCGCGGCGTCGACCGCGAAGGTCTGGTGCTCCGACGCGGCGAAGCGCGTGATGGCGTCCGCGCTCCAGGTGCACGGCGGCGTCGGCTTCACGTGGGAACACGATCTGCACCTGTTCCTCAAGCGCAGCCAGCTCGACCAGGTGTCGTTCGGCGACGCGAGCTTTCACCGCCAACGGCTGAACGCCATGTTGCGTCCGCGCGTCGAAGCGGGCGAGAGCGTCATCTGACGCGGGGGGATCAGATCGTGGCGGATGCGAGCCCGGAATGGGGCGAGTGGGGCCCGGCGATTCGCGTGCGGATCGATCACGCGCCGGTGTGGACGTTCGCCCGTGCGGTGAAGGATGACAATCCGGTCTACGCATCCGTGGAGGCCGCGACGGACGCAGGGTTCGACGCGGTGCCGGTACCGCCGACGTTCACGTTCGTGATGGCGCATTCGGGCGCCTTCCCGGACCTGCAACGACCCGAGTTCACCGGGCGCCTCATGCCGGAGGAGTCGGGTCTGCCGTCCGACGGCTACTCGCGCACCGGCCTGTACCTCCAT
Organism: Acidimicrobiia bacterium; assembly: GCA_024281095.1. GTDB lineage: Bacteria > Actinomycetota > Acidimicrobiia > IMCC26256 > JAMXLJ01 > JAMXLJ01. The sequence goes on along the minus strand of JAMXLJ010000134.1, from coordinate 5,510 downwards.
GGGGAACAGCACTTCGAGTACCACCGTCAGCCGACGGTCGGCGACGTGTTGGAAGGCCGCATGCGGGTATCGAAACCGATGCCAAAGCAGTCGAGCCGGGGCACGATGGAAATGACGCTGATCCAGACCCGATGGACCGATCTCGACGGCGAGCCCGTCGTGACGGAGCAGATCGTCTCGCTGTTCCTGCCCGGTGGTTGACGCCGTCGTCGCCGCGGTCGAGCAGGGCGACCTCGACGAGCTCACCCGCCTCGTCGACGGCTTGTGTGCCGCGCGCGACTGGGATGGTCTGGTCGAACTGCGTGATCGGTGCCTGCGAGCGGTCGAACGCGGCAAGCAGCTGTGGCCGGCTGCGCATCACGCCGAGTACCGGCTCGCGCTCGAGGCGCCGGCACCGTGGGCGGCCGCCATGCTCGTCGAAGGTGCGGGGCGTTTCGCGCTCGGGCCGTTGTCGGAGGTCGCCGCCTCCACCCACACCTGGGCCGAGCTCGCGCCGCACGCGCCGTCGGGGCCGATCGCGTCCCTCGCCGCGCACGAGCGGGTCGTGCGCGGCGAGGACGTGCACGGCCTCGTGCCTTCGGGCCCCACCGTGCTGGAGGTGCCGTACTCGCTCGAAGCGTGGGAGCCGAGGTACTGCCTCGCCGAGTATCACGCCCACAGCGCGCACTTCCCGAGCCCGCCTGTCCCGCCGCTGCGTGAGGTGAACGTCAGCTCGGCGCCGCGGGTCGACGACCCGGTGGCGCTCGACGCGTTGCTCGGGCTGGTCGCGGCATGGACGGCGAGCTCGGACGGCCGAGCCGAGACGTGCTGCGTGGAAGGCGACGCACTCTCGGCGATCGGCGCGCTGGGCGTGCGGCGGGCCCGGGCCGCCGAGCTCGGCGTGGCCGAGGCGTTCGCGCACATGGCGTGGGCCGCCGCCAGTGGCGGCGCGTACGGCCGTCGACGCGGTGCGGCGACAGCCCGATTCGACGCGTGGCTCGCCGGGGCAACGCTCGTGGACCTGACCGAACCCTGGCCGCCCGACCCGGAGGCATTCGCGGCCGCGCTGGCGAGCCTGCGGTGGTACGCGTGGGACGCGGCCGAGCCCGTCACCGGATGGTCGTTGCATCTGGCGATCGAGGACCCGCGTCGTGGGCGCGCGTGGGCGATCGCCGCGACCGACGCCCGCTGACGCCCCGACGTCAGGGGAGCTGTTTGGCGCGTGCCCGCAACGCGGCGCGGTCCACCTTGCCCGCGGCGAGCACCGGAAGCTCCTCGACCCGCTCGACGCGCTCGGGCGTCTTGAACTTCGCGACGCCGGCGTTCTCGAACCACGAGCGCGCGTCGTCGACGTCGAACTCGCGGTCGGCGACGACGAACGCGCACACCCGCTCGCCGAGGCGCGCGTCGGGCACGCCGACCGCGACCGCGTGGCGGACCGACGGGTGCGCTTCGAGGATCGACTCCACTTCCGCGGCCGCGATGTTCTCACCGCCGCGGATGATGACGTCCTTCATGCGCCCGACGACTGTGAGCCACCCGGCGCGGTCGAGGGTGGCGAGATCGCCGGTGCGTAACCAACCCCGCATGACCGACTCGCGTGTCTGCTTCGCGTCGACATAACCGACGAACAGCTCGGGGCCGCGCAGCCAGAGCTCGCCGACCTGGCCGGGGGCCACGGCGCGGGAGGTCGCCGGGTCGGTGATGCGCAGCTCTGCTCCTCCAGTGGAGCGGCCGTCGGTGGAGCGGGCGCGTTCCTCGGCGTCGCCGGCGAAGCTCGTGGTCACCGTCGGCGCTTCGGTGGAGCCGTACGTGCGCTTCACGCGCGCACCGAGACGTTCGGATGCCTCGGCGACGAAGGCCGGTGTGACACCGGCGCCGCCGCTCGACACGAGACGCAGGGTGGCGACCTGCAAGGGGTCGAACCCGGACGCTCCCATGAGTGACACGAAGAACGTGGGCGGCCCGATCATGAACGTCACGTGCTCGCGGCTCACAGTCGCGAGGGCCTCGTCGGGGGACCATTGGGCCATGAGCGCGGCCTTCATCGGCACGAGACCGGGGATGAGCACCGCGTTGAGCAGGCCCGACACGTGGGCGAGTGGCGCGGGCATCAGGATGGAGTCGCCCATCGCCAATCCATGGCAGCGAATCATCACCCGGCCCTTGTACGCGAGCCCCCGCTGCGTGTGGAGCACGGCCTTCGGCCCACCGGTCGAGCCCGACGTGAACAGCGCGACCGCGAGATCGGCCGGCCGGGCGGCCGAGACCCGGTAGGGCGCCCCCTCCGCCAGCGCCGTGAACCGGGCCCTCTCGCCCCGGACGTCTTCGCGACCCAACGCGAGTTTCGGGTCGACCTGCGCGAGCATCCGGTCGACGTCGGCCGGTCCGGCCTGGTGGTGCACGGGTGCAGCGACGGCACCGATCCGCCAGCACGCGCGGTACAGGACGACGGCCTCGTACCAGTTGGGCGACTGCCACGCGACCACCTCGCCTCGGCGGACGCCCGCCTCGCGCAAGCCGCCCGCCACGCGCGCCACGAGGTCGTCCAGCTCCGGCCACCTCATGCGCACACCGGCGGACGGGTCGACCAGCACGTCGCCTCGCGAGAGGCGCCCGGCCCGGGTCAGCAGCTCGTCGAGCGAGGGGATGTCCCACGGCCCGCCGGCACGGCGGTACTCGGCCGCGCGTGGATGCTCGTAGGTTGCCCGCAACGGAGTGACTCAGCCGATCAGCGGGTTGCGCCAACCCGCGCTCACCGTCGTCGCGCCCTTGGCGACGTTCGATCCGATGAAGTTGCGTTGGATCTCCACCGTGCCCGCCCCGATGCACAGTCCGCGGATGTCACGGTACGCGCGCTCGACTGGATACTCACGGCTGTAGCCGTACCCGCCGAGCAGTTGGATCGCTTCATCACAGACGAACTTTGCGGCTTGGTTCGCGGCCGCCTTCGCCATCGCGGTCTCGAGCGCCGGCGGCGTGCCGTGCGGGCCGGCGAGATGAACGGCGCGCAGCAGCAGGAGCCGGGCGCCTTCGAGCTGTGTCGCCATGTCGGCGAACTTCCACTGCAGCCCCTGGAGCGTGGCGAGCGCAGCGCCGCCGATGGTGCGCTCGTTCGCGTAACGCACGGCGTACTCGAGTGCACCCTGCGCGGCGCCCACGCACATTGCGGCGTTTCCGCAGCGCTCGTGGTTGATGTGCGAGATCAAGGTCTTGAACGCGTTGCTGTTCGACGCGTCACCGGCCAGGAGCACGTCGTCGGGCCCGATGCGCACGTCGTCGAAGGCGAGTTCGGCCTCGCTCGTGCCGCGCAGCCCCATCTTCTCGTGGGTGCCGGCGATGCTCACGCCGTCGGCCGAGAGATCGACGACGACCGCGCCGATGCCCTTCGCACCCTCGCTGCCCGGGAACCGGCACCACACCAGACACGCCCGCGCCTTGTGGCCGCCCGTGACGTAGTTCTTGTACGCGTTGAGCCGGTAGCCGTCACCGTCTGCTGTCAGACGCGCGCGCATGTGGGTGACGGCCGAGCCGGCCTCGGTCTCACTGATGCCGATGCAGAACAGACCCTCGCCCGACGCCGCGATCGGCAACCACCGCTCCTTGAGCGCGTCGGAGCCGAGGTGCTCGATCGCCCGCGGTGGTCCGTTGAACACGAGCTGGGCCAGGATCGCCGACGACACGTCGACCCGGGCGAGCTCTTCGAGGACGATCGCCGCCTCGACGTCGCCCATGCCCATCCCGCCATAGCGCTCGCCGATGGTGATGCCGAACAGGTCGGCCGCGCGCAGCGCGTCCCACGAAGCCTGGGGAAATTCCTCGGTCTCGTCCCAATGACGGGCCATCGGGGCGAGCTCGCGCTCGGCGACGTCGCGCGCGAGCTTGCGCAACGCCTGCTGGTCGTCGTTTTCGCCGAAGGGGTCGTTCCCCGTGCCGGTGCTCAACCGCAATCCGCCTGTCGCATGCCGGCCAAGGCTAGCGACAACGCTGCGGGACGCTCCGAGCGCCCGCGGCGCGGCCCGCGAGCCCGGCGACAGGCATCCGGTACGGCGGTAGATTGACCGGCCAGTCAAGTGCGTCCGGAAACGGGTTCGGGCGAGCCGGGCCGTCCCGCCTTCCCGACACGAGGAGATCACGATGCAGGACCGCGACAAGCTCTACATCGACGGGTCGTGGGTGCCCTCGACGGGCAAAGGAACCATCGACGTCGTCAATGCGGCCACCGAAGAGGTGATGGGCCGCGTTCCCGAGGGCACGCCGGACGACGTCGACGAAGCCGTGGCCGCGGCGGCCGATGCGTTCGCGTCGTGGAGCACCACGCCCGTGGAGGAACGCTCGAAGTACCTGCAGCGTCTGTCCGAGGGCCTCGCCGCGCGCAGCGACGAGATCGCGGCGACGATCAGCGGCGAAGTCGGCATGCCGCTCATGTGGGCGAAGATGATTCAGGCGGGCCTGCCGACCGCGGTGATGGGCTCCTACGTCGACATCGCGAACAACTTCACGTTCGAGGAGCAGATCGGCAACTCCCTCGTGGTGCGCGAGCCGGTGGGTGTGGTCGGATGCATCACGCCCTGGAACTACCCGCTCCACCAGGTGGTCGCGAAGGTCGCGCCCGCGCTGGCCGCGGGCTGCACGATCGTGTTGAAGCCGAGCGAGGTCGCGCCGTTGAGCGCGTTCATCCTCGCCGAGATCGTCGACGACGTCGGTCTGCCCGCGGGTGTCTTCAACCTCGTGTGCGGCACCGGCCCGGTGGTCGGCGAGGCAATCGCGCGGCACCCCGACGTCGACATGGTCTCGTTCACCGGGTCGACGCGTGCAGGCAAGCGCGTCGCGGAGCTGGCGGCGGAGAGCGTGAAGCGGGTGGCGCTCGAGCTCGGCGGCAAGTCGCCCTTCATCATCCTTCCCGGCGCGCCGGTGGACGACGCCGTCACCGCGGGCATCGGCAGCTGCTACATGAACTCGGGTCAGACCTGCATCGCATGGACCCGCATGCTCGTGCCGCGCGCGCAGCACGACGCGATCGCGGCGAAGGCCAAAGAGGTTGCGGAAGGCTTCGCGCTGGGCGACCCGGCCGACGAGACGCACATGGGCATCGGGCCCGTGATCTCCGACACGCAACGCGACCGCGTGCGCAACTACATCAAGAAGGGGATCGAGGAAGGCGCGACGCTCGTGACCGGCGGCCCCGACCAGCCCGAAGACCACCCCAAGGGCTACTACGTGAAGCCGACCGTGTTCGCCAACGTGCGCAACGACATGACGATCGCGCAGGAGGAGATCTTCGGCCCGGTGCTTTCGATCATCCCCTACGACGACGAAGAGGACGCGATCCGCATCGCCAACGACACGATCTACGGGCTGCACGCGGGCGTGTACGGCCCCGACCAGGAGTCCGCGGTGCGCGTCGCCCGGCGGCTCCAGGCGGGCCAGGTCGACATCAACGGCCAGAAGTTCAACCCGCTCGCGCCCTTCGGCGGATACAAGCAGTCGGGGACCGGACGCGAGCTCGGGCCGTACGGGCTCGAGGAGTT
>JAMXLJ010000133.1 GCA_024281095.1 Acidimicrobiia bacterium | reverse complement strand
CCCGTGTGCACGTGCGCCGCCGAACCACGGAGTAGCCATGGCCGTCGTCATGCACATGCACTGGGACGGGGTCACACCACAGCAGTGATGAGTTCTGCCGCGTGGCACTCGATCACGCGGCGTTGATCACAGGCGGCACGCGCGGCTTCGGTTGCTGCAACGGTCCGTGCCGGTGCAACCGTCTGTACGTCGTGACTGGCGAAATCGCGCGTTAGGTGCGCTGCGCCTTGCGGGGGTCTAATCTGACTGAGCCGATCGAGCGTCGCACGTTGAACGGACGGCGGCGATGATGGACCCTGATCGTCATTTTCGGGTCACGTGGTTCGAAAAGATTGTGTTGCTGGCATGGATCGTTGCGGCTGTCATGCTGCTGCTCATGTTGGCCGGCGAAACCGCGATTCTCGATCCGGTTTGGAAGCTCTTCTAGCCCTGTGGGGAAAAAGCCTCGGTCGTCGTCTGGTAGGTACGCTCCCGCCCGTGCGCACGCTGATCTCGTTCGGCCAAGTGCAGGACCGCCCCCCGGTGCTCGCGGCGACGCCGAGCGTGCGGTTCGCACTGCCATCGGGCGTCGTTGACTTTCATGGGATCGGCGGCGCGCCCTGGGCGATCGTCTTCGACCGAGCGAATGTCAGCCCCTGACGCCGCGGAGTCGACGACCGAGGCTTCACCCGCGCCTACCAGCCCGACATCACGGCCGGGACGTACCTGGGAAGTCCGACTGACGTTGCTCGCCAGCGAGCCCCACGTCGCTCTCCCTGATGCTGACAACGGGCCCACGACCTGCTCGAACAGAAGAAGGGGCAACTGAAATGATCGGACATGCGCGCCGACGCGGCCAAAACTGGGCGTCCGTGGTGGACGGCGGTAAGTGCCCTGCGCGGCGGTGTGAGTCGTGCGGCCGCAAAGTGTGGAGCGACCGTCATCAGCGTCGCGAGTGCCTGTGCGGTGGGCGCGCCCGGAGGGATTCGAACCCCCGACCCGCGGATTAGAAGTCCGCCGCTCTATCCAACTGAGCTACGGGCGCACGACGCACATGTTAGTAACGGCTGCGGTCGAGCAGTCGGAAGAGACGCGCGATGGCCGCGTCGGCATCGACGTCCGTCACCACGCGCTGCGGACGCCCCTCGACTCGTTCGATCAGCCGACCGGACGAATCGACGTCGAGCCGGCGTGACTGGATCGTGAAGAACGGTTCGCCTGCCAATGCGAGCAATGCAAGCGGATCGTGGAGACACACCGCATGCGGCCACGACCTGAGCGCCTGCCCGAGCGACTCGCGCCGGGCCGCGAGCCTGGCCCGCTGCTCGTCGTCGAGGCAGACCCGGTGCGTCACGTCGAGCGGCACCAACAACACGTCGACGCGCGCGAGCACGAAAGCGGCCGCGTTCGGATCGGCGGCGAAGTTGCTCTCGATCTCGCGCCACGCGTCGCGATGGTGCACACGGCGGAGCGCGCCACCCATCACCACGAGACGCGCCGGATGCGACCCGGCCTCGACGATGCGGGCGACGTTCGTGAGCGGTCCGATCGCGAGGAGCGCGTCCGCACCGGCGTTTCGGAGCGCGTCCGGACGGAACGACTCGGCGCTCACCACGAGTGCAGGATCGGCTCCCATGTCTGCCAGCACGTCGCGGGCAACGGCGGCGCGACGTCCGTCGGGATCACCGACCGTGCTGACTCCGGCGAGCATCACATCGGGATGGGTGCACGCGAGCGCGACCGCGATCGCGTCGTCGGGATTCGTACCGACGTCGGTGTCGATCCAGAGCCTCACGTCGACGGCGGCTCGAGCGTCGCGCTCAATACGTCGCGCAACTCCGGGTGCCGGAACCGGTATCCCGATTCCAGCAGTCGAGTCGGTCGAACACGCTGGCTGAACAGCAGCAACTCCCGCACGAGCTCGTCGCCGTATCGGACTTTCAACGGAAGCAGGGGTGTCGGCAGGATCGCCGGTCGGTGCAGCGCCTCACCGAGCGAGCGAGCGAACTCGGCGTTCCTCACCGGGTTCGGTGCCGCGAGATTGACTGCGCCACGCACGACGTCGTGATCGAGCGCGTGGAGGATCGCGCCGACCTCGTCGGCTAGTGAGATCCAGCTCATCCACTGCGTGCCCGGACCCGTGCGTCCGCCGAGGCCGAGCCGGAATGGCGTCAACAGCCGGGCCAGCACACCGCCGTGACTTGCGAGGACGATGCCGGTGCGGACCCGAACCGTGCGGATGCCCGCGTTCTGGGCCGCGGCCGTCGCCCGCTCCCATTGCACGACGACATCCGCGAGGAACCCATCGCCGGGACCGCTGTCTTCGGTGAGCTCGTCGTCGCCGCGGTTGCCGTAGTACCCGATCGCCGACGCCGACACGAAGGTCTTCGGCGGCGCGCCGAGACGCGCGAGCGTCGACGCGAGCAGAGTCGTGCCGCGCGTGCGGCTCTCGAGGATCGCCTGCTTCTCGCCGGCGCTCCAGCGGTGCTCGCCGATGCTGCGCCCGGCGAGGTGCACGACCGCGTCGACGCCGTCGAACACGGCCGGGTCGAGCACGCCGCGTTCGGGATCCCACGACAGGCCCTCGCGGCCGCTGCGCCCGAGCGCGACCGGCTCGTCGCCCCGCGCGCGCAAGGCGTCCCCAAGTGCCGTGCCGATCAGACCGCTCGACCCCGTCACCAGGACCTTCATCGACGGCTCCCCTCCTCGCTCGACCCGAACGGTAGGCCGGAGGCGGGCCCGGATTCGGAGCCGGGGTAGGCTGACCGGACGCGCCCCTAGCTCAACTGGTTAGAGCAGCAGACTCTTAATCTGCGGGTTCAGGGTTCGAGTCCCTGGGGGCGTACCGTCGGCCAGCCAGCAGCCGAAGCCGGCCGTCACGACCACCCCTGGAGTGGACCTGGCGGCCCGGGCCGACACCGCGACCTGATCGCGTCTCTTGCGGTCATTGCGTCCTGTCTTGCCATCCGCGCTCGTCTTCGGAGAGCCAGAGCGTCGATGCGCCGACGATGCGTTCCCGCAGCCGAATCCTTCAGTTCCCCGTCTCCGAGGGAAGGCGCTCGAACCGGCGCTTGCGCCGGAGCATCGGCAGTTCGACGAACTTGTACGACAACAATGCGAGGACGAATGTCACCGCGACGTCGACGATGAACGTCGGCCAGAAGCCCCAGCGCTCGACTTGGCGCATCATCGGAGCAATGGGTGAGGACTTGAGTCGCGACGTCATCCAAAACATCACGGGCCAGTGCCAAAGGTAGAGCCCGTACGAGATGCGGCCGACGAATGCCAAAGGCCGCACCGAGAGCACACGGGCCGCACGCCCTCCCGGGACCATGAGGTCGAGCAGGATCACGGCAACGGTGAGCGCGATCACTGGTGTGAGCCAGAGCGACTCGAGCATGCGAGATCTGCCGACCATCAGCATCACGAATGTCCCCACCCATGCCGCGACAGCAAGGCCGCGAAGCGCGTTGACGGCGCGGCGGGATGACGGCAACCAACCGACGAACACCGCGATCATCGCAGCCGCGCCGAGCAGGAGCGCTCCCGCTCGCGTGTCGAGCCCGAAGTTGGCGTGGAGACGCGCACCATGGCCCCCCCGGGCCAGCACCAGCAAAAGGCACGTCGACGAGAAGGCTGCGGCCAGCGTGAACGACAACGCGCGCTTGAGGTTGCACCGTCGACCCAGGAACAGCACGAGGAGCAGTGGCCAGAGCAGGTAGAACTGCTCCTCGATCGCAAGAGACCACGTGTGCGACAGCGGGGTGGGAAGGGGTGCCCCGTGCCAGAGGTCGTACCAGTTCGCCCCGTAGCCTGCGGTCGCTACACCCTCGCGACGCGTCAGGCCGGCCATGAGGGTCGTCTCGAACACCTGCGAGTAGACCAGCACGACGGCGAGCACCACGGCGAGTGCAGGAAGCAGGCGGAGTGCCCGGCGTGCGTAGAAGGCTCGTTGGCTGATCCGGTCCGTCGAGATGCGCTCTTCGAGCAGGCGGTCGGTGATCAGGAAGCCGCTGAGGACGAAGAAGATGTCGACGCCGAGGAAGCCGCCACGAAGGAACGAGACATTGCCGTGAAACGCGATGACGCTGATGACGGCGACCGCCCGGATGCCGTCGAGCGCCGGCTGGTGACCGAGACGGAACCGGCGTGCGCTCTCAGCGGTGGCGGGACGGTCGGCGTCCCTCACCGTTTCCGCGGCATGCGCGACACCTGTCGTCGCGACGTCAATCATTCCCCTGCCTCCCCGCCTGACAGAGCCTAGACAGCGCCCCGGAGATGATGCCACCGTCCGCGTGCCTTCGGCCACGAGCGGGATTTGAGACTCGCCGTCGCCACTCGACCCCTCTGCTTCGATGGACGACGGGCCGCGCCCTGAGGAGGATCCCGCCGCGAAGATCCGACCTTCCGCGACTTCACGCTCGCCGGCACTACGGCGCGCCCGCCGGCGCCACGCGCGATTCCAGCCCGTTGCTACCGGAGAGCTATTCGCGCCTCGGGCGTTGTGAACCTGCGCCGCCGGCGCATCTCGATTCCGCGTGGCGCTCGATGCCGTCCTGCCCGCGCTCGGGGCAGTAGGACTGAGCGCCCTCTGGGCGCAATGGACCGGACGCGTGCGGACGCGTTGAACGGACCCGCATCGATCTTCGCCTCACATGCGACACGCGGCGTCCCACATTGGTAGGAAGTGCGCATGGCTTCTCATGACCTCACGTTCGGCGTGTTCGTGCCGCAGGGCTGGAAGATGGAGCTGGCCCTCATCGACGATCCGCAGGCCAAGTGGGCGAAGGCGGTCGAGATCGCGCAGCTCGCCGAAGAGCTCGGCTTCGACTCGTTGTGGGTGTACGACCACTTCCACAACGTGCCGGTCCCTGCGCACGAGGCGATGTTCGAGTGCTGGACGACCATGGCCGCCATCAGCCAGCGCACGTCACGCATCAAGCTCGGCCAGATGGTCGGATGCGCGCCGTACCGCAACCCCGGGCTGCTGGCGAAGATCACGTCGAACATCGACGTGATGTCGGGCGGGCGCCTGATTTGGGGCATCGGCGCGGGCTGGTATCAGCACGAGTTCACCGGTTACGGCTACGAGTTCCCCCGGCCGGCCGACCGGATCCGGTTACTGCGCGAGACCGTCGAGATCGTGAAGGCGATGTGGTCGGAGCCCGACGTGAGTTACCAGGGGAAGCACTTCACGCTCGACGGTGCGCAATGCGACCCGAAGCCGGTGCAACAGCCGCATCCCGAGATCCTCATCGGCGGCGGCGGCGAACAGCTCACGCTCCGGGTCGTCGCGCGCCACGCGGACTCGTCGAACTTCGGCGGCAAGCCCTACGAGTGGCAGCACAAGGCCGAGGTGCTTCAACAGCACTGCAAGGAAATCGGGCGCGACTACGACGAGATCCGCAAGACCATCTCGCCGGAAGTTTTCGTTCGGGAGACCGAGAAGGAGATCGCCGACGCCGGCTCACGCTCCTTCTGGGGCGAACCGATGGAGTCGTGGCAAGCCGGCAACCTGGTCGGCACACCGGAGCAGGTTGCCGAAAAGGTGCAGAGCTACGTCGACCTTGGTTGCACCGGCTTCTACCCGTGGTGCAGCGACTACCCCGACACCGAGACCGTCCGGCTCTTCGCGCAGGTGGCCGACAGCCTTCGCTAGCGCGCGCTACGCGTACACGCTGCGCGTCACCCACTCGGCCACGAGCGCCGGCCGCTCCTCGCCTTCGATCTCGACGGTGAACGAGCGCGTCACCTCGACGGAGTTGCCCTTCAGCTCCGCGTTGGTCGTGACGGCCCGGGCGCGGATGCGCGAGCCAACCTTCACCGGGCTCACGAACCGCACCTTGTTGAAGCCGTAGTTGATGCCCATCACGAGGCCCTCGAACTTTCCCGGATCGGGTGGCGCGGAGCTGGCGCCGGCGGCGAGGTGAGTGAGCATCGAAAGGGTCAGGAATCCGTGGGCGATCGTGCCGCCGAAAGGCGTGTCCTTCGCCCGCTCCGGATCCACGTGGATGAACTGGTGGTCATGGGTGACGTCGGCGAACTGGTTCACCTGCTCCTGGGTGACCTCGAACCACTCCCCCGCGCCCTCGTCGTTGCCGACGTCGGCTCGATACAACTCGAACGCCTTGGCTGCAGCTTCGCTCATGGCGCCAGAGCCTAGGCACGCCGGCGACGGGACATGGTGCCCAGCTTCCCAGGCCGTCCGTACCCTTCCGCGATGGCACGCCGGTGACGTCGCCGGGCAACGCGAACTTCAGGCTGGTCGGTCTCGACGAGCCTGTTCACGGTTGGTCAATCTGTGGCGCGTCGGCAAGCGAGTTCGCGAACTGAAGCTGCTGGACGTACGGGACATGTGACCGAAGGACGGCGACGACGACGGAGCCGCGCACCCACTCAATCATTGCGAAGGCGTCCGCCGGCGATCCGAGCGAAGCGACGAACGGCGTTCCGTCGGCGAGATGGCCGGTCGCATGACCGGCATACCACGCGGCCTCGCCCTGCCGGGCGACGCGTTGGCGAAGCGTGATATAGCTCGCGTCCATCCGACTGAAGTCGGTTCCAGGTCGTGCCCACGTACGGTGATATACGGGAATGGGTCGGTCGGGCACGCCGGGGTAGCCTCGCGGATACACGACCAGATACGAGCGGGCGAGCTGCCAACCGGTTGGAACCTCGCTCGGGGTCGCGATCGGTACGCCGAACAACGCCGCGACCTCTTTCGGTGTCGCGGGGCAGCCGGGCTGGTAGCCACAGTGCTCGAACCGCATCCATTCCTGCGACGAGCGGCGACCGGTCCCAGGCGGAGCCGACACGCGGATCGCGGCGTCATGGCCGCGGCCGACGGTCGCGTTGATCACGATTGCGCCGGCCGCGAGTGCCAGCGCAATCGCAGGGAATACGACGAGTCCGGGCCGGCGTGTGATCCGGCTTGGCCGCCGGCGCGTGCGCATCTCGGCGCGGCGGCGCGGCACCTCGAGCTCCTCCAGCCGGATCGGCGGTGCACCGATGTCGATGAGCTCCCTAATCCGTGAATCGAGCTCATACATCCTCGTGTACCTCCAGCGCCGCCCGCAGCCGGGCAAGCCCACGTTCGAGATGGTTCTGCACAGTCGTGACGGCGATGCCGGTCAGTTCGGCCACCTCACGAAGGGTCCAGCCGAAGCCGTACACGAGCGCGACCGCGACGCGTTGCCGCTCGGAGAGCATTCCGAGCGCGGCCGCGAGACCAGGCTCCGTCCAGGGCTCCACCGGTGCCGATCGCTCGACGACGGCCCGCGAGCGTCGTGGCCGGGTGCGACTCTGCCCCACCCGGTACAGGTAACCGAGTGGGTTGTGCATCGTTCGAACCGCGTCCCAGTGCTCCCACCCGTAAGCGAGCGCTTCGGCCGCGGCCTCGCGTCCACGCTGAGCGCCCAGCGCGGCTACGAGCGCGCGTCGAAGTCGGGGCTCGCCCTCGGCGAAGAACGCAACGAACTCGTCGTCCCAAACCACGGCTGTGGCAACTCCCGGTGCGCGGGGCCCTCATCATCAAAGAGCCCTGCGAGGCCCGGCGTTACCACACGGGGCCGGTCCGCGCACGAGGAGGAACCATCCGAAGGCGCGAGCGCCAGGGGTTCACACGGGCCTGCACGTGCACCCAACCACATGGCACTCGTGCGTGCCCGTTGCCGAACCGGTTCACGATCCCGTGTCAGCTGACGGGCAGCCGAGGCGCCTGTCTACCCAGGCCCGCGGACGCCGCACCAAGGAATGGCTGGGCTGCGCCGCAGACTCGTGACGGTGCCGGTCAACCCTCCCGGGCCGTCGCCCGTCGCGCATTCGCCAGCGCCGCTCCGGCGACGATCACACCGATTGCACCGAGCACGATCCCGATGATGCCGAGCGTACGCGCGGTGGAGTCGCTCTTCGACGACGCCGCTGCGGCCGGCGCAGTTGCCGACGTCGCCGCGTTGGCCGCGGTGAGCGTGAGCGTCGGTGCGGGATGATCCGGCTCCGGTTGACCCTTCACCGTCGGGTCGATCCATCGCACGACCTGGCCGTTGTCGTAGGTCTGGATCGACTTGAACGCCAACGACGTCGCGTTCTCCGGCAAGCCGGCCGACACGGTGAACTCCTGGAACTCGCCGGGCCTGATCGCGCCGCCCGTCCACGTCACGCTCTGGACCGCGTCGGTCGTGTTGCCGCTGTCGGTCGAGATCGGCGTCGTCACCTTCATCATCTGCACGCTGAACGTCCAGCCCGGGACGGGCTTCACACTGACGGACGCGATCGGATGATCAGTCGGGAAGAACACCTGCAGCTGGGTGGTGTTCGCGTTGTCCATCTCGTTCGGCACCGAGAAGCTCAGGTCGGCGTCCGCTCCGGCCGGCGCTTCCTTGGGGTCGACCGTCACGTGAGCAAAGGCCGGCGCCGCGATGCCGAGCAGCACCGCGGTACCGACCGCGAGCGCGACCGTCAGCCGTCGGATGGTTTTCATCTACTACTCCTAGTGGATGGGGACAGGTGTGCTGAACGTCGTCTCGTCGATCTCACTGAACCGAGCGGTGACGTTCAGGCGCCACGTTCCCGGGAACGGGAACTGGAATGCGTAGGACGCGTAGTGGCCGGGGGCCAGGCGCAGCAGGGGCACCTTGATCGGCGCGATCCCCTTGCCCGGGTTGTCGACCGTGATCGTCATCTGCAACACGCTCGCGAGCGCTCCGCCCTCGGTGACCGTCGTGACGTGCACCTGGTTCGGGCCGCTCTTGGCCGGTGACACGATCAGGTCGTAGAAACGCCCGCCTGCAGAGACGGTCTTGAAGTACGGCTGCGACGCGAGGGCGACCGGCGGCGGCGCGTTGACCAACAGCGCGGTGACGACCAGCACCGCCGCCGCGACGACGACCTCCGCGAACACGGAGCGCCGCAGCCGGCTCACCTCGGCCCGCTCGTCGTCGAGCAGATCCGCCACCTCGTCGTCGTCGAGCCCGTCGAGTCCGACAGTGCCGGCGCGTGCAGGACCCGCAGCGCCGTCGCGACCGTCGGTCACGGCGCCGGCCATCGCGTGCACCGGGACCTCGTCGCGGTCGGGCTCGAGCGGATAGCGGAACCAGCGGTTCACCACATCGCGGCTGAAGCCGGCCGCGGTCACGAGCAGGACGACGAACGCGGTCTTCACGAGGAGCAAGCGCCCGTAGCTCGAGCTGGTGAGCGCGTGCAGCGTGCCGACCTGTCGGTAGCCCTGGAACACCCCGGTCGCGACGAGCACCGCCACACAGGCGAACGCGACCGTCGAGAACCGCGGGAGGACGCGGCGCAGGAGATCGGCGTCGGCAGCCGCCATCACGCACGCGCACAGGACGAGGAGGCCACCGAGCCATATCGCCATCGCCCCGACGTGCACCGTGTCGGACAGCAGCGCCCACTGGTGCCACCGATCGGTGCTCGCGTGCCCGGCAAGCCCCGGCGTGAGCGCGAGCGCCACACCGGCGAGCGCAGCGGTGCCGTACCACCAGCGCGGCAACGGCCGCAGCCGGCGGCGACCGGGGAACAAGATCCACAACAGGCCGAACGCGGGCGCCAGCAGCGCCACGCGCAGCATCGAAACGTGACCGAACCGGGTGTGCCACACGCCGCGGAGCTCCGCGCTGTTCAGTGCCGACGTGAGCGGCAGGCCGGCGGCGTAGACGCCCTGAACGGCGTACGCGGCCAGAGTCGATGCGAGCAGTACCCACCACGCGCCCCACACGATGTGCGCCACCCGACGTGACGTGCGTCCCTCGGGCCAGAGGAGCCCGACGAACACGGCTCCGCCGATGAGGCCGGCGAGGGCCGCGAAGACGACGGCGCGCAGGCCGCCGTAGACGACGCCGACAGTGGTACTGCCCTTCTGCTTGGTGAGCAGCCTACTGACGAGACTGTTCGTGCTGTTCACCGACTGCGTTGCGGTGGACGCACCGACCTGGAACGTGAACGCGCCGTGCACGGGGTGCGAGTCGGCCGAGATGACGCGCCACGTGACGACGTACAACCCCGAGCCGAGCGACGGGAGTGTCGCGCTCACCTCGCTGCCGCGACCATTGGGATGGAACGGCGCGCCCACGTCGACGCGCTGCGCGCGTTGGTTGAAGAGGCGGATCGCTCCCAACGACGCCTCGACGTTCTCGCCGAAGCGCAGCGTCACCGTCTTCGGCGATTTCGTGAGCGTCGTGCTCGCAGCCGGATCGGTCGAGATCAGCACCGCGTGGGCGAAGGCAGGGCCCGCGGTCGCGACGACCAGGCCGGCGACCATCGCGGCGAGGACGATGATGCGTTTCGCCGTCATATCGCCTCGAGGGACCGCTCGACGGCCGTTTCGCGCATCAACAACCACGCCGCCAACAGACCGACGAGCTCCGGCAGGTGGGGTACCTCGCTTCCGACCGCAGCCCGGCCCGACGCGACGTCGAGCACCGACGCGAGCGTCAGGCACGCGACGAGCGCGCCCGCGACGACGAGGAGAGCGGCGGCGCGTCGCGGCCGCCATGCCGCGTACAGGAAGCCGACGCCGATCGCCAACGCGAACGAGCCGGCATGACGGGCCGCGTGCGCGGACAACCCGGCATCGTCACCCAACAGGAGCGCGGGCATCGCGGCACCGATCTCGAGCGCGGCGACGACGGCAAGCACCGCGCGCAGCGGCCATGCCCGCGACTGCTCACGGCCGTGCTGCTCGGCACCGATCGCAGTCAGGATCGACGCGGTCAGATCGGGCACCTCGGGCGCCGGAACGAGCCGGGTCTCGCGGTGCAGACGGGCCAGCCGGCCGGCGAACGCACGGCACGACGCGCACGTCTTCACGTGATCCTGGGTGTGCACGAGCTCGTCGCCCGACGCCTGACCGTCGAGCGCAGCCGACAGCAGTTCCCGGCATGCAGCGCACTTCATGTGGAGGTAGTCGCTCACCGGCGGGTCGAAGTTCCCGGGATTCCGGGAATTCTCAGGACGGGCGCGGCTCGGTCACCCGATCGGCTCCTCGGTGTGGGCCCACCGCGAGACGACGTCGCGTCCGGCCGGCGCGTCGCCCCGAAGAATGACGCGGTGCATGATGCGGCGGGCGTCACCGTAGTCGTAGATGCCGAAGTGCATCGTCGTGCGGTTGTCCCAGAACGCCAACGTGCCCGGCTGCCAGTGGTACCGGACGATGAACTCCGGTTGCGTCATGTGGTCGTAGAGCAGGCGGAGGAAGCTGTGCGCCTGCGGGCCGGGGAACCCCTTGATGCCCACGGTGAACTGCGGGTTCACGAACAGGTTCGGACGGGCGGTCTCGGGGTGGATGCGCACGATCGGGTGCTCGACGGGCCAGAGCCGCTCGAGCTTCTTGCCGTCCCACACATTGCCCTTGCCGGATGCGACGAGCTCCGCGTAGTACGCGTCGTAGTGCACGGCGAGCATGCCGTCACACAGACGCTGCAACGGCGCCGCGAGGGCGTCGTACGCGCTTCGCGTGTCCGCCCACATCGTGTCGCCACCCGCTTCCGGCACGACCACCGCACGCAACATGGACGCCATCGGCGGTTTCGGCATGAAGGTGACGTCGGTGTGCCAGAAGTTCGTACGGTCCTTCAGGCTGTCGATCGGCTGCACCTCGGGCAGCTCGTCGAGCGTCTGCTCGACGGGATGTCCCTCCGTCACGTCCCCGAAACGTCGCGCGAACGCGACCTGTTGCTCGTCGGTGAGCTGCTGGCCCGGGAAGAACAGGACAAGGTGCTGCAACCAGGCGCGGCGTATCGCGCCGATGACGTCGTCGTCGAGGTCGCCGGCGCAATCCACACCGTGCACCTCGGCGCCGATCGTCGGCGTGAGCGGACGCACTTCCAACGCGGTGGTCGTGACCATGGCGTCAAGAGTCCCACTCGTCGTGCCGCCGCGCCACCGTGTCCGGCCGGCGTGGCCACGAGCGGCGGCTCTGCTCACTGGTAGAACGTCATCTTGGTGAGCGGCGGCGAGTACACGTGCACGCTCGTGGCGACGTCCGCGCTGACGTTCCGCACCTCGTGCACGTGACCGACCGGGAAGGTGCGTGTCCGCGCGGCCTCGAGGCGCCGGAACGCGGTTGGTGCGCCGGTCTCGTAGTGCCCTTCGACGAGCTCACCCAGCACGACGTGCAAGGCGCCCGCCGACTCAGCGTGGTCGTGCGGGTCGATTCCGGAACCGGGGGCCCAGTGGATGACCCAGACGTCGTACCCGTAGCAGCACAGCACCCGCTCGTACGTGCGCGCGCCGCGCTCGAGCGCCGGCAGCTGGTCGGCTGCGCTGCGGGCCCAACCGCCGGCGATCGTCGCGAGCACGCGCTCGGACAGGACGGTGCCGGGATCGGACGATGATGTCGACCGCGCGTCGATGAATGTGGCGCTCACGATGTCTCCCGCAGCAGGGCGCTCCGGCCGGAGCGCGTCGGATCAGCTGCTGCGACGACAGCGTTCGTCGAAGCACTCGCGCGTCAACTCGCCCCAGGCGTCGTTGGCGATGGCTCCGAACGTCACGCCGCGAGGGTAGGCGTAGAAAGCCGACCTGACAAGTCATATTTCGCTTCGGACAGCCCATCGAGGACTGCAGTCCCGCGCCGTGACGCGCAGCTGGACGCGGCAGGCCTCGCTCACTTCGTGACGTAGAGGTCCAGCCTCATGCCGAGGCGGTAGTGCGACGGCAGGTTGCAGACGGCGACGTAGTGACCGGGCGTGAGATGCACAATGAGCGGTTGGGTCTTGTTCGGCGCGAGCGCGTCGCCGCTGTCGAGGACCTTGTCGAGTTGCGGCGACTCCTCGAGCACGTCACCGTCTTCGCCCACCGGAAGCGCGGCGGCCGGAAGCGACGTCCGGAATATCAACAGCTCGTGGCCCTGCGCACCGGAGTTGACCAGCTGCAACTTGTGCGTGCCGGCCTTCATCCTGACCGGCATCCGGATCGCGTAGTCGATGACGGTCGCTTTGGCCGGTGTCGTCGGGTGGAAGAAGGTGGCGCCCACGACGATCGCGGCGACCGCGGCGACGATCACGCCCCCTACCGTCAGGAGCACCGACTTCAGGCCGCGGAACTGCTCGCGAATGCTCGGAGGGGACGCCGGCCGCGGGGTGCCCGGCCGTGCCGGTGCCGGCTGGGTCTGCTGCGGTTCGAGGGTCACGGTCATGATCCCGACTCCGATGCTCGTGTGCCGTTGGGCTGACGATGCACCGATTCGAGTGGCCATACCCAGGACCGAAAGTCACATCCCGTGGGCCATCCGGCTCAACCGCGGCTCATAAGCCGTACAGCTTGGCCGCGTTCTCGCCCAGGATCTTGCGCTGCACCGCCGGGCTCAGATCGTGCATGTTCTGTGCCGCGATCTTCAACGGTTCCGGGTAGAGGCACGTCGGGTGGGGGAAGTCGGTCTCGAACATGATGTTGTCCTCCCCCACGGAACGCACGATCGCGGGCAGGTCGGCGCGCTCGAACCATGTCGTCGCGTAGATCTGCCGCCGGAAGTACTCCGACGGGCTCAGCGACAGCGACGCTCGCAGCTTGGGCGCGTTCTCGGCCATCTCGTAGTCGAGCGCCTCGAGGATGAACGGCACCCAACCGGCGCCGCTCTCCACGGACACGATCTTGAGCTCGGGGAACCGCTCGAGCATGCCCGAGCAGATGATGTTGACGACGACGCGCGCGTTGCCGATGAAGAGCAGCGTGCCGCCGATCGCGAGCTTCGTGTCGTCGTCGTGAGCCGGCCATGGATACGAGCCGAAGTAGTTCATCGTCGTGAGACTCGCGCCGATGTGGAAATGCACCGGCAGTCCGAGCGAGCTGCACGCTTCCCACAAGGGATCCCACGCGCGGTCGGCGAGGTCGGCCGCACCGAGGTCCTGCGTGTCGGACGTGAGGTTGACGCCGCGCAGCCCGAGATCCTTGGCCCGCCGCGCCTCACGTACACACGCGTCGACGTCCCAGCCCGGCAGCAGAGCCATGGGTAGCAACCGGTTGCCGCTCTCAGCC
This sequence comes from Acidimicrobiia bacterium, assembly GCA_024281095.1. Taxonomy (GTDB): domain Bacteria; phylum Actinomycetota; class Acidimicrobiia; order IMCC26256; family JAMXLJ01; genus JAMXLJ01. Next base: position 40,384 of record JAMXLJ010000133.1, on the reverse strand, counting down.
TGGAGCTGCCCGCTCGCGTCGTTGAAGATCTCGAGGCACAGTGTGCGCAACTCGATGTCCTTCACCACGTCGGCAAGGCCCTGGCCTCCGAGACCGACCACGCCCGGGAAGACGATCTGGGCCCAGATGCCGATGTCGTCCATGAGCTCGACGCGCGCCTGCGGGTCGTATGCCGCGACGTGAGCCTGTTCGATCTCCCACTCGTAGAGACCTTCGAACGAACGGCCCTTCTTGCCGTCGCGGTCGATCACGCCGCCCGCACCAGCACGGCCGAGCACCTCGCCGTCGACCACCCACGTAGCCGCGCCGTCGACCTTCGTCACGTGCGGCACCCGGTCCTTCCACTTGGCCGGCGCACGGCTCGTCCACAGGTCATGGCGCTCCGTGAGATGCGTGTCGGCGTCGATCACCTTCACCTGATCGAACGGGGCCGTCATGGAGCCCTCCTATGTGTTCCGGGGGAAACCGAGGTTGACACCGCCGTGGCTCGGGTCGAGCCACCGGCTCGTCACCACCTTGGTGCGGGTGAAGAAATGCACGCCGTCGACACCGTGGGCGTGCGTGTCGCCGAAGAGTGACGACTTCCAGCCTCCGAACGAGTAGTACGCGACAGGCACCGGGATCGGCACGTTGATCCCGACCATGCCGATCTCGACCTCGTTCTGGAAGCGCCGTGCCGCGCCCCCGTCGTTCGTGAAGATCGCGGTGCCGTTGCCGTACGGGTTCGTGTTCACGAGCGCGAGCGCATGGTCGTAGCTGTCGACGCGGATCACCGAGAGCACGGGGCCGAAGATCTCGTCGGTGTAGATCTCCATCTGAGGCGTGACGTCGTCGAACAGTGTCGGCCCGAGCCAGAAGCCCGCCGCGTCGCCCTTCACCGGATGCTCACGCCCGTCGACCACCAGCGTCGCGCCCGACTTCACGCCGGCGTCGAGATACGACGCGACCTTGTCGCGATGCGCGCCGGTGACGAGCGGCCCCATGTCGTATGCAGCACGACCGTCGCCGACGGTGAGCCGGCTCATGCGCTCGGCGATCTTCGCGACGAGCTCGTCGGCAACCGGTTCCACGGCGACCACGACCGAGATCGCCATGCAGCGTTCTCCGGCCGAGCCGAACCCGGCGTTGACGGCCGAATCGGCCGCAAGATCGAGGTCCGCGTCCGGCAGCACGACCATGTGGTTCTTCGCCCCGCCGAGTGCCTGTACCCGCTTGCCGAAGCGCGTTGCCGTCTCGTAGACGTGGCGGGCGACGGGCGTCGACCCTACGAACGACACCGCGTTCACGTCGGGGTGCTCGAGCAGGCGATCAACGGCAACCTTGTCGCCGTGCACGACGTTGAAGACTCCCGCCGGCAAGCCGGCTTCCTGCCAACGCTGCGCGATCCAGTTCGCGGCCGACGGATCCTTCTCGCTCGGCTTGAGGATCACGGCGTTGCCGGCGGCGATGGCGATCGGAAAGAACCAGCACGGCACCATGGCCGGGAAGTTGAACGGGCTGACGATCGCGGCGACGCCGATCGGCTGGCGCAAGGAGTACACGTCGAGACGCGACGACACTCCTTCGGAGAAGCTTCCCTTGAGCAGGTGCGGCATGCCGCACGCGAATTCGACGACCTCGAGCCCGCGGGCGACCTCGCCGGCTGCGTCGCCACGGACCTTGCCGTGCTCGGCCGTGATGATCTCCGCGAGCTCTTCGACGCCGCGGTGCAACAGCTCTCGGAACGCGAACAGCACCTTGGTGCGCTCGGTCAGCGAGGTCGCGCGCCAGGCTCCGAACGCGGTGCGGGCGGCGCCAACTGCGTGGTCGACGTCTTCGACCGATGCGAACGTGACGTGCTTCGTCACGCGGCCGGTCGCGGGGTCGAAGACGTCACCGCGACGCGACGACCTCCCTTCGTCGGGCTTGCCGTCGATCCAGTGGGTGACGAGCGGCGGCGCGTCACCGGTGGGCGTCATCGCCGCGAGTTTCCCGCATCCGCTCGTTCCTGACAACCGTGTCAGCTTGGACCGGCGTCGCGGCGGTACAGTCCCGTCATGCCGACGGTCGAGATCGACGGTACGCGCATCGCATACGAGATCATCGGCGACGGGCCGGCATGGGTACTCACCCCAGGCGGCCGTTTCAGCAAGGACACGCCCGGGATCCGCGAGCTGGCCGAGCAGCTCGCCGCGAACGGGCAACGGGCGCTCATCTGGGACCGGCCCAACACGGGCGCGTCGGATGTCTGCTTCACCGGCGCGTCGGAGTCCGCGATGCAGGCCGACAAGCTCGCCGGGCTCCTGCGCGCGCTCGACATGGCGCCGGCGGTGATCGTCGGTGGATCGGGCGGCGCGCGCGTCTCGTTGCTCACTGCGGCCCGCCATCCGGATGTCGCGCGGAAGCTCGCGATGTTGTGGATCTCAGGTGGCGTCTACGGGCTCATGCTGCTCGGTGTGCACTACTGCGGCGAGTCGATACGTGTCGCGTGGCGCCACGGGATGGGCGCCGTCGTCGAGCTTCCCGAATGGGCCGAGGTGCTCGAGCGCAATCCGCGCAACCGCGAGCGCTTCTTGGCCCTCGACCCTCGCGAGTTCATCGCGACACTCGAACGCTGGATGCTCGTGTACTGCCCCGACCCTGCGGCGACTGTCCCCGGCATCACCGACGAACAACTGAGCAAGCTCCAGGTCCCCACCCTCGTCTTCCGCAGCGGAGCGAGCGACCCGCACCACACGAGAGCGACATCCGAACGCCTCGCCGAAGTGATCCCGAACGCCAAGCTGGTCGAGCCACCCTGGGGGGACGACGAGTGGAACCAGCAAGGCGACGCAGCAAGAGAAGGTAGAGGCGCTCTCTTCGACCACTGGCCCCTCCTCACACCTCAATTACTCGAGTTCGGAAACGGGTGACGCACGCTCATCGAGAAGCGGTGGGGGCCGGCTTCCGCGGAACGTTCGCTCTTGTAGCGCCTGGAGCGGAAGCCGGCCCCCACCGCTTGGGCCTGAGCGCGCGTTAGGCGTTCGCGAGCTCGAACCACACCGTCTTTCCGTCGCCGATCCTGTAGGTGCCCCAGTTCGTCGCGACTTTGTCGACGAGATACAGGCCGAAGCCTCCCCGGGCATCGGGCCGCCGCTCGTTCGGCCAACCGGGTCCGTCGTCGGTGACGCTGACGCGCAGGTGCTCGTCGGAGACATCGACGACGATCGTCGCCTCGCTGGACGCGTGCCTGACGACGTTGCTCACGACTTCGCTCACGAGCAGGATCGCTTGTTCGCGCAGGCGATCGCCCGCACCGCTACGTTCCAACACGTCAGCCACGAACTGCCGTGCACGCTGTGGCGCAGTCGCGTCCCACTGCACTCTGGTCGTCTCGGTTCTCTGCACACTTCCCGCCGCGGGACGTTGCTCGTGGCGAGAGGATGCCCGAGGCGTTCTTCCGCTAACCCGCCGCTGATGACGGACTGCCCTGCAGCCACTCGGCCACACCCGCGACCTGGAGCGTTCGCGCCACGGGTCCGGACGCCTCGACGGCTTGGAACGCCACACCACGACGCGCGGCCTGCGCGGCCGCGCCGCACAGCACCCGGATGCCGCTCGAGTCGATGAAGGTGACACCGGTGAGATCGACCACGACCGGCCGGTCCCATTCGACGCGGGTCAGGAGCTCCGCGAGCTGCGGCGCCGTCGCGAGGTCGAGCTCACCTCCGACACGCACCACGACGCGGGAAGCGGTCGCTTCGTACGTCGCGCGAAAGGGGGTGACAGGTCGATCAGCGCTCAACATGGGCGCGGCTCCGATGGCGTGTACGCAGGGCGAGTGGAGCGGGCCGCTCGGTGATCGGCCGTGCGACGCAGCCAGACGGGTTCCCGGCGCTCGATGACGTACCGGCCATCTTCCCCGGCTGTCGCACCCGGGAAACCGGAACGTCCGGAGCGACGCCGCACTCGTCGTGGTTTTCGCTCGCGATGTGGCGGGCAGTCGAACGCGCGCGTCGCATCGCGCCGCGTACGAGTGGCGACGTGCAGGTTGGGAGGCGGAGTGGGCGACGACCGCATCGGCGTGGTCACCATCACACACAACCGCCGTGACGAAGTGCTGCGCACCGTGGGCCACATGGAGAGCGTGCGTGAACAGCCGGCCATGGTGATCGTCGACAACGCCTCCGCCGACGGGACCGCCGACGCCCTTGCGCGCCGGTTCCCCGACGTACGCGTCATCCGCGCGGCCAGGAACCTTGGTGCCGCGGCGCGCAACGTGGGGGTGGCGGAGACCGAGCGACCATACGTGGCGTTCTGCGACGACGACACGTGGTGGGAGTCGGGGTCGCTGCGGCGGGCTGCCGACGTCCTCGAGGAGCATCCCGACATTGCGGTCGTCACCGCGAGCATCGTCGTCGAGCCCGACGGGAGGGAAGATCCGATCTGCGAGGAGCTTCGTGACTCTCCCATCCCGCGGCCTGCCGACTGTCCCGGTCCGTGTCTGCTCAGCTTCCTCGCGGGCGCATCGATGGTTCGGCGAAAGAGCTTCATGGACGCGGGTGGCTTCGACCACCGGTTCTTCATCGGCGGCGAGGAGCAGCTGCTGGCGTGCGATCTGGCGGCGGAGGGTTGGCGCATGGTGTACCTCCCCGGCGCCGTCGTGCACCACTTCCCGTCGCGCGCTCGCGATCCACACCTGCGCCGCCGGCAGGGCATCCGCAACACGCTGTGGTTCTGGTGGCTGCGCCGGCCCGCGCTCGCCGCGTTGCAGCGGAGCGTGCATCTGCTGCGCACGGCGCCACACGACCGCGTGACGTTGTCGGGCGTCGTCGACGCGCTCACGGGCGTCCCGTGGGTACTTCGCAGCCGTCGCGTCGTGCCCGAAGACGTGGAAGCGGGTCTCCGGCTGTTGGACGAGCCCCAGAAGCACTCACGCGCCCGGCGCTACATCTCCTGACCGTCCGGCCCGGTCGCCCGCTCGGCAAGAGATCCTCTCACGGACCGGAGAACGCCAGCGCGGGGTCGACGGTGGCGGTCCGGCGCAGGCCGGCCAGGCTGGCCAGCAGGCCGACGCCAACCGACACGGCCGGCAGGAGCAGCAGCGCGTCCCGCGGGATCGTGACGGGGAGCGGGAACTTCGGTGCGAGCACCATTGCGAAGATCGCGCCCACGACGGCCGCGGCCATCGAGACGATGACCGCCTGCACGGCAAGTCCGCCGAGGAGAGACCGGTTCGACGCGCCGGTGGCCTTCAATACCGCGAAGTCGCGGACCCGCTCGAGCGCGGACAGGTACACGACCGACCCGACGATGCACGCGGCGACGAGCCAAAGAAGGGCGGACACGAGCGTGAGCGCGCGGCGTGCGTCCTTCAGCGGCCGGAGCAGGTCGACGCGCGCGTCGTGCAGCGGCACGAACTTCAGGCCGGGCGGCGGCGCGCTCACCGGCGTACCGAGCGTCGCAACCGCGGTGACGAGGGGCTGACCCGAGTATGCGAGGGTTTGCGCGTCCGCGAGCGTGAGAAAGACGTTCGGACTGCCGGCGTAGAGCGTCGACTTGCTGACGCGCCCCACGACTGAGTAGGTCCGTCCACCGACGATCACGCGGCCACCGATCGCCGCGTGCAACTTCGAGCCGATCGCGATCTCGCCGGCGCGCCGCGGCGGCCGGCCCTGCGAGACGTGTGGCGCTCCTACCGTTCCCGGCATTGCGCCGAACACCTGCACCGGTAATGGCGCGGCGCCGCCGGTCGCCTGGCGCACGAAGACGACGGGTCCGGCCTGTCGCACACCGCGAAGCGCGCCGACCTGGGTGACGCTGTCCTCGCTCAGGGGCGTACTGCCGCTGAACGGGCCGGCAACACCCGCCTGCACCACGAAGCCGTCGGCTCCGATGACACCGAGGGTCTTCGACGCCTCGCGGTCGAAGCTCGAGGCGAGCCCCGCGAGCACGAGCGTCATCGCGAAGACGAGTGACGTCCCGATCACGGCGATCACGAAACGGCGCCGGCGCCACTGCAGGTCGCGAAGAGCTGTCATCCACACGCCACGGCGACCGTACGGGACACCGGGTTTACCGTCAACCAGCGGCGCTTGATGGTCTCGGTTCGCAGCGGCCCCAGGGATACGTCTCGGGCTCCGTAGCCGACACGGGCACGAGAACTTGCAGTGGGTGCAGCGCGCACACTCGTGGGTCGTAGACGACACCAATCGCACGGTGGCCAAACGCGAGACGAAACCACCGCACGCCACCGCCAGAACTCCGCCGTGCCGAATGACGCCTCGCCCATCAACACGTCTCGTGCGTCACCGATGCGCCGGCTGGCAGATCGCCCTCAAGCCGGGCCTTCGGCGCGTCGACGGAAGGGCATGGACGCTGACATGGGTTCGGAGTGGCGCCGGCTCGAGCAGAGCCTGGCCGAGATCGGGAGCTTCCTCGAACAGCTCGCCGGACGCGTCGCCGACTGGGGCCGGGACCTCGAGACCCGAGCAGGCGAGATGCGCGCCGACATCGGCGCGCTCACACGCGACGCGGCCTAACTGCTCCCTCGGTCGCTGTCCGCGGTGTCTGCACCGGCGGAGTATGGCCGCCGATCAACCGCTCGACACGAGCACGAGTCCGCACAACGCGATGGCGAGACCGACCCGCTGCAGCACGCCGAGCCGCTCGCCGAGCAGCGCCCACGCGAGGACGACGGTGAACCCGGGCGCGAGCGCGGCGATCGGGGCGACGACCACGATGAGCCCTTCACGCAAGGCGAGCAGCAACAAGGACGCGGCGGTCACGTCGAGCGCGCCGGCGCCAAGAGCCAGCCCGCGAGCGTTGCCGACGGGCATGCGCACCTCACGCGACCTGCGCAGCCACCACACGAACGCGATGACGAGGGATGCCGCGGTCACTCGGGCCGTCAACACCGGCCAGAAGCCCGACGCGCTCGAGGTCTGCGCGTAGAGCACCAAGGACGCGCCGAGCGCGCAACCTGCGAGCACCGCCGTGACGATGCCTTCGGCCATGGCACCGCGTGGCGCGCGTCCGGGCTCCCTCGCGACGAGGGCTGCGGCACCGATCTCGAGCATGACGCCGACCAACACCACGAGGCCTGGACGTTCGCCGTTCGCCAGGCCCCAGCCGACCGGAACCATCGACGCAACGACCGCGGCCACGGGGGCGACGACGCTCATCGTCCGCCTCGCGAGACCGTGATACAGCAGCCCGAGCCCGACAACGTTGACCGCGCCCGCGCAGACGCCGTAGAGGAGGTCCGCGATCGCCACGTTCGCCCCGACCGCGAGTGCGACGACGACCGCCCCGACCGCCGCACAACATTGCGACACGAGCAGCACACCAGGCGTCGAGGCGCTCATCGCCGCGCGCCCACCGAGGAAGTCGCCGGATCCGAACGCGATCGCGACGAGCACACCGAGCGCCACGGCCATGGCGGCGCAGCATAGGGAACCGGACTGCGGGCTCCGCTGTCGCGGGGAAGCCACGTCGAGCCCGAAGCGGATCCGCGTCGGGTGTAGAGGCGTGTGTGGTGGGTAGAGCGCGCGCGATGCCGGCCATCGGCGGCCGCCGGCGTGATCGCCCGAGTACGGAGGCGCACCCATGAGCGAGACGGGCTATGCGACGTTCGACACCACGATCGAGAAGACCAATCAGGTGCTGAAGCAGATCGAGGAGGCCTACGGCTGGCCGAAGCAGCGTCGCCAACAGTCGTACGACGCGCTGCGAGCCGTGCTGCACGCGCTGCGCGACCGCCTGCCGGTACAGGAAGCGGCCGACCTCGGCGCGCAACTGCCGATGTTGATGCGTGGTCTCTACTACGAAGGCTGGAATCCCGCCCGCGTCCCGGTGAAGATGCATCGGGACGAATTCCTCGGACGGGTTCGCCGGGAGTTCTCCTTCGAAGTCGAAGGTGGAACCGAGGTGCTCGTGAAACGGGTGCTGCACGCGGTGCAGCGGTTCGTCACGCCGGGCGAGTGGGGCGACATCGAGTCGACCCTTCCGAAGGACCTCGACGCGGTCATCGGCTCCTAAGGCTCGGAGGACGCGGCCGTCTGCGAGCGTCTCAACCGGCACGGCTCTCGAAGTCGTAGCGACCCGAGCCGATGTCGACGACGGCAACTCCGTGGTCGATCGCGACGACGCGCACACCGCCGGCCCGGTCGAGCGAACGGCCGCTCTCGGTGATGTCGCGCGCGGCAACCGCCGGTATCCGTATCGTCGCCCGCGCGCCGGCGGGCACTGTGACGTCGAGTGAGAGCCCGGCCCCGTCGTTTCGCACCCGTCGCCAACGGAGCGCGATCTCGCCCCGTGGAGTCGGCACCGTGCCCTGCGCCCAGGCCAACCCGGAGGACGGCGGCGACACGTCGAAGCTCGCCCACCCTGCGCCTGTGGGCCGCACGCCGAGCAGCGCTCGTTGGATCTCGACGAGCACGTTCGCGCCCCATCCATGGGACATGCTGTCGCCGATGACGTCCGACGGCTGCCACACCTCCCACGTGTACGTGCCCCCACGCGCGAGCACGTTGGCCCAGCCGTCCGTCGTCGCGTCGGTGACGCGCCGCACGAAGTCGACGTCGCGCCCGCTGAGCGCGAGCGTCTCGAGCACTTCGCCCGCTGTGCGTGGCGGCGCGGCGAGGTTTCCAGACGCCACGAACGCAGCCACCGTGGGCCGGTTCCCGAAGGGAACGACGCCGTAGGTGAACGCGCACGCGTTCGTGTCCTGTGACGCGCTCGGCACCTGCACCCCGTTGGCGTCGCGCCCGTCGACGTAGATGCCGTCCGGCCGGGTGAGCAAACGGTTGACCGCAGCGACCAGCGACGACCGGCGATCGCGTTGGCGGCGCACCTCGGAATCGGGACGGCCGAGCGCGGCGGCGATCGCGCCGGCACGGTCGAACACGTCCGCTCCGAGCACGTTGAGCCGGGTCACCACGGGGAAGGAGTAGTAGATGTTGGTCGCCGGCAGGTTGGTGACGAGGCCCGTGGACGGGTCGATGGCCGCGGCAACGTAGTCCGAGACGCGCGAGACCACCGGATATACGGCGGCAAGCAGTGCGCGATCGCCCGTGTCGAGCCAGTACTGCCAGACCCATTCCGGGTAGATCTCCGTGAATTCGTTGATGTCGAGCGGGCCGAGGCCGGTCGGATAGATCTTGTTGACGGCGCCGTTCGGCCAGTAGCGCGCCTGTGACTGCGCGAACTCGAGCAACGACTTCCGGGTGAGGTTCTGCTCGCCGAACGCGACCATCGCGGTCTGCGATTCGTTGAAGCCGTCCCACAGCCACGGGCCCTTCTCGCGTGTCGGCGTGTCGAGGAACTGCTCCTGCGCGCTGAACAGCGCGGAGTGACGGCCGAGCTCGAACACGGCGTCGACTGTCGGGTCCGACGAGGAGAACGTGGCCGCGTGCTCGTCTGGAAGAACCGTGTGCCGGGTGAGCGCAACGACGTCGTCGCGGCCCAGCACCTCGCCGGGGTCGTCGATCTGGAAATAGCGGAACCCGAGGTAGTCGAATGGGTGGAACTGTTCCTCGCCTCCGCGCTGCACGTACGAGTAACTCATGTCGGTGTGCTGCGTGCCGTGCGCGGTCGAGACCTGTCCCGGCTCGCCCGCAGTCGGCTGGCCGGCTGCCGGCTCGAGCAGGTAGCCCGCATGCATCCTCACGACGCGTCCGGGCACACCGTGCCGGAACGTCACGGTGGGCACCGCGGCGTACACACGGCCGAAGTCGGCGACCAAAGCACCGGAGGCAAGGCGCTTCAAGCTCACCGCGTGCACCGGTTCCTCCACGATGCGGGTGCGCACGGCCACGAGATGGGTCCAGGGTGCGACGCCGGCCGCGCCGAGCACCGTCGCGTGGGCCCAGGATCCGTCGTCGAAACCGGGCCGGTCCCAGCCGACCGGCTGCGCGGGCCCGTCGATGTTCTCGGTGAAGTCCACGAGGTCGCCTTCGAGATCCCGTTGCGTGCCCGGTAGCCACGCTCCCGGCGCCACCCGCCACGATCCGTCGGTGACGATCACCTCGTGCGTGCCGTCGCGGTGCAGCACCGAGATCTGCACAATGGCGCCCGGAGTGCCGGCCGGGTGCGCCTTCGTGGCGCCCTGCCAGCTCGTCAGCACGCCGACCGCGTTGGCGGCGTGCGCGCGCAGCAGCCCCGTGACGTCGAGGGTCTCGTAGTACTGCGCGTCGGGAAAGCTGTACGCCTGTCCCTTGCCGGCACGTGTTCCGTTGACCCAGAGCTCGTACTGCTGATCGCCTGACACATACGCGCGTGCGCGCACGATGGGCGAATCGCCGAGCCGGAACGCCTTCCGTGCGTACGTGTACTCGTCGGGCCGGTTGTCGGGGACCCGCTGGATCCACGACGCGCGCCAGTCACGGTCCGCGAGACCGGTCTCGAACGTCGACCAGCGAGCGAACGGACCGGCCCGGCCCGACCCGTTCCAGGTCTGCACGGTCCACCGGTATGCCGTATCGGGCGCGAGCGCGGGGCCGCGATACGGCACGCCGGTCTGGTCACTCGACGCGACGCGTCCGCTGTCCCACACCGTCGTGGTGTCGCGACGGGCACCGCTGAGACTCACGCGTGCGACGAGGATGCGGTACGCCGTTTGCACGGCGTCGCGGGAGCGGTCTCCGAGCTGCCACGCGAAGAACACATCGTCGAGGCCGAGACCGATGGGCGCGTCGAGCCCGTCCGCTCGCAGCGAGCGCGGGGCACGCGCCTCGCTCCCGCGCGAAGCGGCCGCGGCGAGGGGCGCAGTGCCGGAGACGGCCGCGGCCATCGCGATGCCGAGAGCAACGACCAACGCGCTCCGATGCGGCCGACGCACGCGCGCCACGCCGCACGGTACCGTCTCCGACTCGTCGATTCAGCTCCGACGCGCCGGAAAGGTGTCCGCGTCGAAGCGAACGTCGGTGTCGCGGTCGTATTCGACCTCGAACCACGACACGCCACCGCCGTCGCGTTCGTGTTGGAAGCCCCAGCGGTTCGCGAGGTCCGAGAGGAGCAGGAGCCAGTACGACCCGAGCTCCTGCGGCGCCTCCGCGAGCGGCGGGGGCGTACGTTTGCCGTCGTCGTGCACCTCGACACGCACCCGGTTCTCGGCGACGGTGACAACCACGTCGAGGGAGTGCTGCGCGTGCTGGATGGCGTTGGTGACGAGCTCGGATGTCAGGAGGCACGTCGTGTCCGCGATGCGGTCGAGGCCGCGCCCGATGAGGGTCCGGAGCACCGCACGTCGGGCGAGCGGAACACTCTCCGGCGCGGGCTCGAACTCAGCCCGAAGAACCTGGGTCATTCCGGAGTTGTCCTCGCCGACACCGCACAACTCAACAGCATGCCCGGCCGAGCCAGGCTCAATCGCCAGACCTGCGCCGGCGTTACACCGAGGCGGCCCGGCCCCGACGCCCTGCGTCGGCATGCGGCGACGGAGTCGAGCTCGGCGAGGGCTCGGGCGCATGGTCCGATTCACGCTCGAGCACCGTCAGGTCGACCTCCGTGACCGGCGCGGGAGACGTGCGTGCGAGCGTGGGTGCAGGAGACGACGCGGGCGCGGCGCGCCACGGCTTGTGCCACGCACGGCGCCAGACGAGGGCGTGCACGATGGGCCAGAACCAAGCGAGTGCGAACACGGTGAGGGCGATCTGCACCGTGACGTCGTTCTTCGTCATCCACACGGCAGCGATGAGGGCGAGCAAGGCACCGTAGAAGGCGACAACGAGCGCGGCGCAGATGAGGAGCAGCACGGTCTCGGCGGCGAGGTGCGCCCGCTGTCTGATTTGCGCCATAGGGCTACTCGAGCGGGAGCGCCGCGCCGGCGTGGCGCGTACCGCAGTCGGTGAGGACGAGTTGCCGGCGATCCATCTTTCCCCCCGGTTGTCACCCTCCCCGTGGAACGTTATAGGGCGGTCTTCCCATGTTGGCAAACACCACTGTCCTGGTGACCACGACTTTCTCCCCGTTTCTTCCCATGCCGCGGACATTCTGTAGCGGGACGGCCACACAGTGAGGGAAAGTCGCCGACGACCTGCGTCAGGTTTCGTCAAGATCGATCAGTTGCTCCGTCTGACGAGGCTCGTATGACCGGAGCACCTCGAGGAAGCGGCTCGGCTCCTCGACGTCGATGATCAGCCGGCGGTTCTCGGGCCGGAGCAGGCCGGCGTCGACGACCCGGTCGAGGAAGTCGTGAAACGGACGCCAGAAGCCGTTCACCTCCAACGTCGCGACCGGCTTGTCGTGCAGGCCGAGCTGAGCCCAACTCGCGACCTCGGTGAGCTCCTCCAGCGTCCCGATGCCGCCGGGAAGCGCCACGAACGCGTCGGCGAGCTCGAACATGAGCATCTTGCGGTCGTGCATCGAATCGACCTCGATCAGCTCACCAAGGCTCTCGTGGGCCACCTCACGCCGGAAGACGCTGCGTGGGATGACGCCGATGACGCGACCGCCCTCGGAGAGCGCGGCGTCGGCGACGACGCCCATGAGACCGACCGAACCGCCGCCGTACACGAGGGTGAGACCCTCGGTCGCGATGCGCCGGCCGACTTCCGCCGCGACGGCCGCAAACGCGGGGTCGCGGCCCGACGAAGACGCGCAGTAAACACAGACAGACGCCAACTCACGCACGCGCCGACGTTACGCGCGGACCCCGGAGGACCGCTCCTACACTTCGCCGCGGTGCCGACTCCCGACCCGCTTCACCCGATCGATCCGCCCGACCCGATCGACGCGATCGACCCGATCGACCCGATCGACGCGATCGACCCGATCGACCCGCTCGCAGCATTCCGCCTCGACGGGCGCGTCGCCGTCGTCACCGGCGCGAGCGCGGGTCTGGGTGCGCGCTTCGCCCGGGTGCTCGATGCCGCGGGCGCCCGGGTCGTCATCGCAGCGCGGCGCGCGGAGCGGCTCGAAGGGCTCGCACGAACCCTGCGCGACCCGATCGTCGTACCGGCTGACATCACCGCGCCGGGCGCGCCGGAGACGATCATCTCGACCGCGGTGGAATCGACCGGCCGTCTCGACGTTCTCGTCAACAACGCGGGTGTCACGCACGTCATGGCCGCGCTCGAGCACGGCGTCGACGAATTCCGGCGCGTCCTCGACGTGAACCTCATCGCGCCGTTCGCGCTGGCGCGCCTTGCGGCCGGCACCATGATCGACTCGGGGACGGGTGGGTCGATCGTGAACGTGGCGTCGATCTGGGGATCGGTAGGCGTCGGTCAGATTCCCGACGCGGGCTACGCCGCGTCGAAGGGCGGTCTCGTCAACCTCACCCGCGAGCTCGCGGCGCAGTGGGCCCGGCGCGGCGTGCGGGTCAACGCGCTTGCACCCGGCTGGTTCCGATCCGAGATGACGGAGGGCCGCATGTTCGGCGACGAAGGCGCGGAGCGGTGGATGCGCGCCCGCACTCCGATGGGGCGCGGCGGCGACGAGCACGAGCTCGACGGCGCGTTGCTCTTTCTCGCGTCGGACGCGAGCAGCTTCGTGACCGGACACACGTTGGTCGTCGACGGCGGCTGGACCGCCGTCTGACGAGAGCGAGCTGATCCCTTCAGCCCCGCTGCTCCTGGAGCGCGCGTATGTCCTCGAGCACTTCGGCCGGGTGGGTGTTGACGTCGCCGACTTCGTACGACTTCGCGATCACACCGTCGGGATCGATGAGATAGCTCAGACGCTTCGCGAACTTGACCTTGTCGCTTCCCGGCGCGCGCGTCTCGTAGGCGACGCCGACCTGCTCGTCCCAATCGGACAGCAGGCGGTACGGAAAGTCGAACTTCTCGCGGAAGGCCTTGTTGGCGTCGGGGGCGTCGAAGGAGATGCCGAGGATCTCGGTGTTGGCGGCTTCGTACTCTGCGGCCTGGTCACGCAGGCCTTTGCCTTCGATCGTTCAGCCGGGGGTGTCGGCCATGGGATACCACCACAGGAACACCCAACGGCCGCGCAGATCGGCGAGCGAGACCGGATTGCCGTCCTGATCGGACACGGTGAAATCCGGTGCGGGGGTGCCGGGCTCGAGCATGGGGTCTCCTGTCGGTTTGCGACCGCGTCGTCTGCGCCGCGCGTCACCGCGCCGCCGAACCGTATCCCGTGGCGCTCAGGTGGGCGAGACAATGCCGAGGCCCGCGCCGGGGCCGCCGCTCGCACACCCGGAGTACCGTGGCCGGCGCGCGAGCGTGGCGGAATTGGCAGACGCGCCGGGTTTAGGTCCCGGTGTCCTCGGACGTGGGGGTTCGAGTCCCCCCGCTCGCACGGCGCCATCGCTTCAGACACGGGCATTCGGGTCGGCGAGCAGCGGTTGCCACGACTGTTCACGAAAGGGCGAGAGCTCGTCGGGCAGGATGATCTGCACCGCGGCGAGCTCGGACGCGTGCAGCGCACCGATGCTGCGCAGGTTGTGCCACATGTTGAAGGTGCCGAGCTCGTACTGCCGTTCGTGCACCAACCCGACGCGGGCAGACCCGGGACCGAGGTCGATCGTGTCGCCGACGGCGAACCACTCGCCATCGAGCACCGCCGGCGCGAGTGCCGACAGCACCCGCCCGGCCGTGCGTGTGGGTACGCCGGCGATGATCATCTCGGGATGGCCGGCCGCGTCGAGCAGGCCGGCGGTGTAGACCCACGACGTGGCGTCGTCCATGTCGTCGCCTCTGCTCGCGACTGCGACGAGCGTGTAGCCGCGCTCGGCGATCCGAGCCTCTTCGAGCGCGAGCACGTCTTCCAAGCTGAATCCTTCGCACATTTTGCACATGCGACGAGCCTCGCACGGGGGTGTGACAGTGAACGCCCGACCCGAACGACCCCCCACTGCTTCTGGCGTCATTTGACGCGCACTGTCGCGCACAAGTGACGCCAGAACGAGCACGGGCCGCGCCGGCCAGCCCGCGGACATTTCGTTGCATTTCAGGTGCCCGGGGTTGACCGTTCCCCGACGGCCGTGCTGAATGGTCGGTCGTGGGCCGTGGGCGTGTCCGGGTGGACCTGGTTGCCGTCGCGCGCCGCGGGCGAACGCGCCGGCGGCGGCGCCTGCTGGTTGCGACGGCGGCCGCGCTGCTGCTGGTCAACGGCATCGCGGTGCGCGATCTCCTCGTCACGAACGGGCATACCCGCCAGTTGCAGCACGACGAGCTGACTGTCGTGGACCGGAAGGCCGCGCGGCAACGCCGGGCCACGGCCGAGACGGCAACGCTTCAGGCAACCGACGCGCAACTCGACACTCGCACCAACGAACGTGACCGGGCCCGCACCCAGGTGTCGTCGACCGCCGCGGAGGTGTCGGCGACGCGCGTCGACCTCGGTGCCGTGGTCGCGCGCCTCGCGCTGCAGGTCGGCCAGATGACCACGTTGACGACGTGCATGCAGGGCGTCTCGAGCGCGATGAACGGTCTGGCGGTCGGCGACAGCACCAGGGGCCTCGGTGCCTTGCACGCGGTCGAGGGCCCGTGCCGCGACGCGGCCACGATCGGAGCGGGCGGATGACGGGCGTCCTGACTCCGATGGCGGAACGGGCCGTCGCCGACCGAGCCTCCGGCATCCCGTCGAAGCCCGTGCGCCGCGGACGGGCCGCGCGCGTCGCGATCGTCGCGGTGCTCGTGGCCGCGCTGCTCACGGGAGAAGGATTGCTCGCGGCATCGCTTCGGCAGGCCCACGCCAAACAGGATCGGAGTAAGCGCGCGCTCGCACACATGGAACAGCAGCTGCGCGTCGTGGACGCGCAGCTGGCTGCCGTCACCACGAAGCTGGGCGTCGTACGTCACGACCTCGGCGTGCGCACCGGCGAGCGCGACAACGCGTCGCATGCGCTCGCCCAGGCGCAAGAAGAGCTGCGAATCGTCAAGTCGGGTGTCGCGACAGCGAACGCCAAGGCAACGGCGAACGCGGGACAGATCACCGCGCTGTCCACATGCCTCGGCGGGGCACAACAGGCCGTGCTGCGCATCGACGCGGGCGACACGGCGGGCGCGACCGCGACGTTGCGGTGGGTCCAGCGCGCGTGCAACGACGCGCTCACCGCAGCCGGCGGCGACGGCCCCGTGTTCCCTTTCGACTTCGCGGACCCGTTCGTCCTGCGCGTGGGCGCGACGTACTACGCGTACTCCACCAACGCGGGCGCGGGGAACATCCAGGTGATCCGATCAGTCGACCTGCGGCACTGGGAGCTGCTCGGGAACGCGCTCCCGTCGCTCCCCGCGTGGGCCGGGACCAACGCGACGTGGGCGCCGGCCGTGCTCGCCCGCAACGGGTACTACGTCCTCTACTACGCGGCTCCGGACCTCGCGGCGGGCCAACGGTGCATTGCGTCCGCAGTCGCGCTCGCACCGCAGGGTCCGTACGTGGACGCATCACCGGCACCGCTCGTGTGCCGGCCGGATCTCGGTGGCGCCATCGACCCGAGCCCGGTCGTCGACGCGCACGGAAACGTGTGGCTGCTGTGGCGTGGGGAGGACCACGGCGGGCAGGCCGGCGCGATCTGGAGCGCGCCGCTGACTCCCGACGGGCGCGCGCTCTCCGGCGACCCCAGCGCGTTGATCGCGGCCGACCAGCGCTGGGAGCACGGCGTCGTCGAAGCGCCGACGATGGCGGCCTCGCCCGACGGCGGCTTCGTCTTGCTCTACTCGGGCGCGGACTGGAACAGCAGTTCCTACGCCATCGGCTACGCGCGTTGTGCGTCTCCTGCCGGCCCGTGCACGAAGCCGGACCGCGGCCCCCTGCTCGCAACGCACGACGCGGTCGCGGGCCCGGGTGGACCGGAGTTCTTCACCGACACCGCGGGAAACGTGTGGATCGCCTATCACGCGTTCGCCGCGCCGAACGTCGGCTATCCCGCGAGCCGACTCCTTCGGCTGGCGCGCGTCGCCTTTCCCGGCGGGCGGCCGACCCTCGCTCCGCCACCGTGGTGACCCACGCCGCACGGACCCGGCGGAGAGTTCGTGACCAACCCCGGGCCCGATGAGAAGCTGTGCGTGGCGATCTCCTGATCGCGAGCGGCACGCCCACGCAGCTCGAAATCGCCCGGCCATGGCCGGCGAGGCCGGACCATGACCATGGGGGGTCACGATGCACGACGACTTCGAGGCACCTGAGCCCGACGTCCTCGAGGAGCGGCTGCCCGCCTTCGACGACGATGACGACGACGCCGGTGCGGACGTCGCCGTCGAGATCCCGGCGGACGTGCCGGAGGCCGACGCGCTCGAGCAGGGGCGTCAACCCGCGATCCCACTGCCGGAGCGGCTGCCGCGTCTTCCCGATGACGCCGAGGTGCCCGAGGCGGACGCGCTCGAACAGGCCGAGTCCGCGAGCGCCTACCTCGACGGCGAAGACGAAGAACGAGGGCTCCCCGTCGAGCCCGACGAGCCCCCCGAATAACGCTCGGCGTCAGCGGCGGCGGCGCCCCTTGCGCTTGAACCGGCCCTTGTTCTCCTTGGCCTTGAACTCGGCGATCACGTCCGGCGCAATCGCGTTCACGATGTCCTCGGCCTGGTCGAGCAGCGCGGCGACATGCTCGCCCTCGGGCTCGGGCTCCTCGGCGGTCGTGGCGTGACCCAGGCTGCCGTAGTGCCAGCCCGCGTCGATGCGGCGCCGGGTGTAGGAGGGACAGTCGTCGGGGCACCGCCACGGGGCTTCCGGCGCCAGATCGAGGCGGCACTTCCGGACGATCTCGCCACTGGCGTACGTGCGGCTCTCGTAGTGCCGGCAGTCGAAACGCATGGGCATGCGGACATTGTGACCGAAAGCCCGCCCGGCGCGAGGGCGCGCCGTCAACCGAGCCATTCGGGCGCGTGCTCCAGCAGGTAACGGCTCACGCCGAGACAGCGCTCCAGCGTCTCGCACGGCACCTCTTCGCCGTTGCGGATGCGCACCAGCGAGACACGCTGGTGGGCCACGACACGCAAGCTTCGCTCGGGCGCGTCAGTGGCCGCGGGATACGAGTCGATCGCGGACACGTCGAGGGGCAGCTCGACTCCGCCGATCCCCGCCAACTCGGTGGCGAGCACGAGGAGATCGGGGCTGCGCGGCAGCGGTGGCAGCGCCCACGTGAAGCTCAACGGGAAGTGGAACTCGTCGGGCGGCTCGTCGTCGTCCTCCCCGAGGTCGACCACGACGTCCTCGAAACCGAGCAGCGTGCGCGGGTCGATCTCGAGCGAGAGGTAGAGGTCGACCGGACCTTCACATCCTTCCTCGGGATGCAGGTCGACCTCCCAGTTCTGGCGCAGTGAGTAGCTCTCGACGAAGTGGCGTTCGTCGTGCACGTGGAAGCCGTGCTCGACGGCATGGTCCTTCAGATCGGCGACGAACCCCGCGATGTCGATGACCGCCACTCGTGTCCCGGTCCTTCCTCTTGTTCCCGTCGGCCGGCGGGCGTGAGCCTCAAGCGTCGCGCAGCGCGGCCGCGAGCGCCCGAAACGCACGGCCGCGGTGGGACAACTCGTGCTTCTCGGCCGAGCTCATCTCCGCGAACGTGCGCCCATCGCCCTCGTGGGGCGCGAACACCGGGTCGTAGCCGAAGCCCCCCTGCCCGCGACGCGCCGAGGTGATCGTGCCCCGCACCTCGCCGCGCGCGACGAGCTCGCGACCATCGGGCCAGCGCACGACGGCCGCGGTGACGAAGCTCGCGGCGCGTTCGCCCGGCGGGACGGAAGCCAAGTCGGCGAGCAGCTTGGCGACGTTGTCCGCGTACGAGGCCTGCTCCCCCGCGAATCTCGCCGACCGGACGCCGGGCCGCCCGTCGAGCGCGTCGACCTCGAGACCGGTGTCGTCCGCGATCGCCGGGAGACCGGTGGCCTCGCACAACGCCGCCGCCTTCTGGCGCGCGTTGTCCTCGAGCGTTGCGCCCGTCTCGGGCACGTCGTCGATGCTGTCCGGCCGCGGCACGAGACCCGACGCGAGCCCGACCTGGCCGAGGATGTCGCGGATCTCGCGGGCCTTGTCGGCGTTCGCGGTCGCGAGGACCATGCGGATCACGTGGGGATGCTCCGCGTCGTCGGGCGTCGCGGTCACCGCCGGGCCGGAGGGGGCTCGGCGATCGTGGCCCGCTGCAGGTCGAGGATCTCGTGGATGCCCTTCTCGGCGAGCCCGAGAAGATCGTCGAGCTCGGACCGGCTGAACGGCGCCCCCTCGGCGGTGCCCTGCACCTCGACGAACCGGCCGGAGCCCGTCATCACGACGTTCATGTCGACCTCGGCCCGTACGTCTTCGGAGTAGTCGAGGTCGAGGTACGCGAGCGCGTCCACGATGCCCACCGAGATCGCCGCCGCGCCGTCGACGACGGGATGGGCCTTCAGACGCTTCGACGCGACGAGACGGGTGAACGCGTCGTGCAACGCGACCCACCCTCCGCAGATCGACGCCGTGCGGGTGCCGCCATCGGCCTGGAGGACGTCGCAGTCGACGACGACCTGCAGCTCCCCCATCACGTCGAGATCGGTGACCGACCGCAACGAGCGACCGATGAGCCGCTGGATCTCCTGGGTGCGACCCGACTGTCGCCCGCGCGCGGCCTCGCGCTCGACGCGCTCCGCCGTCGATCCCGGCAGCATCGAGTACTCCGCGGTGACCCAGCCGCGCCCGCGGCCGCGCATCCAGCCGGGCACGCGGTCCTCGACCGAGGCCGTGCACAGCACGCGCGTGCGGCCCATCTCGACGAGCACGGAGCCCGCGGCGAACTCGGTGTAATCGCGCCGGAACACCACCGGACGCAGTTGATCCGGCTCACGGCCGTCGTTTCGTATCCCCATGCTCGTGGTCGCTCCTGTCAGACCTTGGTGACGAGATGCGGAGCCGCCAGCGTGACGGCCTCGCCGAAGCTCTCCGAACCCTCCTCCACCGCGGTGACCGGGTCGATCTGCGGCCACAGATGTGTCAGCACGAGGCGCCGCGCCCGTGCCGCGCGCGCCGCCTCGCCGGCCTGGCGGGCGGAGAGGTGAATGGCCGACGGTCGGTGGTCGTGCGTATAGGTGGCTTCGGACAATACGAGGTCGGCACCGGGCTCGAACGCCTCGACGCTCCAACCCGGCCCGGTGTCGGAGGTGTACACGAGTCGCTTTTCGCGGCTCGTGAGCTCGACCGCGTACGTCGGCGGCGGATGATCGGTGCGCGAGAAGCGCAGCCCGAGCTCGCCGATCGTTACCGCGGCGCCGTTGTCGATCGCGTGCCACGCGAACGCGTCACCCCAGTCCGCGACGAGCGCGCCGAGCAGCCGTTGGCTGTACGCCGGCGCGAACACCGGCAGCCGACTCAGATCGGAGCCGTACCTCACGTAGACGTGCAACGAGTACAGGTCGACGCAGTGATCCGGATGCAGGTGGGTGAGGACCACGCCGCTGAGATCCTCGACCGCGACGTGCTCCTGCAGATGTGGGAACGTGCCGTTGCCGCAGTCGATCCAGATGGTCGTGGCGCCCTCGCGCACGAGATACCCGCTGCACGCGCCACCGGCGGGAGCACCGTACGAGCCCGAGCAGCCGAGCACGATCAGGTCCACTGCCACGACTCCACGTCGCACACCTCGGGCCCGAGGAATCGCGCGCCCAGCCGGGCGAAGGTGCCGGCGTCGCCACTCGTGAGGAACCGGTGCACACCCTTGCGACCGGACCGCGACTCCTGCACGCCGTGCGCCTCGAGCAGCGCGCGCACCTCGAACGCGGTCTCGTCCGCGCTCGAGACGAGCACGACGTCGCGCCCCATCACGTCGGCGATCGTGCGGGCCAGGAGCGGATAATGGGTGCACCCGAGCACGAGCGTGTCGACGCCGGCCTGCTTCACGGGCGCGAGCAGCCGCTCCGCCAGCACGTGGACCTGATCGGAGTCGATATCGCCGGCCTCGACGAACTCCACGAAGCCGGGGCATGCCGCGCAGGTGAGCTGGATGCGCCGTCCGGTACGCGAGAGATGCTCGGCCGCGAGCTGGTACGCGCCCGACGCGACGGTGCCGACCGTGCCGATCACGCCGACCCGCCCCGTGGTGGTGACGCTCGCGGCGGCGCGCAGACCGGGCTCGACGACGCCCACCACGGGAATGTCGTAGCGGTCGCGCAAGACCTCGAGCGCGGCCGACGCCGCGCTGTTGCAGGCGACGACGATCAATTTCACACCGCGGTCGACGAGCAGGTCCGTGATCTCGATCGCGTACTTCACCACCTCGTCGCGAGGTTTGGGCCCGTACGGGAACCGGCCGGTGTCGCCGAAGTAGACGAGATCCTCGTCGGGCAGGAGGTCGATGAGCGCGCGCAGCACCGTGAGGCCGCCGAGCCCGGAGTCGAACACCCCGATCGGTCGGTCGAGGCCGCTCACGAAACCCGGCTCTCGCGGCGCGCCGCCGCGGCCCGCTGCAACCGGTCGACGACGGCTTCGCCGACGCCGTTCGGCGCCGGCGGTACGACGAGCAGCACGTCGAGCTGTCGGGCGTCCGCTTCGCGAAGGCGTGCATAGAGCACGCGCGCGAAGTCGTCGACGTCGCGTGGGCTGTCGAGGACCGCGTCGACGACCGCGTCCCCTTTGGCCGCCGGGTCGAGGCACAGCACGCCGACGCGCCGCCCGTCACCCGCGTGCGCCGCGGCGCGCGCCGCGAGCTCGTCGCGGTCGACCAGCTCGACGAGCGCGCGCGGTGCATAGTGCGACGGGAGCGTGCCAGGTGCGCGCGTGCGCGGCGCAGTGGCGTGGGGAACGTCGTGGCCGAGCACCTCGCGCAAGCGGCCCGCGGTGACACCACCCGGCCGCAGGATCGTGAGCTCGTCGCCGGTGCAGTCGACGATGGTGGACTCGACACCGATTCGGCACGGCCCGCCGTCGAGGATCAGGTCGACGTCGGCGCCGAGGTCGTCGCGCACGGCCGCCGCGGTCGTGGGGCTCACACGGCCGAACCGATTTGCCGATGGCGCGGCAATCCCGCCGTCGAAGGCTCGCAACAGCTCACGCGCGAGCGGTTGGTCCGGGACACGCAGGCCGACGCTTTCGCCTCCGCCCGTGACCTCGTCGGGGACGATCGACGAGCGCGGCAGCACCAGCGTGAGCGGCCCGGGCCAGCACGCGTCGGCGAGCCGGCGCGCGTCGTCGGGGACACGCGCGGCCCACGCGTGCAGGCCGGCGGCGCTCGCCAGGTGCACGATGACGGGATGCGAGCGCGGGCGGCCCTTCACGTCGTAGAGATGCCGGAGCGCGGCCGCGTTCGTCGCGTCGGCACCGAGGCCGTACACCGTCTCCGTCGGGAACGCCACCAGACCACCGCGGCGGAGGACTGCGACCGCGGCGTCGATCTCGGCTGAGCGTGACGGGGACACGGGCTCCATCTTCCCCCACTGCGGCACCGGCTCGGCGAATACGGCCGAAACCGCGCGCTACCAGTAGTTGATGCGGGTGGCCCGCTCGACGACCGCGTCCAGGTCGTCGGTCCACGCGCCCGACGACAGGTATTTCCACCCGGCGTCGGGCAACAGGGTGACGATCGTGCCGGAGCCCATCGATTCGGCCAACTTCACCGCGCCGTACACCGCCGCGCCCGACGAGATGCCGGCGAACACGCCGCACTGGTCCAGCAGTCGCCGGGTCCACTCGATGGACTCGCGGGGACGCACGATGAGCTTCCTGTCGAGCACCGCGGGGTCGAAGATCGGCGGGACGAACCCGTCGTCCAGCGAGCGCAGGCCCTGCACGAGCTCACCGGCGGGTGGTTCCACCGCGACGATCTGTACGCCCGGTTTGTGCTCCTTCAGATAGCGCCCGACACCCATCAGCGTGCCGCTCGTACCGAGACCGGCCACGAACGCGTCGACCTCGGGGCAGTCGCGCAGGATCTCGGGGCCGGTGCCGGTGTAGTGCGCGAGCGGATTCGCCTCGTTGCCGTACTGGAAGAGGAACACCTGGCTCGGGTCGTCGGCCGCGAGTTTCTCGGCCAGGCGGATCGCGCCGTTGCTGCCCTCCTCACCCGGCGAACGGATGATCTCGGCCCCGAAGATCTCGAGCAGCTGCGCACGCTCCGGGGAGACGTTCTCGGGCAGGACGACCCGCAGCTTGTAACCGCGGAGCCGGGCGACGAGGGCGAGGCCGATGCCCGTGTTGCCGGAACTGGGCTCGAGGATCGTGTCGCCCCGCTTCAGCCGACCGTCGCGCTCGGCGAGATCGACCATCGTCAGCGCGATGCGGTCCTTGGAGGAGCCGCCCGGGTTCTGGCCCTCGAGCTTGGCGTAGATCCGAACCGCGGGATCGGGCGACAGCGCGTGGATGCCGACGAGCGGGGTGTTCCCGATCAGCTCGAGGATCGACTCGTGACGGGCCACGCAGGCCGCCTGCCGCTAGCCGCCCGCGACGGCGGGCAGGATCGAGATGACGTCGCCGCTTTCGACCTTGGTGTCGAGCTGCTCCAGATACCGGATGTCGTCGTCGTTGCGGTACACGTTGACGAACTTGTGCAGGCCGCCGCCGGCGTCGGTGAGCTGGCCGGCGAGGCCCGGGTACCGGGCCGTGAGCTCGGCGAAGACCTCGCCGACGGTCGCGCCCTCGGCGCCGACCGTCGCCGCACCCTCGGCATGCGGGCGCAGCACGGTGGGAAGACGAACTTCGACGGGCACGCCTCCATGCTACAAGTCCGACCCCGGCGGTCGGAATTGCGCCCCGTCGGGCGGCGGCCGTCAGCGGCGCTCCACGACCACCTTCGTCTCGCGGATGGTGCCCTCCCGGATCCGGTACGAGCGCAGCACCGGTTCGCCGTCCTTCAAGGAGACGAGCACGTAGACCCACGCCGGGTCGACGGCCTGGCGCACGTCGGTGTCGGACGGGTAAGCGTCGGTATGGGTGTGGGAGTGCCACACCCCGATCAGCTCGCCGCCGGAAGCCTCGGCGTCGCGCATGGCGTGCAGCAGGTCGCGCGAATCGACGGTGTAGGTGCGTGCCGACGCATCGGCGTTCCGGCAGGGGTAGACGCGGGTGACATAGCCCGTCGGGGCACCATCGCGCATCGGACCGCCGAGGAGGCCGCACGCCTCGTCGGGAAGTCCGTCGTAGCAGTGGGCGACGATCTGCTGGTACTGCCGCTCCGACAGCCGCAGCGCCGGCTCGGCGAATCGACTGCTCAACCGCGCGCAGCCTCGATCGCCCGCCACACACGCTCGGGCGTGAGTGGCATGTCGAGATGGCGGATGCCGAGATGTGAGAGCGCATCGATCACCGCGTTCTGCACCGCCGGAGTGGAGCCGATCGTGGCGGCTTCGCCGATGCCCTTCGCGCCGAGTGGGTTGAGCGGCGTGGGCGTCTCGGTGTGCGATGCGTCGAAGCTCGGCAGCTCCGCCGCGCTCGGCACGGCGTAGTCCATCAGGTTGCCGGTCAGCGGGTTGCCGTCCTCGTCGAAGACCACGCCTTCGAACAGGGCCTGGGCCGCGCCCTGCGCCACGCCGCCGTGCTGCTGGCCCCCGGTGATCAGTGGATTCAGCACGCGGCCGCAGTCGTCGACCGCGATGTGGCGCACCAGTTCCACCCGTCCGGTGTCCGTGTCGACCTCGACCACCGCGATGTGCGCGCCGAACGGGTAGGTCGCGTCACCCTGGTTGAAGTCGAGCGCGACGGCGAGGCCGGGGTCCATTCCCGCCGGAAGCCTCGACCGATCGCTCGCGGCAGTGGCGAGCTCGGCCCATGTGAGCGCGGACGCGGGGACGCCGGCCACACCCAGACGGCCGTCGGTGAGCACGATGTCGTCGGCGTTGGCCTCGAGGAGGTGCGCGGCGAGTTGCTTCGCCTTCTCGAGCACACCCTCGCTGGCCTTGTAGAGCGCACTTCCCGCTGTCTGCAACGAACGCGAACCTCCGGTGCCCTGACCTCGCGGGACGAGCGCGGTGTCGGACTGGATGATGCGCACCGAGTCCATCGGGACGCCGAGAAGCTCGGCGACGATCATCGAGAACGAGGTCTCGTGACCCTGCCCGTGCGAGGACGTGCCGACGGTGGCAGTGACGGTTCCGTCGGTGTTCACCTCGACCGACCCGAACTCCTGGAACTGGCCGCCCGCGGTGACCTCGACGTACACCGACACTCCGATGCCGAGCTGTTTCACGTCACCGCGTTCGCGGCGTGCCCGTTGCTCCGCGCGCAGCTCGTCGTACCCCGCGACGCGCACCGCCTCGTCGAGTGCCTTCGCGTACTCGCCGACGTCGTAGTTCGCACCCGTCACCGTCGAGAGCGGGAACTCTTCGGGCTGGAGGAAGTTGCGCTTCCGGATCTCGACCGGGTCGATATCGAGCTCGTCGGCAGCCATGTCGATGATGCGCTCGAGAAACGCCGTGGCCTCGGGACGGCCCGCGCCGCGGTACGCGCCCGTCGGCGTGGTGTTCGTGGCCGCGCTGATCGAGTTCACTTCGACCTTCGGGATGCGGTACACGCCCTGGCCCATCATGCGGGTGAGGAACGGGAGGAACGCGCCGACGCCCGGGTACGCGCCCGCGTCGCACACGATGCGCCCCTTGACGGCGGTGAAGGTGCCGTCGCGCTTCAGGCCGAGGTCGATGTACTGCACCTGGGCCCGACCGTGCGTCATGGCGAGCATGTTCTCCGAGCGGGTCTCGGCCCATTTCACCGGCCGACCCAGCTTGCGCGCGATGACGGCCGCGATCACGTACTCGATGTAGAGACCCATCTTCGCCCCGAACCCGCCGCCGACCGCGGGAGCTACGAGACGCAGCCGATCGGGGTCCATCTGGAGGTTGGCGGCGATCGGGTCGCGCAGCCCGTGCGGACCCTGGGTCGGCGCGTAGACGGTGAGCTCGAAGCCGTCGGCGGGCCGCGGATCGACCACGACGCCGTTCGGCTCCATCGGCACCGCCGCGAGGCGCTGGTTCACGAACCGTCCAGACACGACCACGTCGGCGTCGTCGAGAAGGTTCGGGTCCTCGCCGAAGTTGAACTCGATCGCGACGTTGGAGCCGTGGTCGGGAAACAGAATCGGCGCGTCCTCGCCGAGCGCGGCCTCGGGGTCGACCACCGTGGGAAGCGGGTCGTACTCGACCACGACGGCTTCCGCGCCGTCGACGGCCTGGGCGCGGGTTTCGGCGACCACCACGGCAACGATGTCGCCGACGAACCGCACGACCTCGGAAGCGACCGGCGCGCGGTTGAAGGTCGGCGGCAGCATGACGAAGCCCTGCACCGGCGACATCCCGAGGTCCGACGCCGCGTACGCGCCGACGACGCCGGGCATCGTGCGCGTCGCGCTCGTGTCGACCTCGGTGATCCGCGCGTGCGCGATCGTCGAACGGACGAACGCGAGGTGCAGCATCCCGGGTAGCCGGAGGTCGTCGAAGTAACGGGTGAGCCCGCGAAGGATCCCGGGGTCTTCCCGGCGCGGGACCGCGTTCCCCAGGATCGAACCGGACGCTGGCATCGAGACCTCCGTGGATTGCCGCGGCGGCAATCTAGCGGACGGCGTTCCGAGGCCGTTGGGCCGGTTTTGGCGTCGTTTTGGCACGGCTGCGGTACCAAGACGACGCCGGAGTGAGGGTGGGACTACTACTCGGCGGCGCGCTTGCCCCACTCGACGAGGATGGCGCGACAGTCCGCCGTCATCTCCTCGAGGATCTCCTTCACGGGCCGCACCGCCTCGATCCGGCCCGCGACCTGACCACCGAACGCGAACGCGCCCTCGAGATTGCCCTCGAAGTAGAGGTCGAGGATCTTGCCGAGCTCGCCGAGCGGCACCTGCTCCTCGCGTTCGAGCGCCTCGCTGTACGGGGTGCGCATCACGCGGAAACCGGGACGCGCGAAACGGTTGAGGAACACCGTGTCGGTCTCGGCCGACTCGACGATGAGCTGTTTGTAGTTCGTGTGCACGGGCGACTCAGCGGCCGACACCATGCGGGTACCCATCTGCACGCCCTCGGCACCGAGCGCGAACGCGGCCGCCATCGATCGACCGTCGGCGATCCCGCCCGCCGCGATCACGGGCACGTCGACCTTCGAGCACACGAGCGGCACCAGCACCATCGTGGAGACGTCGCGCGGGTTCTTGAACCCGCCGCCTTCGCCGCCCTCCGCGACGAGCCCGTCGACGCCCGCGTCCACCGCCTTCAGCGCGGCCCGCAAGGTGGGGACGACGTGGAACACCGTCAATCCCGCGTCCTTCAGCAACGCGGTGTACTTGGTCGGATCTCCGGCCGACGTGGTGACGAACCGCACGCCCTGCTCCACGACGAAGTCGACGATGCTCGGGTCGCGCACGAACAGCTGGGCGATGTTGACGCCGAAGGGCTTCGTGGTGAGGTCGCGCATCTTGCGGATCTCGTCGCGGACCTCGTCGAGACGACCGGACGAGGTCTCGATGATCCCCATGCCTCCGGCCTCGCACACGGCCGAGGCGAGCTGCGCGCGGGCGATGTAGCCCATGGGCGCCTGCACGATCGGGAGCTCGCAGCCGAGGAGCTCGGTGACACGGGTGCGCATCGGGCGTGATACTGGCAGCTCCGGGGGTTCCCGTGCCGAGGGGGTTCGAGTGAGCGATCGACCGGTGGTCATCGAAGCGGCGCTGAACGGCGTCACCCGCAAGGACCGCAACCCGAACGTGCCGGTGACGCCCGAGGAGCTCGCCGCCGACGCGATCCGCTGTATCGACGCGGGCGCGACCGTGGTGCACACCCACAGTCACGACATGAGCGCGCCACCCGAGCAGAACGCCGAGGTGTACGCGCAGGCGTATCGGGCCGTGTTGACCGAGCGACCCGACGCGATCCTCTACCCCACCAGTGGGCTCGGGCCGACGATCGCGGACCGATACGCGCACATCGTGATGCTCGCGGAGGCGGGCCTGATCCGGGCGGGCTTCGCGGACACGGGCTCCGTCAACCTCGGTGGCACGGCAGCCGACGGCCTGCCGCCTGACTCGGAGTACGTGTACACGAACTCGTTCCACGACATCCGGTACAAGCTCGAGACGTGCGCGCGTCTGCGGATCGGACCGAGCATCGCCTGCTTCGAGCCTGGGTTCCTCCGCGTCGTGCTCGCGTACTTCGACGCCGGAACCTTGCCGGCCGGCACGCTCGTGAAGTTCTACCTGTCCGCGGGCGGCTACCTCGGCGGGCCCGGCGCGGCACCGCTGTGGGGTGCGCCGCCGACACGCGAGGCCCTGGAGCTCTACGTGTCGATGATCGGTGATCGCGCCATCCCTTGGGCGGTCGCGGTGCTCGGCGGTTCGCTCCTCGACACGCCCGTCGCCGCGCTCGCGCTCGAGCGCGGCGGCAACCTGCGCGTCGGCCTCGAGGACGATCAGGACGGTGGTCCCAACGTCGACGCGGTGCGCCGCGCCGCGAAGCTCTGCGCGGATGTGGGCCGGCCTGTGGCGACGCCGGCAGAGGCCGCCCAGATTCTGGGCCTGCCCTCACGCTGACGGCGTCGCTCAGCCGCGGAGCTGCGACGCTGCTGAGCACGGGACGGGCCGCACGGGCTGCCGCCGCCGGCCGCGCCCGATCGGTTCGCTAGCGTCGGTCTCCATGGCGGACGGCAAGCGCGACCGCGGCGACCGCACGGTCATCACGAACCGTCGCGCGCGCCACGACTATCTCGTGCTCGACAGCTTCGAGGCCGGCGTGATGCTCGTCGGCCCGGAGGTGAAGTCGATCCGCGACGGGCGGGCCAACCTGCAGGACGCGTACGCCCGGGTGGAGGACGGCGAGGTGTGGCTCCACGGCATGCACGTGTCGCCGTACGCGTTCTCGCGCGGTGAGCACGATCCCGTGCGGCGACGCAAGCTGCTGCTGCACCACGACGAGATCGACGAGCTCACGCGCAAGACCCAGGAGCGCGGCGTCACGCTCGTGCCGCTTCGCGTCTACTTCAAGGACGGAAGGGCCAAGGTCGAGCTCGCGCTGGCCCGAGGCAAGCGCAGCTACGACAAGCGCCAGGCCATCGCGGCCCGCGACGCCAAGCGGGAGGCCGAACGGGCGCTGAAGGGCGACCGCCGGGGCTGAGCGAGGCACTCTGGCGTCGTTCTGGCGTCACGTGGCGCGCACAGGCCGCGGCAAGTGACGCCAGAACGAGGGGGGACCCACCCCCATCCGCTTCTGGCGTCATTTCACGCGCACAGTGCGCGCCAGGTGACGCCAGAACGAGGAACGAGCCGGCCAATCGCCGGGACGGGAATGTTCCGAGCCTCGTACTTGTACAATTGGGGCTGGTCCGGTCACGCGCACGACTGGGCCGCTTGACAAGGGGGTGCGTGGCTTCGATTCCGAGGATCGAGGCGGGTGAAGCGAGCCGACGTCGCCGGATCGTCGTGAAAGAGCCGGCAACCAAACATAAATGCCGAGGACAACCTCGCACTCGCTGCTTAATCACTAAGTAGCGCGTCCATTCCGGCCCAGCCGCTCGGCCGGATCGTGGGCGTCATGCAGAGCGGCTCACCGCCGGGACGTGCCTGAGGGCCCGGCGGGACATCTCACTCGGGCTGGGGACGCCGGCGGAGGCCGATGACCGGCGGCGGCCCGAGACTCTCCCATCGGCTGCGCTCGGAGAAGCCCCGGCAAGAGCTCGGAAGACGCGGGTTCGACTCCCGCCACCTCCACTGCTGCCCGTCTTACACACATGCTTCGACGAGCCGGCGTATGCCGACCAGTCCGCGCTCGTCCGCGATCGCGTGGGCGCGGTCGAGTTCGTCGCGCGCTCGTGGAGCATCCAAAGAAGCGCCGCGTGCGATAAGGCTTCGGGCCAGCCAGTAGCGAGAGCGCGCTTCGAGTGCGGGCGCACCGAACTTCGTTTCGAGACCGATCGCCGCTTCGAGCAGCGTTACCGCGTTGTCGTAGTCGCCGCGTGCGAATGCGAGCTGGCCGAGCGCTCGCTCGGCTGCTCCGTCGGTGAAGACGCAATTGAATGCCGCGAACAGCTGACCCTTGTAGAGCGTCACCATCGGCTCGATTGCCGCGGCCATCTCGGCGTGCCGTACGTGCGCGCATGTCTCGGCCAGGACTCGCAGCGTCGCTGACTGTCCCGAGTTCCACGGGACGCCGGCGTCGGGACGGTCGGCGAAGTCTTCGAGGATGCGGGCGGCGGTGTCGTAGTCGCCACGTTCCGCTCGGACCAATGCGCACAGACCTTGGATGTGTGGAAACGGAACCGTCGTGGCGATCTTCTGGAGGATGTCGCTGTCGATCGTGTCGGTCTCGAGACGCCGGGCCCAGCGCTGGGCGTGGTACCCCAGCACGACGTTCTCGACCGTGGGTGCCAATTCGATCGCGCGCTCGGTTGCGGCGCGTACGTCGTCGATCCGACCGTCGGCGAGGGCCAGCGTTCCGCGTGTGAGCGACAGATAGCCGGCGACCCATCTGTGCAGCCGCGCCGACGGGGCGTTCTCGCCGTACTCGAGTGTGCGCTCGAACCCGTGGCGGTCTGCGAGCTGGAGATGCGACGACAGCTGCCGTAGCCGCCCGCTCGCGACCCAATGGAAGCCCGCCGCCCGGACGAACGTCGTCGAGTCGTTCGCCAACTCGAAGACCCGCTGTGCCGCCGCCAGCGAACGATGCGGCTCCCAGCGGCCCCACAGTGTGTTGTGGACGGCGACACTCGTAAATCCGCGCGCTGCGTCATCACCGGTGCGTTCCGCCATCTCGAACGCGGCTTGCGCGTCACGCTGGTTGGCATCCCATTCCTCGCGCGTATTGATGGACACCGAGCGTACGGATGCCACGAGTCCATCGACGATCGCGCGCGCCGCGCTGTCACCCCGCGGAAGTATGGTGCGTAGACGTTCGGTACGCGCCAGGAGCTCCGTATTCGCGCCTGCGTACTCAAAGAGGTTCCCGAGCGGCGTGATGGACCGTGCGACAAGAACCGGATCCCCGAGCTCCATAGCGATCGCGGTGGCGCGGTCGACGTAGATCCGCGCTGTCGACGGGTCGAGACTGTTCGACATCGCCCACGCAAGTCGATACAACAGTTCGTACTGCTCCGACGGGGGCGCGGAGCCGAAGGCGTCCTGGATCTCGAGCGCGGCCTTCAAATGACGTTCCAGGCCGTTCGGATCGCCGAGCGCTTCGGCGCGGTCGGCCGCGAGTTGGTGGTAGTAGATGGCCTGCTTCCATTGACCCGCGACGGCCGCTTCGCCGTAGTGGTACGCGAGCGCGTCGGCATGCTCAGCGATCGCATCGGTGCGCAGTGCCTCGATGCTCTCGGCGATCGCTTGATGCAGCCGCACTCGTCGTAACGTGACCATTTCGTCGAGCAACGTGGCACGGACGAGCGCGTGCGCGAAGGCGAACATTCCGAAGCTCTCAGTCTCGAGGACTAGTCCGCTCCGGACCGCTCGCTGCAACGCTTCAATCGTCTCGGGTTCCCCAATACCGCTTGCGCGCATAACGACATCGACATCGAACTCGCGCCCAGCGACCGCCGCGACCGCGAGCAGATCGTTGGCGCGTTCGCCGAGACGCGCAAGGCGACGGCCGACCGTCTCCCGGATGCCTTCGGGAATGCCAAGCTCATCGAGCGGACGTTCAGCGCGCCATTCACCGTCGGCGCCCCGCCGAATCGCGCCCGACTCGGCGAGGTGACGTAACACTTCCTCGATGAAGAACGGATTGCCGTCGGTTTCGGCGAAGACCGCCACCACGAACGCCTGCGGTGCCACACCTCCCGACCACGCCGCCACCAGTGCCGTCGTCGCGGGGACGTCGAGGCCGCGCAGAGACAGGCGTTCGGTCGTCGGCATGCGTCGGAGATCCGCGAGCGCGGCCGCGAACGGATGCGAGCGATCAAGATCGGTGTCGCGGTACGTGCCGACCACCATCGAGCGGGACGGCGCCGACGAAGCGGCAATGTGGCGCAGCAACAGCACGGTCGCGGGATCAGCCCAGTGAAGATCGTCGAGAACGACGAGCGTTGGCGCGGCGCGGCCGAGCGCGACGAGCAACGCATCGACGGCTTCGTGGACCGCTTGCACGCGCGCGAGCGGATCGCCGTCCCCGTGCTCAACCTCGCCACGCGCCAGACCCGCAAGAATCCGGCGTGGCGCCTCCGGCACATTCCCGAGCACATCTTCCGGCGCGTGCTCCAGCACATGTCGGACGATCTCGATGACGGGTCGCAACGGCGCCGGCACCGCGTCGTCACAACGCCCGAGCACCACGATGCCGCCCTCGTCGTAGACGCGACGCGCGAACTCCGTGATGAGACGCGTCTTGCCGACACCGGGCTCCCCCGCCATGAGCATGACCCGACGCTCACCGGCAACGGCACGCGACCAGCCATCGCGCAGCGCCTCCAGGTCAGAATCGCGTCCGATGAGCGCCGTCGGTCGCGTCATCACGAACGCACTCGGGAACGCGATCGACGGCATGCTCTCGGCCCAGGGCACCTCGTGCACGACGAGCGGCGCTTCCAACCCTTTCAGCTCGCGCGCGCCGAGGTTTGTGAATCCGATGTTGCCGCGCGATCCTGCAAGCGCGCGAGCGATGTCGGAAACGAGAATCTGCGCCGGCATCGCGTCCGAGCAAAGCCGCGATGCTTGAACCACCGGGAGGCCGAAGAGATCGCTCCCATCGCGCTCCACGTCGCCCGCGCTGACCCCGACGCGGATCGCAAGCGGCGTACCGAGCTCCAGTGCAAGACGCGCCACCGCCCGCTGCATCTCGATTGCCGCACCGACGGCGTTCGCGGCCGAACCGAACGCAGCCATCAGCCCGTCGCCCGTGTGCTTCACCTCGACACCGTCACGTTCGGCGAGCACCGCGCGGATCACGAGGTCGTGCTGGCGCCGCACCTCGTCAGCGCGGTCGTCACCGAACGCCGTGCGCAGCTCGGTCGACCCACATACGTCACTGAACAGGATGGTCGCCGTCTCGAGCGCCGCCACGGTCCAACGGTAGGGCAACGACCCTGCGCTCGCATCTGACACAGACAGGCGCACTGGACGGTCAGCCCGCATGCGCCGGGCGGACTTGCGCGGTTTGGTGAACGATGGCGCAGAGCCGCCCGCGCTCATCCCACAAGCGAGCGGGGCCGGTCGCGTACCCGTCACTGACGTGCCATGCCTCGATTTCTTGAAGCACCCAAGGCGTGGTCGGCGTCGCGAGAAACCGGATGGAGATCTCGAGCGAGAGGATGGTGAACGGGCCGCGCTGCTCCACCGCAACACCGAGAATGTCGCTGTGCAAGGTGAGCGCAAGCAACTCCGGTTCTCCGACTCGCAGCCGCTCCCATGCGAGCACGCGGTCGCCGGTCGGATCGCCGATCCCGCTGACCGGCCGCCATTCGGTCCGATCGTCGAAGTCGAAGTGGACCTCGGGACTGTGCCGGCGCGGCGCGACCTCGTGTGGTGGCGGGACGACCGGCGCTCGCACACTTTGGAAGACGAGATCCGATTGCCGCGTCGTGCCGAATACTGCGTCGACGTGCATCGCCGGTTCGGCTTGTCCGATCGGCCGGAGCGAACCGGCGAGCTGTGCCGTGTTGCGGCCGACGCGCAGCCGATCGACATCGACCGTGACAAGACCAGGTCGCACCGGCGTGAGAAACAGTGCGTTTGCGGTCAGTGGCGTCATGGCCGGCTCGTCAAGCAGTTCGCGCATCGCACGCAGCACGACGTACATCGCGGCACCGCCGAACACGTTGACGATCGTCCAGTCGGTGCTTATCTCCGCAGCAAAGCGCGACGCATTACTTCCGTCGCGAGTCAGAGCGGTGGCGTCTCGCAGGTCGGGATCGCCCACAGCGCGCATCATGCCCACTCATCAGTCTTCACGCCAGTGACGCTGGAGGGAACCAGTCTGGACGCGGGAGTCTCACACTTCGCAGACTGCGATTGAGGGCGCGTCGCGTCTCGCTTTGTCCGTTGCCGTCGCGCGTTCTGCCAGCGGTGTGTAGGTCGTGCGGCCGGCGTCGAGTCCCAGGGGCTCCGCGTCGACGCGGGCGAGCCGTTCGATGAGCGACTTCGAGGCAAGTGCACGGCCTCCCGACGCGCAAGCTTCGATCCGAGCCGTCTCATTCATTTCGTCGCCGAGCGCGTTAACCTCGCTGCGTCCCCTGGTGTTGATCCGGCCCATGTACAGGGTCGCGCCCCAGTGCAAACCGAAGCGTAACGACAGCTCCGGCTGGGCAATTTCGCTGCGCTCGGCGACGGCGGCGAGCACGCCGCGCAGGGCTCTCGCCGCAACGATGCACGCTCTCGCCGCCGCCGACTCGGATCCGATCGCCTCGGCCAAGAAGAACGCGACCACACCGTCGCCGGCGTGACGGCCCACAATCCCGCCTTCATCGATGATTTGGGCGTCCGCGGCCCGCACGAACCGACGAACAAACGAGAAGTACTGGGCAGTCGACATGCGCCGCGCCAGCGGTGTAGATGCTTCAAGATCGGCCATCAGGATCGCGGCCGGACGTCGGTCCGGAGATTGGACAGCGCGCATGCGTTCGAGGTGCGAAGGGTCTGCCATTGCGACCGCAGCGGCGAGTTGTGCCATCCCGGCCGCGGGCTTCAGCAAGCAGCAATAACCCACGAGAGTTCCATCGGAGTCCGCGAGCGCGATCCAGGTGGCAAAGCTCGGAACCGCTGAACCTGCGAATGTGAAGTCGGTCGGCAACGTCCAAATGGCGGGATGGTCTTCGGCTGCGAGTTCGTCGGCGAGGTCCGCGAGGTCAGGGTCGACGACCCGCCGTAGCCCATCGTGGCCGCCGGGTGTGGTACCAAGCACATAACGCGCCAACCGCGAGAACACCGCACGACGCGACTCGAGCGTCGCCATCGAGCCGCCCGCCGCCATCGCGCGAAACCGCGTCGCTTCGGCACTGAAGAAGTGCGAGCCGAGCGGCACGTTCGTCGTCGTGAAGGTGTCTCGGATACCCAACCGCAGGTCATCAGTGGCATGGGCGTATCGCCACGAAGCGTCGAACAGGTACGCCCAATGGCCCGCCTCGCTCAACGCGGCCGCCCATGCCGCCAACGTGGGCTCGTCGGGGGGCGGAAGTGATTCGAACGATCCCGCCATCGATGCACAGGATGCCCGATATCGTGAGTCGCCCAGCAGTGGCCCGTCTCGCATCACAACACGAGCGCTGGCGGGCCGTGCTGGACACGCTACGGAAGCTCGACCGCGCCCAGCTGTCGTACGGCCCCCAAGACGTCCCCCGTAGATCTCCAGCGCTGCGCGTTCCGGAGCGTCGTGTCCGCGACGCCGAGACGGCTTCCCACTGCCAAGGACTCGTTTTGACGAGTCTCGGCTCGCGCAATGGACCCGAGTGAGGCGCGAAAGCTACGCGTCGTGTTACGGCCGGGACCCGAGGCGGCGGAGCCACTCGGCGAACAGCGGATCGACGATCGAGTGACGGTTGCGCGACTCGCGGCGCAACAGGCCGCGGTCCACGAGCGCAGCCGCCGCCGATCGCGCACTCCCCTGGGACAGCGACAGGCGCTGCGCCGCGGCACCGGTCAGCGGCTCATCCCACGCGACCAGACGGACCACTCGCGCCTGCGCATCCGTGAGCAGATCGCGGATCGCGGTGAGCTCGTCGGCGCAGCGCGCGAGCGCATCGTCCAGCGCGGTGGCGAGCTCGGGGAGGTCGATCGTGCCCCCATCGTCGACGACGTTCCACATGGCGTCGGCGACGAGCATCGAGCGCTGCGGGTGTCCACCCGTGATCTGCAGGTACCGAGCGAGCGCTCCGGGGGTGATGTCGCGGTCCGTCTCGGCGAAGCGCGCCTCGAGGTAACTCGCGAGAGCATCGGCGTCGAACGGACCGAGCTCGATGCGTTCCGCCTGTCCGTACAACGGTCGAGCGTGGTCGGTGAAGAGCATCTCGGTGACCGACCGCTCGGACCCGGCAAAGACATACGACACCTGTTCCGTCTGGTGCTGGATCTGCGAACGGAGCACTGCATCGGCCTGGTCGATCCCGGCGATGGCCTGGAACTCGTCGAGAACGACCAGCACTCGCCTGCCGACCCGCGCCGCGACGGTGCGGGGGATGTCGAGCACAGCTTCGAGCGTCTGCGTGCCCGACGAGACGCTCGGCCGGAGCTCCACACTGACGATCCCGCCCGCGACGCGCAGCCCGGCGATGAACGGCAACACGCGCGCGGCGGCCTTCGCGAGCGCGCCCGTTGGCAGCCGGGCCCACGCTTGCGCCATGCGCACTGCGATGTCGGCATGGGTCTGCACGCCGAGGAGATCCACGATCACGACGGCGAGGTCGTGACCGGCCTCGGCGTCGTGGGCGAGCCGCCGCATCAGCGTCGTCTTCCCGTACCGACGAGGCGCGGTCAGCAGGACGAATCGGCCCCGAGCGGCGCGTTCGGCGATTGCCGCGAGCACGTCGTGGCGGCCGACGACCTCATCGGCCGGCGCCGGGCCGGCGACGATGAACGGTGATGCCTCCACGCGCATTCTCTGCTCCTCACCGCATTCTCTGCTCCTGACCGCAGGATTCAGCTGCTTCGAGGAGCATAGACTCCGTGCCGGGCGGGCCGGGCGTCCTCGCGTGTACGGATCGGCGCTCCGCGGCCGTCCGCGCGTCCTGCCCGGCATCGAGAAGGATTCGGCAATGGCAGACGAGCACTACAAGAGGCCGGGGTGGTTCACCCGCAACGTGTTCAACCGTGCGGTCGCGCTCGCGACGCGGCTCGGTGTGAGCGTGTGGGGGTCGCGCATCCTGCAGGTACGGGGCCGCACGAGCGGGGAGATCCGTGAGACGCCGGTCAACCTCCTGACCCACGACGGCACCACGTATCTCGTCGCGCCCCGAGGGATCACGCAATGGGTCCGCAACCTCCGCGTGTCGGGTGAGGGCACGCTGCGCCTCGGTCGACGGAGCCAGCCGTTCCGCGCCGACGAGATCTCCGACGCGGACAAGCAGGACGTGCTGAGGGCCTACCTGCGACGCTGGAAGATGGAGGTCGGTGTGTTCTTCGACGGCGTCGACGCCAATTCGACCGACGAGGAACTCGCGCGGATCGCGCCAGACCATCCCGTGTTCCGGATCGAGATGACCGCCACGTAGCGCGCCGCGATTCAGCGGTCGCGATCGCGGGGAGGATCTGGCCGTGCCCGAAGAATCTCTCCAGGGTCGGGTGGTCGTCATCACCGGCGCGTCGAGCGGTATCGGCGAGGCGACCGCGCGCGCTGCGTCAGCCGCGGGCGCGTCCGTGGCGCTGCTCGCCCGGCGCGCCGATCGCCTGCGAGACATCACGGCCGATCTCGAAGGCAAAGGCGGCGGCCGGGTGATCGCGGTGGCGGCCGACGTCACCGACGAGCATTCGCTGACCCGTGCGGCGAAGCAGGTGAGCGAGGAGCTCGGGCGCTGCGACGCGCTCGTGAACAACGCGGGCCAGATGCTGCTGTCGCGGTTCGAGGCGAGCAAGGTCGACGAGTGGCGACGGATGATCGAGATCAACCTCGTCGGCGCCCTGCTCGCGACGGATGCGTTCCTCCCTGCGCTGCGCGACGGCGGGGGCGACATCGTCAACATCAGCAGCGTGGCCGGCCGCAAAGCGCGCCCGACGTCGAGCGTCTACAGCGCCACGAAATGGGCCATCGGCGGCTGGTCGGAAGCTGTCCGTCAAGAGCTGATCGCGGACCGCGTCCGCGTGACACTCGTCGAACCGGGCGCCGTGCGTACCGAGCTCGCCGAACACATCAGCGACGACAGCATTCGCGAGACCACACGCGCGATGTACGACACGACCGACGCGCTGCATCCTGACGACATCGCCGGGGCCGTCGTCTACGCGATCAGCCAGCCGCCGCGGGTCTCGATCAACGAAATACTGATCCGGCCGACGCTGCAGGAGTACTGACAGGGCGCCATCGCCACGGTGGCCGGCGGCGGAGATGAGGTTGACACGCTTTCTGGCGTCACTTCACGCGCGTAGCGCGATCAAGGTGACGCCAGAAGAACGCCATCAACGCGTCAGTCAATGCCTTCCGGCGACGGGAACGCCTGCCGCCTGCGCCTCCGCTGCGGCCTTCAACTGCTCGAGCGTGCGGCGCATACCGGCGAGGAGCTCCTTGTGCCGGTTCGTCGGGACGTCGACGATGCGCGCCCATGCCGGGATGCGGCCCACCGCGTACGACTCGGTGACACGAGTGCCGCCGTCGACCGGCTCGAACCGGTAGCGCCACACGACGCCTTCGCGCCCGCCCTCCTCGGTTGCGAACGCGAACTCGCGTCCCCGCTCCGCGCTGAGGACCCGGCCCCGCCGCGACCAACGGATCAGACCCCTCGGGCCGGTGCGGTTGTGGCCGACGAACCGCGCGCCGACGGCCGGTCCGGTTGCACCGTCCATCCACTCGACGCAGGCGCATTCCGGGCTCCACTCCCCCATGCGCGTCATGTCGGCGACCATGTCGTAGACGCGCTCCGCCGGCGCATCGACGACGAGGCTCACGCTGTCCTCGGTCAACCACCAGCGCTGGTTCTTCGTTCGCATCACAGCACCCCTCGTTCGTCGCGGTCGGAGCGGATCAGAAGC
This sequence comes from Acidimicrobiia bacterium, assembly GCA_024281095.1. Taxonomy (GTDB): domain Bacteria; phylum Actinomycetota; class Acidimicrobiia; order IMCC26256; family JAMXLJ01; genus JAMXLJ01. The sequence continues at coordinate 1,998 of JAMXLJ010000133.1, read as the reverse complement.
TAATACCATTAGCTAAAGGTGTCAACCAAAACATTTGCTATGCTTCAAGCCATGAGGACCGAGCCCAGCGCACCGGCTCCGACGTCCGACCGGCGCGCCAGGCGCCGGCAGGAGACCATCGAGGAGATCCTCGACATCGCCCAGGCGGTGATGACCGAGGAAGGGGTGAACGGCCTCAGCCTCGCCGAGGTCGCGCGTCGCCTCGGCGTACAGCCGCCGTCGATCTACAAGTACTTCCCGTCGCTGATGGCGATCTACGACGCGCTCTTTCTGCGCGGCCAGGTCGAGCATCTCGCGTCGATGCGTGAAGCCATGGCGAACGCGACGCCGGGACTCGATGCGTTGACGAAGGGGCTCGAGGCGAGCGGACGCTGGCTCCTCGCCCACCGCGCGCTGGGACAGCTCATGTTCTGGCGGCCGGTACCGAGCTTCGAGCCGTCGGACGCGTCGTTCGCGCCGAGTATCGAGATGGTGCGGCTCCAACGGGCCGCACTCGCGGACGCAGTGGCCGCGGGCGAGCTCGGTCCGGGCGCCGACTCCGACGAAGCGGTGTATCTCATCTCCACGTTCATCGCCGGCGTGCTCACGCAGGCGATGGCGAACGAACCCGACCTGCCGTGGGGCGAAGGACGGTTCACGCCGACGTTCCCGAAGCTGATGCAACTCGTCCCCGCTCTGTACCCGCCGCGCACACCGACCAAGAAGCGTCGCAGCTAGCCGTCGGCACTCACCGCCGGCGGGAACGCACGTCGAGAAGCAAGCGGGCGGGGCTCGCGCAACCCCCGCCCGCACGCCTTCGCGATCTACGGCTTGAGGTTGTACACGTCGATCTCCGTCTCCTCCGGAGGTGTCGGGAATCCACCTTCCACCCCCGCCTGCAGTCGCGGCATGAGGGTGCCGTCGCGAAACTTCTCCCAGCTCGCTCGTGTCTCGTGCACGGCCACGATCGTCCAGCCGCCGGGCGATGCACCCGCCGCGTGGAAGATCTGACCGTCGGGCAATGATCCGTCGCTCGGGTGAACCGCCGCGAGTGACGCTTCGTAGTTCTCCTTCGTGCCTCCGGGGAAATGATGAACGATGCCGAACGCCATGACGGTCCTCCCGTTGTGGATGGGGTCTTCGTGCCGGGCAGAAGCTGGACGGACGTCGTTCACGTCGAAGTCGAGTGGTCGACACGGTGGTCGACGTGCCGACGTGGAGCTCCCGTATGACGCTGGGACCCCCGCCGAGCTCCGACGCGGCCCGCGAGCCCTGCCAAGGCCGTTGCCATGGACCGGACACTATCGGCAAGAACGGAACGGGACCACGACGCCGTCGGTCGTGGGCCCACGGTGAGCCGCGGGCCCACGACCATCCGGGTCAGACGTTGAACAGACCGCGCAGGCTCGGCGCGTTCGCCGCCTCGCCCAGCAGCGGGAGGCCGAGCATCTCCTCGGTCGCCCGCAGCAGTGAGTAGTGGCTCACCGCGGTGGTCACCGTCGTACCCGCATGCACCGAGGGCGCCACGACGATGTTCGGGATCGGCGTGTCCTCGTCCCACGTGATGAAGAGCGCAGTCTCACCCCGGTTGTACGACGGGCTGTTGACGATCTGCGGGACGAGCTGCGAGAGGAAGGCGTCGCCCGTCGCCACGCCGCAGTCGTGCGTGTCGTTGCACAGGTTCGGGGTCACGAAGCTGAACGTCGGCAACGTGTCGTTGCGAAGCGCGTCGACGAACGGGCCCGCGGTGGCCGACCCCATCGGCACGTCATTCGCCGCGCACGCGGTACGGTCGTTCGCACCCCAGAAGTACATCGCCGGGTTGTGTTTCGGCGCGTACTTGGTGCCCGACACCGAGCAGTTCCCGTTCATGCCCTCCTGCCAGCTGCGCTCCGTGCCGCCGGCCGCACGTACCTGCCGGAAGATGTTGTCGCTCGTCGTGCTCACGCTCGCGCTCGGCGCGCAGTCGCAGCCGAACGGCGACAACACCGACGCCGGCAGTCCCGATGTCACCGCGAT
>JAMXLJ010000132.1 GCA_024281095.1 Acidimicrobiia bacterium | reverse complement strand
TGGTCCGTCGGAGTGCCGCGCGCTACGCGGGCGGCCCCGAAGCGAGTTGCACCGTCGCGGTGTGCTGTCCGCCAGACGAGTCGAGCCAGCGGATCGACACGCGGTCACCCGGCTTGTGCGTCTTGAGGATCGACTTGAGGGCAGTCGGTGCGTCGACCGTCCGGCCGTCGAGGCCGACGATCTGGTCACCGGCCGCGAGGCCGGCACGAGCGGCCGGCGTACCGGGCTGCACCGCCTGCACGACGGCTGCGCTCGTGCTCCCACCGCTGAACCCGTTCGACGACCCCGACGAGATCACCACACCCAGGAACGCGGGCGGCCCGATCTGGATGTTGCCGCCACCCTGGCCCGACTCGATCTTCGTGGCGATGTCGAGGGCCGTGTTGATCGGGATCGCGTACCCCTCCGACGAGACCTGGCGGCGACCGCCGACCGCCGCCGCGGTGTCCATGCCGATCACGCGGCTGCTCGCGTCGACGAGCGGGCCGCCGGAGTCTCCGGGCTGCAGTTGCGCGTCGGTCTGGATGAGCCCGCTGAGCTGCTCCTGGACGCCCGTCGCCGGGTCACCGACGCTGATCCCCTGGTTCAGCGCGGTCACGGACCCGCTCACGACCTGCGGCGCGCCGCCGCGGCCGAGGGCGTTGCCCATCGCGGTCACCGCGTCACCGACCTTGACCGTCGTGGAGTCGCCCGTCGCGACCGTGGCCAGACCCGACGCTCCTTGGAGTTGGATGACCGCGACGTCGTCGGTCGCGTCGGTGCCCACAACCGCGGCGCTGTACATCGCGCCGGTGGTGGGCACCTCGACCGAGATGCTGGACGCGCCGCTGACGACGTGGTTGTTGGTCAGCACCTCGCCGGACGCCGTGAGCACCATCCCCGTGCCCGCGCCGGAACCGCCGAGAAAGCCGCCGTTCGTGTTGATGTTCACCACACCCGCGGTCGACGTGTTCGGCGTTGTGGAGCCGGAGCCGCCCGAGTCACCGTTTCCGAACGACGGCGCCTCGGTGGAGGGAGTGACACCCGGCAGCGTGGTCGTCGGCGGCGCCAACTGCGCGCTGACGGTCGGACGGTTGCCCCGATGATTGTTCACGGCCCGGATGAGCCCGACACCGGCGAACGCGACGATGAACGCGAGCACGCACGCTCCGATGATCGTCCACGTGCTCGATCGGCTCGGCGGCGGTGTCACGCCCGGCGTGGGCGGTCGACCGGCCTGCGGGGGCGGGTTGTCGCCGCCTGCAAGTCGCGCCGGGCCCGGCGGCGCCCACACGTGCGGGTCGTCTTCGTGGGCCCACCAGTGGCTCGCGTCGCGGGGAGGCTGAGTGGTGACGGCGGCGGGAGACGCCGGATACGGACGCGTGGGCTGCGCGTCGGGCTCGCTCGTCTCGGTCATGTCCGTGTGCCTCTTTCACGTCGAGGTTTCATGCGATTCGTTGGGTCCACCACAGACCGGCGCCCGCGGCGAGCACCAGCACGACGATGCCGACGCCGGTGAAACCGGCGGTGATCTCACGGGTCACCTTGTCGAAACCGACGAGCCTGCCGATCTGGCCGTACACACCCTGGAGCTCGGACGCGCTCTGCGCGGTGAACGTCTTGCCGCCCGTGTCCTGCGCGATCTGCGCCATGGCGGCGGGGTCGAAGGGCACCGCGATGCTCTGGCCCTGGACCTGCACCGTTCCGTCCGCGGTTCCGAACGCGATCGTGTCGACCGGCACGTGCGCCTGCTTCGCCGCTGCCGACGCCGACGCGACCGCCTGCGCCGGGCTCTGGTCGCCGTGGCCGATCGTCGGTGTGCCGTCGCTCATCAGCACGATCGCGGCCGGCACGACCTTCGTGCTCGTGCTTCCCGGCTGCGCGGTGATGCTGTCGAGCGCCAGAGTCATCGCGTCGCCGGTTGCGGTGCCCTGGCCCGGCGTGAGCTGATCGATGGCGGCGTTCACGGTCGCGCGATCCGTCGTCGGTGTGGCCAGCACGCGGGCCGTCGTGTCGAACGCGACGAGCCCGAGCTTGATGCCGGGCCGGAGGCCCGCGACGAAGCGGTGGGCGGCCTGTTGCGCGGCCGCGAGCCGCGATGGCGCAACGTCGGTAGCGGCCATCGAGCCCGAGGTGTCGAGCGCGAGCACGACCGTGGCGCGCTCACGCGGCACCGGTACCGCGTGCGCGGGACGCGCGAACGCGAGGACGAGCAGCACGAGCGCGCCGAGCACCGCGCCCGACGCGACATGACGTTGCCACCCGCTGTGTCGCGGGGCGACGGATCGGAGCAAGTCGAGGCTCGTGAACCGCACGGTGTAACGCGGTCGCATGCGTTGCGCGACGACGTACGCGGCCGCGAGGCCGAGCGGTGCGACGAGGAGCAACAGGCGCCACGGCGAGAGGAACGTCATGGCGTTGCCACGGTGGTCGGCGTGAGGGCCGGCACCGGCCCCGCGCCCAGCACCGGTCCCGCGCCTGGCACCCTTCGCAACATGGCCGGCCGCAGGGTGCGGCCGCGGCGCCGGTCCGAGAGGAAGCGCGCGAGATCGACGACCCAGTCACGGTCGGTCGACAGGACCACGTGCGATGCGCCGGCGGCGCGCAGTGAACGACGGATGCCGTCGTGACGGTCGAGCGCCGCGGCGCGGTAGCGCTCCCTCAGCTTCGGCGAACCCGTGTGCACGTGCATCACGGACCCGCTCTCGGTGTCGACGAGCGACAGCAGGCCGACCGACGGCAGCTCGAGCTCACGCGGGTCGACCACCTGCACCGCGACGACGTCATGGCGCCGCGTCAGTTGCCGGATCGACGCCGGCCACGCCGCGGAATCGAGGAAGTCGGACACCACGACGACCACCCCGCGCCGTCGTGGGACGCGTCGCAACCACCGGAGCGCACTGTCGAGGTCGGCGTCACGATCGGGTGCACCGGCGCTGCGTTCGGCGGCCTCGAGCGCGGTGAGTGCCGCGAGCAAGCTCGAGCGGTCCGCGCGGGGCGGAAAGCGTCGCAGCTGCCGGCCGCCCGCGATGACCATGCCGACGCGGTTGCCGTGACCGATGGTGCGGAGCCCGAACGCGGCTGCGGCCGCGAGCACCAGATCGCGTTTCTCACACCGGGCGGTGCCGAAGTCGAGACTTGCCGACCGGTCGGCGACGATCCACAGCTCCAGCTCGCGGTCCGGCTCCGTGACGCGCGTGTGGATCTCGGCCGATCGCGCGCTCAGGTTCCAGTCGATGCGGCGGGCGTCGTCGCCGGGCTCGTATCGGCGCGCATCGGTGGGCTCCGATCCCGGCCCGGCGAGAACACCGAGAAAGTCGCCGTGGATGAGGCCGTCGAGGCGATGGGTGACGTCGAGCTCCAGACGGGCGAGTGGACCGAGCGCGCCTGCACGGCGCACGACCGACGGAACATCGGCTCCCGGGGCGGGCGATTCACGTTCCGAAGGTTCCCGGGTGCTCACGCCGATGCCTCGAAGGCTGCGCCGGCCGTCTGGTTGGCCCAGACGGGTGCGGTCGAGTCGTCCTGATGCGGCGCCACCCGCGGCGGAGCCACGGT
>JAMXLJ010000131.1 GCA_024281095.1 Acidimicrobiia bacterium | reverse complement strand
AGCGTGCTCACGACGATCCTGTTCTTTCAGAAGCTGCCCTCCGCGAAGACATCGGACAGCGTGTTCACCGGCCTCGTGAGCGCCTGGTTGTGGTTCACCGTGTTGTTCGCGAACTTCGCGGAGGCGGTGGCCGAAGGCCGGGGCAAGGCCCAGGCCGAGACACTGCGAAAGACGCGCTCGGAGACGGTCGCACGTGTGCGCCAGCCCGACGGATCGGTGGTGGAGAAAGCATCGACCGCGCTGAACGTCGGCGACCTCTGCGTCGTGACGGCCGGCGACGTCATCCCCGGCGACGGTGACGTCGTCGAGGGGATCGCTTCCGTGGACGAGTCGGCCATCACAGGCGAGTCGGCACCAGTGATCCGCGAGTCGGGCGGCGACCGATCCGCCGTCACCGGTGGTACCCGCGTGCTATCGGACGAGATCTGCGTGAAGATCAGTTCGAAGCCGGGTGAGACGTTCCTCGACCGCATGATCGCACTCGTCGAGGGCGCCGAGCGTCAGAAGACCCCGAACGAAATCGCGCTCAATATCCTGCTCGCGGGGCTGACCCTGATCTTCCTCCTCGCGACCGCAACGCTGCAGCCGTTCGCCATTTACTCGAAGGCGCCCCAGTCCCTGACTGTTCTTGTCGCGCTCTTGGTCTGTCTCATCCCCACGACCATCGGTGCGCTGCTGTCCGCCATCGGCATCGCAGGAATGGACCGACTCGTGCAACGAAATGTGCTCGCGATGTCGGGCCGTGCCGTCGAGGCCGCGGGCGACGTTTCGACGCTGCTGCTCGACAAGACGGGCACGATCACGTACGGCAACCGCCAGGCGAGTGAATTCCTCGTCATGCCGGGCGTGGAGGAGCGCGACCTCGCCGAGGCCGCGCTCCTGTCCAGCCTGGCCGACGAGACGCCCGAGGGTCGCTCCATCGTCGAGTTCGCGAAGGAGCGCTACAGCATGGCGCCGCGCGACATCCCGAACGCCGAGCTCGTGCCCTTCACGGCGCAGACGCGGATGAGCGGCGTCGACTTCGACGGCCGCTCCATTCGCAAGGGCGCGGCCGATTCGGTGCGCAAGTGGGTGGACGCTCAGGGCGGCGCGATCCCCGACGCGCTGGAGACGATCGTCGATGGCATCGCGACCCGGGGCGGCACACCGCTGGCCGTCGCCGAAGGCAACCGCATCCTCGGGGTCATCTACCTCAAGGACATCGTGAAGACCGGGATGCGCGACCGCTTCGACGAGCTGCGCACCATGGGGATCCGCACGGTGATGATCACGGGCGACAACCCGCGCACCGCCGCTGCGATCGCCGAAGAAGCGGGCGTCGACGACTTCCTCGCCGAGGCCACTCCCGAGGACAAGATGGCGCTCATCAAGCGGCAGCAGGGTGGCGGCTCGATGGTCGCGATGACGGGCGACGGCACCAACGACGCACCCGCGCTGGCCCAGGCCGACGTCGGCGTGGCCATGAACACCGGCACCCAGGCCGCCAAAGAGGCCGGCAACATGGTCGACCTCGACTCGAACCCCACCAAGCTCATCGAGATCGTGGAAATCGGCAAGCAGCTGCTCATCACGCGTGGCTCGCTGACGACGTTCTCGATCGCGAACGACGTGGCGAAATACTTCGCGATCATCCCGGCGATGTTCATCGGCGTCTTCCCGCGTCTGAAGACGCTCAACATCATGCGGTTGCACGACCCTCACACGGCGATCCTGTCCGCGGTGATCTTCAACGCGCTGATCATCGTCATGCTGATCCCGCTCGCGTTGCGCGGCGTGAAGTTCCGTGCAATGACCGCGGCCGCGGTGCTTCGCCGAAACCTGTTGATCTACGGCGTCGGCGGCCTCATCGCGCCGTTCATCGGCATCAAGATCATCGACCTCATCATCACTGCACTGGGGGTGCGCTGATGTTGCGCCGCCAACTCGTCACCGGCCTGTACGTGACCATCGTCATGACCGTGCTCGTCGGCCTCGTCTACCCGTTGGCCATGACGGGCTTCGCGCAGCTGGCGTTCCGCGACCGCGCCAACGGAACCCTCGTGAAGCAGAACGGTCGCGTGGTTGGCTCGGCGCTGATCGGGCAAAACTTCACCGACGCCAAGGGCAACCCGCTGCCGCAGTACTTCCAGCCCCGTCCTTCGGCCGCCGGCAACGGCTACGACGCGCTCGCAAGTGGCGGGTCCAACCTGGGCCCGTCGAACAAGAAGCTCCTCGATGCGGTGGCTCAGCGCACGACCGACTACCGCAACTTCAACGGCCTCGCAGCCGACGCCAAGGTGCCCGTGGACGCGGTCACAGCCTCAGGATCAGGCCTCGACCCGGACATCTCGGTGGCCAACGCCCAGCTTCAAGCGGCGAGAATCGCCGGCGTGCGGCGCGTCCCCATCTCCAACATGATGAATCTCATCAAGAGTCACACGAATGCGCGACCATGGGGTGTTCTGGGCGAGAAGACGGTGAACGTCTTGAACCTCAACCTCGCACTCGATCGTTTGAGCTGACGGAGTCGGCGTGGCCCGCGGCAAGCTGCGCGTCTATCTCGGGGCCGCCCCCGGCGTCGGCAAGACGTTCGCGATGTTGAACGAGGGCCGGCGGCGCGCCAGCCGGGGCACCGACGTGGTGGTGGGGTTCGTCGAGACCCACGGCCGCCGCCTCACCGCCGCGCAGATCGCCGAGCTCGAGGTCGTGCCCCGCAGGCACATCGAGTACCGCGGCGCGGACTTCGAGGAGATGGACGTCGACGGCGTGCTCGCGCGAAAGCCCCACGTCGTGTTGGTCGACGAGCTCGCCCACACGAACGTGCCCGGGTCGAAGAACCCCAAGCGGTGGCAGGACGTCGAGGAGCTGCTCGACGCGGGCATCGACGTGATCTCGACGGTCAACATCCAACACCTCGAATCGGTGAACGACGTCGTCGAACGGATCACGGGTGTCGTCCAGCGCGAGACGGTCCCCGACGAAATGGTGAGGCGGGCCGAGCAGGTCGAGCTGGTCGACATGACGCCTGAGGCCCTGCGCCGGCGCATGGCCCACGGGAACATCTATCCGTCCGAACGCGTCGATGCCGCGCTGGCGAACTACTTCCGCCCCGGAAACCTCGCTGCGCTCCGAGAGCTCGCGCTGCTCTGGGTCGCGGACCGCGTCGACGAGACGCTCCAGCAGTACATGGTCGACCACGGCATCACGGCGGCGTGGGAGACGAGAGAGCGCGTCGTCGTCGCGGTCACCGGCGCGCCCGGTGGCGAGCACCTGATCCGGCGGGCGGCGCGCATGGCCACCCGGACCCGCGGTGACCTGCTGGGCGTGCACGTGCGCGGGGGCGAAGGGCTCGCCGGGCCGCCGCCCGGATTGCTCGACCGCCACCGTGAGCTGCTCGAGGAGCTCGGCGGCAGCTACCACGAGGTTGCGGCGTCGGAGCCGGCGAAGGGCCTGATCGACTTCGCGCGCGCCGAGCACGCGACCCAACTCGTGCTCGGGGCGAGCGGGCGCTCATGGTTGAACGAACTCCTCCACGGCTCGGTCATCAACAAGGTGATACGCGGCGCGGGCGACATCGACATACACGTGATCTCGACGAAGGCCGAGGGCGAGGAACGCCAACGCCCGAGTGCGCCCCGGCTCCCCATCGGACTGTCGCGAAGCCGTCAACTCACTGGCTGGCTGATGGCGCTCGTCGGGTTGCCGCTGCTGACGCTGATCCTCACGCAGGTGCGGTCGACCATCTCCCTGCCGGGCGCGCTCATGATCTACCTGCTTTTCGTGGTCGTCGTCGCGACCGTTGGCGGGTTCATTCCCGCGATGGCCGCGGCCATCGCCGCGACATTGCTCGCGAACTGGTACTTCACGCCGCCGTTGCACACCTTCACCATCGACGACACCGTCAATGTGATTGCGCTGATCGTGTTCATCGGCGTCGCCGCGATCGTCAGCACGCTCGTCACCCAGTCCGGCCGCAGATCGCTCGAGGCCGCACGCGCGCGCGGCGAGGCGGCCACGCTCGTACAGCTCGCAGGCGCACTGCTCACGGAGGACGATCCACTACCGAGCATCATGGGCCAACTGCTCGCGTCGTTCGACAACCTGCAGTCGCTCACGATTCTGCGCCGTTCCGGCGAGCGAGCGTGGCGCGTCGTGGAGAGCACCGGCGAACCGATCGCCCACTCACCCGAGCAAGCGACCGACACCGTCGAGCTCGACGCCGACGACATGCTCGCGATCATCGGTCCGGATCTCACGGCCGACGAACGCCGCGTGCTGCACGGGTTCACCGCACAGCTCGCGGTGGCGCTCGAAAGTCGCGAGCTGCGGGCCGAGGCGAGCGCGGCGACTGCGCTCGCGCAGGCCGATGCCTTGCGCACCGCGCTCCTGCGAGCGGTGTCGCACGACCTGCGCACCCCGCTCGCGTCGATCAAGGCCGCGTCCACGACGCTGCTCGCCGACGACGTCGAGCTCAGCGCCGACGCGGTGCATCAGCTCCAGAAGACCATCGACGAGGAGGCGGATCGTCTCAACGAGCTCGTGACGAACCTGCTCGGCATGAGCCGCCTGCAAGCGGGCGTGCTTCAGCCCGCTACCACCGACATCGGCGTCGACGAGGTCGTCAGCCGGGCGGTCGCCGGCCTCGGCGACCGCGGCCGCGACGTCGTGGTCGATGTGCCGGACGACCTGCCACGCGTCCACGCCGACCCCGCGTTGCTCGAGCGCGCGGTCGCGAACGTGATCGACAATGCGCTCGCATGGTCGCCGGACGACCAGCCGGTCCGCGTGCAGGCCGGAGCGGCGGGCGGCGAGGTGCACGTGCGGGTCGTCGACCGCGGTGCAGGCATCCCGCGCGACCAACGGGAGCGTGTGTTCCAGCCGTTCCAACGGCTCGGCGACCGGTCGAGCGGCGCCGGTGTCGGCCTCGGGCTCGCGGTGGCGCGCGGCTTCGTCGAAGCGATGGGTGGCACCCTGGAGATCGACGACACACCGGGCGGCGGCACCACCATGGTCTTCACCTTCGCCGTCGCGCCATGAGCTGCACCGTGCGGACGGAGCGGAGCTCCGCTCGGCGCAGCCCCCTCGAGCGGGAGCGCAGGGAGCCATGAACAAGGTGCTCGTCGTGGAGGACGAGGGGCCGATGCGGCGCGCTCTCGGCATCAGTCTGCGCGCGCGCGGCTACGACGTCGACCTCGCCGAAAGCGGCGCCAAGGGCCTCGAACTCGCGGCCCGGCACCATCCGGACGTCGTGATCCTCGATCTGGGCCTCCCCGACATCGACGGCGTCGACGTGGCCCGCGCGCTACGAGGCTGGAGCAGCGTGCCGATCATCGTGCTGTCGGCCCGCGATGCCGAGGCGATGAAGGTCGAAGCGCTCGACGCCGGCGCCGACGACTACGTGACGAAGCCGTTCGGCATGGACGAGCTGCTGGCCCGGTTGCGCGCCGCACTCCGACGGGCGACGCCCGTCGAGGAAGCGGCGGTCGTCGCCACGCCGGACTTCTCGATCGACCTCGCGGCGAAGCAGGTGCGTCGCGACGGTACGGAGATCCGCCTCACGCCGACCGAGTGGGCGGTCGTGGAGATGCTCGTGCGCAACCGGGGCAAGCTCGTGACCCAACAGCAGCTACTGCAACAGGTGTGGGGGCCCGAGTACCACAAGGAGACCCACTACCTGCGCTTCTACATCAGCCAGATCCGGCGCAAACTCGAACCCGACCCGTCGCGTCCGCACTACTTCATCACCGAGCCCGGGATGGGCTACCGCTTCGTACCGACCGAGCGCTGACGGTCACGATCAGTTGGGACGGTCGCCACCGCAACGTGCGGGCGCGACCGTCCCAACGGATGAACGGGTCAGGGCGTTGCGTGCGCCTGTGTCTGCGCCTCCACCTGCGCCTGCTCGACGAATTCCGACTCTTCGCCGAAGCCGCCCGTCTTGCGCTTCGAGAACGCGATGGCGCCGAGCAGGATGACGAGGCTGACCGCCGCGATCGAGTATCGGGCTGCGTCGTTGTCGCGCAGGCTGATCACCGCGGGAAGGATGAGCAGCGACACCAGGTTCATCACCTTGATGAGCGGGTTCAGTGCCGGGCCGGCGGTGTCCTTGAACGGGTCGCCGACCGTGTCGCCGATGACCGCAGCCTTGTGCGCCTCGGAGCCCTTGCCCCCGAGATGCCCGTCCTCGATGTACTTCTTCGCGTTGTCCCATGCACCGCCGGCGTTGTTGAGGAAGTTCGCCATCAACTGACCCGTCAGGATCACTGCGGCGAGGAATGCGCCCAGCGCGAGGTAGCTCACGCCGAAACCGATGATGACCGGCGTGAGCACCGCGAGCAGCGCCGGGGTCGTGAGCTCACGCAACGATGCGACGGTGCAGATGTCGATGACCGGCCCGTAGTCCGGACGCTTGGTGCCCGCCATGATCTGCCCGTCGGCGAACTGGCGACGCACCTCCTGCACGACGGTGCCCGCAGTGCGACCCACGGCGCGGATCGCGAGCGCGCTGAACATGAACGCGATCGAGCCGCCGATGAGCAGACCGATGAAGGTCTTCGGTTCGGCCACGTTGATCTGGGTGGCGACGTTGTGGAACAGCGCGCTCCCGCTGAGGACGTTGCCGGCTGCGTCCTTGAGCTTGAGCTCGCTTCCGATCGTCTCGATGAACGACGCGAACAGCGCAACCGCGGCGATCACCGCGGAGCCGATCGCGAAGCCCTTCGTGACCGCCTTCGTGGTGTTGCCCACCGCGTCGAGGCCGACCATGATCCGCTCGGGCTCGCCTTCGAACTCGCCCGACATCTCGGCGATGCCCGCCGCGTTGTCGGCAACGGGGCCGAAGCTGTCTTCCGACACGACGACGCCCGTGGTCGCGAGCATGCCCATGCCGGTGAGGGCTACCAGGTACAGCGAGAACTGAATGTTGCCGCCACCGAGACCGATCGCGACACCGATCGTGATCGCGATGGCAACGATCGCCCACACGCTCGACTCGAGGCCCGAGCTGATACCGGACAGCACGGTGGTGGCCGGCCCGGTGCGCGCCGACTCCGCGATCTCACGTACGGGCTCACGCTCGGTCGACGTGAAGTACTCGGTGAGGTGGCTCACCACCTGCGCCAGCACGAGGCCGACCACGACGGCGCCGAAGCACTTCCAGCCCTCGTTGCCATGGTCGTTTCCGACGTAGGTGAGTGCGACCACCAGCGTGCCGATCACCGTCAACACGCCTGCGGTGACGAAGCCGCGGTTGATCGGTGCCATGGCCGACCGATCCTTGTCGGTGGCCCGGACCGCGAAGACGCCCACGATCGATGCGAGCACGCCGATGGCCCGTGCGATCAGCGGGAAGATCAGACCGAGCACCGGATTGGCGCCGATCGACCGGAACGCGGCGACGCCGAGGATGATCGACGCGACGAGCGTCACTTCGTAGCTCTCGAAGAGGTCGGCCGCCATGCCGGCGCAGTCACCGACGTTGTCGCCGACGTTGTCGGCGATGGTGGCCGGGTTGCGGGGGTCGTCTTCGGGGATGCCCTGCTCGACCTTGCCGACCAGGTCGGCACCCACGTCGGCGGCCTTGGTGAAGATGCCGCCGCCCACCCGCATGAACAGGGCGAGCAGCGAGCCGCCGAAGCCGAACCCGATGAGGATCGCGGTGGCGGTGTTCTGGAAGATCATGATGATCGTCGTCGCACCGAGCAGGCCGAGGCCGACGGTGAACATGCCGGCGATCCCGCCGGTGCGGAAGGCGACCCGCAGCGCGGCCGGGAGCGAACCGCTCTTCGCCGCGGCCGCGGTGCGCACGTTGCCCCGCACCGCCAGGCTCATCCCGATGAAGCCGGTGAGGCCGGAGAGGAAGCCGCCGGCGATGAACGCGATCGTGCGGTACGCCCCGGACTGCGCGAACGAGAGCGCATCACCGCCGTTGGGCTTCGTGACCGCGGTCGACGTGAAGAACACGGCCGCCGCCACCGGTACGAGGATGATGAGGATCGTCCTGAACTGACGGCGGAGGTACGCCATCGCGCCCTCCTGGATCGCCTTGGCGATCTCGACCATCGTCGGCGTGCCCGGGTCGGCGTCGAGCACGCCGCGCATGAGGAACAGACCGGTGAGGATCGCGAGCACCGCTGCACCGATCGAGAAGATCAGCCACATCCATTCGGTGCTGCTCAGGTGGAACGACTGATAGCCAGCTTCCCCGGCCGCGAGGATTACGGTCCCCATCGACTCCGTGACTCCTTGTCGGTCGTCGGTCCGCCCGTGTCGTCAGACCGGATGTGCTTGCCCGCCCGCCGCGCCGCGCACGCCTATCGCAACGGGCGGAGGCAGGGCGAGGGGCAGAAACGTGGCGTGCCACGGTACGGGCGCGCTCCGCGGCGAGTCAATCTGTGGGCGCGGGTTCCGCGGTCACCGACCGTGACGGTCAGTGGTCGAGGAGCTCGAGCACCGGGTTCAGTATCGCGAGGTACCCCCGGTGTTCGCCGACCATTCCCTCGGCGATCACGTGACGGCCGAGCTCCACGCCCGGAACGGCCCGGCGCCCGAGGAAGATGAGCACGAGGCCGCCCGACGGGTCGACGACGGTCGCCTCGAGCGAGGCGACGTCGGCCCACGGCTGGACCCGGATCGACCGGATGCGACCGTGCACCCGCACGTGGCTGCGCCACTTCACCTCGCCGATGGGCTGCAGCGGCGCCGACAAGTCCGAGCCGGTGGTCGTCACGACACGACCCCGTGGGCATCGCCGGCGGGCGGGTCGACGTGCTCCACCGTGAGCGACGGCGAGCCGAGGTGGTACGGGACCTGGGTGACGTTGGCGTGCGGGAGCTGGCTGATCATGTGGGCCATCTCGTCGGCGGTGCTGTCGTGCAGCAGCCGGTGCCAGAAGCGCTTGTAGACCCGGTGCGGCATCAGGACCGTCACCTCGGTGTTGCCGTCGGCGAGCTCGGCGGCGACGTACTCGAGCGCCGAACGGCCGACCCGGCGGCTGGGACAATCGACCAACTCGAGCGGAACCCGGGTCAGCCCGAGGCGGCGCCACTCTGCGGCGAGGTCCTCGGCAACGTGGCGATCGACCGCGATGTGCACCGCGCGCATCTCGTCGGGCACGAGCGCCCGCGCGTACTGGATGGCGCGAGCCGCGGCGCGATCGAGTCGGGCGACGAACACGAGCACCACGTGCCGGCGCATGATCGGTGCGGTCGCCGCCGCCTGCGCGTCGCGCTCGAGCTCTTCCGCCTCGGACTCGTATTGACGGTTGAGCCGAACGAGCAGTGCGACCATGAGGGGCACCAGGATGACGATGACCCACGCGCCGTGCGTGAACTTCGTGATCGCGATGATCACGTCGACGACGAGGGAGAGCACGGCGCCGGTCGCGTTGACGAAGAGGCCGCGGCGCCAGTGCGGCTCCTTCTTGCGAATGTGGTGGCGGGCCATGCCCGCCTGCGAGAGCGTGAACGAGGTGAACACGCCGATCGCGTACAGCGGGATGAGCCGATCCACCTTCGCACCCGTGACGACGACGAGAACCGCGGCCGCGATCGCGAGGGCGATGATCCCGTTGGAGAACACCAGTCGGTGGCCCCGCTTCGTGAGCTGCTTCGGCATGAAGTTGTCACCGGCGTGGAACGAAGCGAGCCGCGGGAAGTCGGCGAAGCTCGTGTTTGCCGCGAGCACGAGGATGAGCATGGTGCCGGCCTGGAGCGCGAAGTAGAGGGTGTTCCCCATCACTCCCCCGCCGAAGACCTGCTTGCCGATCTGCGAGATGACGGTCGGAGTGCCCGATTCGAAGGGAACCGAGTGCACCCGGGTCGACAGGATCGACAGGCCGAGGAACAGCGTGCCGAGTGTCGCACCCATGATGATCAAGGTGACCCGGGCGTTCTTCCACTCGGGTTTCTTGAACGCGGTGACACCGTTCGAGATCGCCTCCACACCGGTGACGGCCGCACCACCCGACGCGAACGCGTGCAGCAGCACGTAGAGACCCGCGCCGTACGCGAAGCCGCTCCCGATGCTGCCGAGCTTGAGCATTCCCTTCTTGTTGACGGCCTGATGCGTGAGATGCCCCATGCCCATCTTGTAGAAGCCGACAAGGAGGAGCACACCCATGATGGCGATGAAGAAGTACGTCGGGATGGCGAAGATCTTTCCCGACTCGCGCACACCCTTGAGATTGCCGAACGCGATCAATGCGATGAAGCCGAGCGAGATCTCGACGGAATACGGCCGGAGCCCGGCGGCGGCAGACGTCAATGCGGCGGTTCCGGCTGCGGTCGACACGGCGACGGTGAGCACGTAGTCGGTCAGTAGCGACACGCCGGCTACTTGCGCGGGTAGGAGACCGAAGTTGTCGCGGGTGACCATGTACGCGCCACCCGCGGTCGGATACTCCTTGATCGTCTCGCGGTACGAGAGGATCAGGAAGAACAGCACCACCAACATCGCGACGGTGATGGGGACCACGAGGCTGAACGCCGCCAGTCCGACCGCGATGACGAGCACGCGCAGGATCTCCTCGGTGGCATAGGCCGAGGACGAGATGCAGTCGGACGAGAACACCGCGAGGGCGGTGGGGATGCCGAGCCGTTCGTGCTCCAGCATCTCGGTGTCGAGCGGCGGTCCGAGCAATCGGTTCTTCAGCCGGTAACCGCGGCTCTCCCTGAGCTCGAGTTGCGGAGCCGGCGGCAGGGGCTTCGGCTCCGCTCTGGGCGACATGGTGCGCATCGCACCAGTCAACCATGCAGGACCACGGCCTTCGATCCGGTCGCTCGCATTCGGGCCGGTAGCATCATCGGACTGGCCGAGCGCTGGGAGCGGCACGTGCACGTCGTCGTCGTGGGATGCGGGCGAGTCGGAAGCGAGCTCGCCGGAATGCTCGAGAAGGCGGGTCACACCGTGGCCGTCGTCGACAAGCGACGCGAGGCCTTCCGCCGCCTGCCCACGGGCTTCGGCGGTGCCACCGTCGTCGGTTTCGGGTTCGACCGCGACACGCTGGTCGAGGCGGGAATCGAGCGGGCGGGCGCGCTCGCCGCGGTCACGAGCGGCGACAACTCCAACATCATGTCGGCACGGGTGGCGCGCGAGACCTTCGAGGTGCACCAGGTCGTCGCCCGCATCTACGACCCCCGCCGGGCCGTCATCTACCAGCGGCTCGGGATCCCGACCGTCGCAACCGTGTCGTGGACCACCGATCAGGTGATGCGCCGGCTCATCCCGGGCGCGCATCCCGCCGACTGGGTCGACGGCAGCGGCCAGGTGTCCCTCGTCGAGCGCGATCTTCCGCCGCAGTGGGCGGGCCACAAGCTCTCCGGCCTCAACGAGCCGGGACGTTTCGTCCTGGGCGCGGTCACCAGGCTGGGCGGCGCGCGGATCTTCGACGGCACGCTCGTCGGTCAGGAAGGCGACATCCTCCACTTCATGGTCGACATCAACGACCTCGACGGGTTGCAGGAACGTCTTTCGGGTCGGCCCGAGGAGAGTGGTCACTGATGCGGGTCGCGGTCGCGGGGGCCGGGAACGTCGGGACGTTCATCGCGAGTGAGCTCGTCGACAACGGGCACACGGTGCTGCTGCTCGAGCAGAACCCGGCGGTTGCGGCCAAGCTCCCCACCCGCGACGGCATGGAGGTGCGCGTCGCGGACGCGTGCGAGGTGTCGTCGCTCAAGGAGGCCGGCCTCGAAACGTGTGACGTCGTCGTCGCGGCCACCGGCGACGACGAGGACAACCTCGTCGTGTCGCTGCTGGCGAAGCAGGAGTTCGCGGTCCCCCGCGTCATCGCGCGCGTGAACCACCCGAAGAACGAATGGCTCTTCAACGAGACTTGGGGGGTCGACCTCTCCGTGTCGACGCCCCACCTCATCACCGCGCTCGTCGACGAGGCGGTGAGCGTCGGCCGGCTCGTCCGCCTGTTCCAGCTCGAAGGCGGGCAGGTGCGCCTGGTCGAGGTCCGCCTCGACCAGGACTCGCCGATCACCGGTCAGGCCATCCGCGACGTCGACGTGCCACGGGACGCGACGTTCGTCGCCATCGTCCGCGACGACCACGTCGTCATGGCCCGTGGTGACACGGTGTTCCATCCCGGCGACGAAGTGCTCGCCCTCGTGACCCCGGAATCGGAGGACGAGGTCCGCCGCATGCTCACCGGCGGATAAAGAGTCACCTGGCTTCCTCGGGCTGCGCCGTCCCGGGCATCCGCCCAGGGCCCAGCTTCGTCCGCACTCCCGTCCCCCGTTCGCGGGTGGCGGCGTGGCATCCTGACCCTCCGATGTCGTCGACCCCGGCCCGCGCCCGCGCCGCGACAGCGCTCCTCGCCGTCTTTCTCGTTTCGGTCGCCGCGTGCGGTGGCGGGGGCGGCGGCAAGGCGAAGGCC
>JAMXLJ010000130.1 GCA_024281095.1 Acidimicrobiia bacterium | reverse complement strand
AGCGCGTCGAGCGCGTCCGCGCCGGGTGACCCCGGCGTCATGTCGACCGTCGGCGTGCGGGGCGCGTCGTTGCCGGGAGCGGTCGCGAGCAGCGTCGGCAGTTTCGTCCCGGCCCTCGCGCTCGCGCTGCTCATCGCCGGGTTCTTGTGTGCGGAAGCCCTCTTCGATCGCCGTGACCCGAAGCTCGCCGGCTCTCCACTCGACGACGACGGCGAATCGCTGCCATTCGAATGACAAGCGTGACGACCTTCCATCTTCCGGAGCCATGACGAACAGACGACACGATCTCGTTCCGCTCCTGAGCCGCCTGACATTGCTGCAGCTCGTGCGGGTCGCGGCGATGGGCTGGATCGCCTTCGCGCCGCGGCTCACGAACTCCGCGAGCGCCGGGCGCGCCCACACGCTCACCGTCGTCGCGCTGCTGTATCTCGTCGTCACGGCCGCGCTCGAGGCCGCACGGCGGCGTCTCCGCGTGCGAGGGCTCGTCCTCGTCTCCACGTTGCTCCTGACCGACGCGGTGTTCGTGTCGGTGGCCGTGACGCTGACGGGCGGGCCCGCGGGCCCGTTGATGCCGCTCGTCTACCTGACCGTGGTGTCGACCGTGCTCCTGCTGTCGTATCGAGCCGGGCTGCAGCTCGCGCTCTGGTATGCGCTGCTGCTCTGCGGTGCGCGCACCGGTGCGCTCGCGGGGTACTTCGGCACCAACGAGCTCGAAGCGGCCCGTCGCACGACGGGTCTTCACGCCGGGATCGACGCGCTCGCCGTGCTGGTCGCGGCGGCCGTCGTCGCGATGTGCTCCGCGCTGAACGAGCGAAGATTGCGCGAGCGCGGTCGCGAATTGGCGGGGCTGGTGGCCCTCGGCCACACGCTCGACCGAGCGGAGACCGTCGAGGAGATGCTCGTGTGCCTGGTGGACCAGGTGCACGAGCGCCTTGGCTTCGCCCGAGTAGCCGCCTACCTCGAACGACCCGACCGCCCCGCGGCGGTCGCGCCGGGCGACGCGTCGACCCTGACTTTGCCGCCCTCCGCCGAGGTGGGCGAGGTCACGGAGAGCCCGGGGCGGCACGCGGGGCCACGTTGCCTCCGGCGGCTCGAACGTGATCATCCGCTCGCTTCGCTCATGCCCGGCGCGCGCAACGTCGTCACGATCGAGCTCAGCGTCGACGACGTGTACATCGGTTCGCTCGCGGCCGAATGGGCGGGGTCATCCACACGCATTCCGGTCTCCACCGTGGACGCGTTGGCGCAATCGGCGGCGAACGCGGCGCTCGCCGTGCGCAACGCGACGCTTCTTCGCGAGGTGCAGCGACTTGCGAGCCACGACTCGCTCACGGGGTTGGTGAACCGGCGAGTGTTCGACGACGCCCTGCGGCGCGAGGCGGAGCGCCTCCTGCGCACCGGCGACCGCTACGCCGTCGTGCTCATCGACGTCGACCACTTCAAGGCCATCAACGACCGGCACGGACACGCGGCCGGCGACGATGTGCTGCGCGACGTCGGTCGGGCGCTGTCCGACACCTGCCGCAGCGCCGACCTCGCGGCGCGTTACGGCGGCGAGGAGTTCGCCGTCCTGTTGCCCGGCTGCGGCCTCGTCGACGAGGCGGTCGCGGCAGCAGAACGGCTCCGAAGCGCGATCGCGGACAGGGCGCGCGACTTCGATGTCACCGCGAGTGCAGGCATCGCGGTCGCTCCACTCCATGCGCGCGAGCCGGAGCGTCTCGTCGCGGCGGCCGACGCCGCGCTGTACGACGCGAAGCGCGGCGGACGAAATCGCAGCGCAGTCGCCTCGCCGTCGACTGGGCCGTCGACCGGGCCCGCGGCAGGCGAGGCTCAGGCTTCGTTCGGCGCCGGCGCGCTCCCGGCCTCGGCGAGGAACACGTCGGGCGTCGTGTAGTACGGGTTGTCGAGGATCATGCCGCCCAGAAGGACCTTTGGGTGGGTCCTGAGCAGGTCGACCACGATGCCGCCGCCGAAACTGCCCACGTCGTACAGGCACAGGATCACCTGCGGATAGAGCGGTACGAAGCGGTTCATCTCCGATTCGAGGGAGAGGAGCTCGCCCGGCTCCGGAATCACGTCGCGCTGCGACCACGTCTCCACCGCTCGCACCATGTCGAAGCGTCCGTCGTACATCGCCTCGGAGATCGTCATCTTCCAGAGGCCGATGATCTCGGCTGCCGAGAAGGAACCGGACCGCAGGTACGTGTCGGACGCCCGCATCACGTCGAGCTGCGCCCTGTCGGCACGGGCGCGGGCGTCGACGTCGGGGTCGAGCGCGCCGATGACCTCGAGGGGCTCGGCGCCGTCGACCACGCAGATGCACTTGTCGCCTGCTCTCAGACCCGCTTCGAGGAAGGGCACGAGGATCTCGTCGCGCTCGCGATCGCCGGAGTAGAGACCGCAGATGTGCTGACCCGGATGGGTCTCGATGCCCCTGATCCCCGAGTCGATCGCGTCGTACATCGGCATCCTTCGCCGGCGTGGCCGAAGTCAAGCCTACGGCGCCGGTCGCGCCGACGCGAGGCGGATATCGCCTACGCGATCGCGTAGTTGATCGGGAATGTCGACGTGTCGGCCAAGGCGTACGTGGTCCACCGGTACGACTTGCCGGCGAGGCGTACGATGACGTGGCAACCGCGGCAATCGAGCTCGTCCGTCCACATGTGCACGGAAAGCGGTCAGAGGATGGCGATCCTTCGTGACGAGTGGCTCGACCTGGCCCGGAAGGTCGACTGGGAATTCCGCTACGTCGACGATCGCGACGTGTTTCCCGAGGAGTTGAGCGGAAGCCCGTGGCTGCCGCGCTCGGCGTGGAAAGACTGGAACGAGTCGTACCGCACGTCGTATCGCGAGTACGTCGCGAATCAGCGGGCGAAGGACGAGTCGGTGCGCAGCGTGCGCGACGCGCTCGACAAGGTGCGGTTGGTCGAGGGCCTCGATCGCGGCTGGCTGCAGCTCGTGAAGTTCCACAACGGCGCATTCGTCCTCGCGGAGTATGCAGCTGTTCCGAGCGAGCTGAGGATGGCTCGATTCGGCCGTGACGCGGCCTGGCGGACGATGGCGACGTTGGGCGCTCTCGACGAGATCCGCCACACCCAGGTCCAGCTGCTCGTGGGCCACGACCTGCTGCGGCTCGACGAGAACTTCGACTGGACCCACCGGGCGTACCACACCAACGAATGGGTGATGATCGCAGCACGTCACCTGTTCGACGACATGTTCGTCGCGGCGTCGGCGATCGACACCGCGATCCAACTGAACTTCGTGTTCGAGACCGGCTTCACCAACCTGCAGTTCATGGCGCTGGCCGCGATGGCCGACAAGGCCGACCATCACGCATTCGAGAAGGCGCTCGCGAGCATCCAGACCGACGAGTCGCGCCACGCGCAGATCGGCCATCCGGTGCTGCGCACGTTGATCGAGAACGGTGGCAAGGATCGCGCCCAGTTCCTCGTCGACAAGATGTGGTGGCGGTGTTGGCGCGCGTTCCTCGCGACGACCGGAACGGCGATGGAGTACCTCACGCCGCTCAGAGCGCGGGACCGGTCCTTCAAGGAGTTCATGCAGGAGTGGGTCGTCGACCAGTTCGTGAAGAACCTCGAGGAGTTCGAGCTCGACCGGCCGTGGTTCTGGGATCTGTTCCTCGAGGAGATCGAGTTCGCACACCACAGCCTGCAGCTCGGCATGTATCTGTACCGCACCACGCTGTGGTTCGACGAGCCCGTGCCCGACGCGGCCGAACGGCAGTGGTTGCAGAGCAACTACCCGCACTGGGAGGAGGTCTACGGGCCCATGTGGGACCGGTTCGACCGGGCGTGGGAAGCCGAAGGCGAAGCGGGGACGATCGCGTACGCACTGCCGGCGTTGTGCAATCTGTGCCAGTTGCCGACCGTGTTCCTGCGACCGGGCCGGAACACCGCGTGCACGCTCGAGCGCGACGGGCGCAAGTACCTCTTCTGCTCCGAGCCGTGCCGCTGGATCTTCGAGCGCGAACCGGAGCGGTTCGCCGATCACAGGAGTGTCGTCGACCGCATCGTCGCCGGTCAGGCGCCCGGCAAGCTCATCGACCTTCATGAGTGGATGGGCCTCGGGGCATCGGATCACAAGGGCAAGGACCTCCGGCGCGGCCTGGAGCCATGGCGGTTCGTGCCTGTGCCCAAGGGATGACAGTCGACGCATGCGGATCTATCTGTTCGGCTATCTCGACGACGATTTCTACGGGCGGGTCGTGCTGACGCCGGCCGAGCACACCGTCGCCGACCTCGCCCAACAGCTGGTGTCATGGGCCCCGGTCACGTGCCGCGGCGCGTTGTTCGTGACGAACGAGGCCGGTGCTGTCCTCGATCCCGCAGCCACGCTCGACGCCGCCGGTCTTCGCAACGGTGACATCTTCACGGTCGCGACGGCGGGTGAGGAATGACGGCGCGCACCACCCAGCCGTGGGTGAGCGCGGCCACACTCGACGACGTGTGGGAAGGGGAGTTGATCCCGGTCGACGTCGGCGGACAGCCGATCGTGCTCGCGAACATCGGCGGAGAGATCGTCGCGTTCGAAGACCGCTGCCCTCACTTGGCCAGCCGGCTGTCGGACGGCACCTTCGACGGTCACACGCTCGTGTGCGCGGCGCACGAATGGGTCTTCGACTGTAGCGACGGCACAGGCGTGAATCCGACCGACGCGTGCCTGCAACGCTTCGCGGTGCGCGTCCAGGACGAAATGATCTTCGTGAACGTGGACGAGGTGCTGCAGCAGCGTCGAGGCCTTCCTGGTCTCGGCGACCGGCGATGACCGACGCCCACGCCGTCGACGACGCTTCGAATCCTGAAGATGCCGCAGCTCGGGACGGCGTCGGGCCCGTGCTCCACGCGACGGAGCTCGGCCGGGCGGTGGCCGCGGCGATCGCCGCCGAGAACGACGGCGTCGTCGTCCGGGACGAGAGCGCGTACCTGCGCGTCTCCGCGCCCCGCGTCTGCCGCGTGAGCCGCGCCGGTGTGGAGTCGTCCACGGGGTATGCCGTGCTGTTTCCCGGCGATCTCGAGGTGACCATGCCGTCGTTCGCGGGCAAGGTCGCAATGAACGAGAACGGGGCGGTGTGGTGGCTGGCGAGTGAGCCACGCCCCGACCTGCCGGCCGCAGGAAGCGTTGGCTAGCGATGGCCGACGCGCGACCTCCGAGGCGCAGGACGTTCTCGCGCCTGCAGAAGGGCCGCCGGATGCCGACGGAGTACGAGCTCGTCAGCTCCGACCTGCACTACAACTACCCGTACAACTTCGAGCTCGGGTCCGGCAATCCGGTCGTCGAGTGGGTCCATCGGCACCGTGAGGGGTCGCGCCTGCAAGCTGGGGACTGGGGCGCGTTCGCCGACCCGCGTGCAACGACGTACCGCAGCTACACCGAATTGCAGGACGACAAGGAGACGGTCGTCGACGGACTTCTGCGGGAGATCGACGAAACGGGCTACGACGAGCGCCTCCCCGATGACTGGGTCCGTTTCCTGCACCGGTGGTACGCCCCGCTGCGGTATCCCGCGCACGGCCTGGCGATGCTCGCCGCGTATGTCGGACAGATGGCGCCCGACTCGCGCATCACCAACTGCGCGTCGTTCCAGGCCGCTGACGCGATGCGCGGTGTCCAGCGCATCGCATACCGCACGGCGCAGCTCGGCGCGCATCGTTCCGGCGTAGACACGGAGGAGCACCGCGCGTTCTGGGAGGACAGCGACGCGCTCCAGCCGCTTCGCGAATTGGTCGAGCGGGCGCTCGTGGCGTACGACTGGGGCGAGGCACTCGTCGCGCTGAACGTGGTCGTCAAGCCCCGGCTCGATCGCCTCGTCAACCGGGAGCTGTTCGGCGATCTCGCCCACCTCAACGGCGACCCGGTGCTGCGCGACATCCAC
This sequence comes from Acidimicrobiia bacterium, assembly GCA_024281095.1. Taxonomy (GTDB): domain Bacteria; phylum Actinomycetota; class Acidimicrobiia; order IMCC26256; family JAMXLJ01; genus JAMXLJ01. Next base: position 21,720 of record JAMXLJ010000130.1, on the reverse strand, counting down.
TTCTCGCTCGACGAAGATGCGATGTGGCATCGGGACTGGACGGAGACACTTCTGTCGTTCGCTGTGCGCGACACGCCGCACAACGCGGGAGTCGTCGGTGAGTGGGTGGACGCCTGGACCCCGCTCGCGACCGAAGCGGTCAACAAGCTCGCCGGCGTCGCCGATCTCGCGCCCATTGCGCTCGAGCCCGGCGCTATGTCGCAGCGCGTCAACGACGCTGCCGAGGCCGACGTCTCCCGCATGCTCGCGCGCGCCGAACAGGGTTAGGCGGGCGTCCACCTCGTGACGGGGGACGCGAGCCACTGCAGGATCTCGCGTCGCGTCGTCGGCCCACGGGGGTCCCACCCCACCGGCAACACGCCGTCGCCGTGCAGCTCGGCCGCCGCGGCCTTCGCCGCGGACAGGGGATCGCTGGTGAGCCCGCAACGCGTCGCCGCCGGGTCGATCGCGAAGAGCCGGGCCGCGTTGAGCCCGAGCACCTTCCGCTTGAGCTCGGGCGTCAGCGCGGGATAGCCGTACCGGTCCTGGTACGCCGCGGTGATCTGGAACGCGCGGAACGCCATGATCTGGGGCTGCGGGGATCCGTACCAGATGGCGTCGGTGCCCCACAGCACGCGGTCCTCTCCGACCCGCTGCAACAGCTTGCCGACGGTGTGCGCGGCGGTGTCGGGGTTGCGCAGCACCTGGCGCCACACGGTTCCGAGGTCGACCCACACGTTGCTGTTCGGCGGCACCTGGTGCCGGTCGAGCGCGTCGAGGAGCGTGTCGATACCGAGCCGCGCGCCCGGGGTGTAGGGACCTTCCCGCCGATTGGGATCCCACGCGGCGTGGAACACGAGGAAGTTCATGTCCGGGAACTGTCGCGACACCGCGACGATGTCGGCCGGCCCGTTGTGCGTCGGGTCGAAGTGCACGAGTGGAAGACCTTTGTGCGAGATGAAGACCTTCACGCCGAGGTCGTGCGCCTTCTGGACGACCGGGAGACCGATCGCGGGATCATCCAGTGCGAAGCCGTGCTGGTTCGGGCCCCAACCCGTGTAGACCTTGAAGGCCGAGACATGTCGCGTCGCCGCGGTTGCGTCCATGCCGTCGAGCCGGGCCTGCAGGTCGCCGAAGTTCGGTGCGATCACGTTGTGCACGAGCACGCGTCCCGCCCCACCATGTGTGAGGCTGTCCGCGAACTGCTGCGTGCCCAACGCGTCGTCGAACGGCAGGGGAGCGTCGTCGGGCCCGGTGTTGGGAACATCGGACAGCAGCGTGACCGAGGTGTCGCTCGCGAGGAACATGTCGTGCAGATACGCGGCACGGTTCGCGCACTCGAACGGATCGGCAGCGCCGCACTGAGGGAGCATGTCCTGCACCAGCCGCACCGTGTCGGGCGCGGTCCGTCGCCACGGCCGGTCCGGCATCACGTGGTGTGTGTGCACGTCCACGATGAACTCGCCCTGTGAGCCGAGCGCGTGCTCGCATGCGGCGATGTCATGGCTCGGCGGTACGACATGTGTGCCACCCGGTGCGGGACGCGCACGTGACCGCGATCCACCGGACGAGCACGCCGCCAAGTTGAACACGCTCAACAGCGCGGCCACTCCGCCCGCGCTCTGGAGGAACCGGCGCCGGTCCATGCCCGCGCGTCGCGCCGCGTCATCCGCGAGCGCGAAGGCCGAACGCGCGATATCGCGATCGCGAGGCGACGCCGCCGCGGGAACGTACTCACCGTTGGAGGACGGTCCGACCGGCAGCGGCAACCGCGGCACGCCGTCAGTATGCGGCGGGATCATGACGGGTGCCAGCGGATGGCGGGTGTGCCCCGGCCATTGGTGGGCTCTGGCCGGGGCACACCGCACGGTGCCGTTGTCCGAGGGTCGGGAGTCCCGTCCAGGCCCTCGCACTCACGCATTCCCACGATCGGGCCGCCGCTACACCGCAGGTCACGGCGAGCCTGGATCCGCCATGGCGGCCGCTCGGGACGCCCGCCGCGAGAGCGGGTCGAGTGCGTAATACACGGCCAGCAACCCGTGGAACGCGAGGCACGCATACGCGTTCAGGAGCGCGACACCGATGGACAGCGTGTACAGGATGGTGCCGACCGTGAACGCCAGCGTCGCGCCGGCGCGCCGGTCTTCGGGGAATTCCGGTTCGAGTAGCCGGCGCCTGCCGGACGCGTACAACCACACGGCACCCCACGCGTACGCGTTCACGGTCATCGTGACGCTGTATGCGACCGCGGCCACCCGCGCGCCTTGGCCACGGCGGAGGGCCTCGCCGAGCACGCCGGTGGGGTAGGGCAGGAACACGATCGTCATCAGCAGCGCGAGGTTCAGATAAAACAGACCGCGGTCGACCCGGGCGAAGTTGCCGAAGACCGAGTGGTGGTTGAGCCACATGATGCCGATGACGCCGAAGCTCACCGCGTACGCCGCGAGCGACGGCCACCGGTTCGTGAGCTCGTGGCCGAGATGCTGGTAATGGGCGGGCGGGGGGATCGTCAGCACGAGCAGCGTGATGGCGATCGCGAAGATGCCGTCGCTCAACATCTCGACCCGGCTCTTGCTCACGGTGACCACGTCCTCATCAGTTGCCGTGCCCTAATCAATTGCGTACTCTCCCTAAGGTATTGGAAAGGCTGCGGGACTGCACTGGCGATGGCGACAAGTGAGCGTCTGATCTCGGCCGATTCGCACGTCCGGCTCTCTCACGAGCAGATCGAGGCGCACCTTACGCGGAGGCTCCACGAGGAGTACGGCGCTATGGCGAGAGCTCGACGGCCGTCCGAACGACGCGCGAGAACCGGCGCGAAGCCGCTCGACGCCGAGACCGTGATCCGCACCGCGGCCGACATCGCCGATCGCGAGGGTTGGGCCGCGGTGACGCTGTCGCGCGTCGCCCGCGAGCTGCACCGGCACGTCACGTCGATGTACACCCATGTCGACAGCGTCGAAGCGCTTCGGAGCAAGGTCGCGTTGCTCGCGGCGGCCGAGATGGGCGATCTGCTCTGGGCTGCCGCGCTGGGTCGCACGCGCGCCGACGCGCTGGCCGCGATCGCGGACGTCTACCGCACGTATCCTCGTGAGCACCGCGGTCGCAGCGAGGCGCTGGTCACCTACCGCCCGCGTGACGACGCCGAGTTCCGCGCCGCTGCAGCCCGCATGAGCGAACCTCTGCGCGCCACGTTGCGCTCGTACGCCCTCGACGACCGTCAGGTCGAGCAGGCACATCGCGTGTTCAGCGCGACGTTGCGCGGATTCTCGACCGGCGAGGCGGTGGGCCTCTACGAGCCCGCCGGTGACACCGACGAGACGTACCACCACATCGTCGCCCTGTTCGTGCTCGCGCTCGACGCCGGGAGGTGGCCGGCCGCACCGACCCGCGGCACTCGTGCCGGACGTCCGCGGAGGTAGTCGCGATGCCGCCCGTCATTCCGCCGGTACCCGACGCCGACGACCGCTTCTTCTGGGACGGCGTCGCCCACCACAAGCTGCTGCTCCAGGCGTGCGCAGACTGCGGAAGGCTGCGGCACCCGCCCGGTCCGATGTGCCGGCACTGCAATTCTTTGCGCTGGTCGACGCAGGAAGCGGCCGGCCGTGGGCACGTCTACACCTGGTTGGTGTCGCAGCACCCGACACAGCAGGACGCGGCGCCGCGCATCGTCGCCCTCGTCGAGCTGGAGGAAGGTGTGCGCATCGTGTCGAACCTGGTCGACGTGGACGCCGCTCACGTCGTCAACGACATGACGGTCGAGGTGACGTTCGTCGACTACGAGGGCACCGTGCTGCCCCAGTTCCGGCCGGTCGGAGGCTCGTGACGTGGCCGGCTTCGACGACGTGATCATCGCCGGGATCGGGCACACGGAGTACTCGAAGGACTCCGGTCGCAGCGAGATGCAGCTCGCCTGTGAAGCGGCCCTCGCGGCAATCGACGACGCGGGGCTCGCCCCGGCCGCCGTCGACGGCATGGTCACGTTCACGCTCGATCCCAACGACGAACTGACGCTGATGCGCAACCTCGGGATCCCCGAGCTGCGGTACTGGTCGCGCACGCCCCACGGTGGCCCCGGGTCGAACACGATGGTGCAGCACGCGGCCGCAGCCGTCACCGCAGGCGTCGCGGACGCGGTGCTGCTGTACCGCGCGTTCAACGAGCGCTCCGGGCGCCGATTCGGGCAACCGAACCAGCGTCAGAGCATGCCCGGGCTGAACTGGTATCTCCCGTTCGGCGTCGATACCCCGGCGAAGTCGTACGCGCTCGCCTTCCAGCGGTACATGTACGAGTTCGGCGTCACGAACGAGGACTTCGGTCGCTACAGCGTCGTCGCGCGCAAGCACGCAGCGACGAACCCGAACGCCTGGTTCTACGAACGGCCGATCACCCTGGCCGATCATCAGGCGTCGCGGTGGATCGTCGAACCGATACTCCGGCTGCTCGACATGTGCCAGGAGAGCGACGGCGGCGCCGCGCTCGTCGTCACACGGGCTGATCGTGCGGCCGATCTGCGCCACCCGGCGGTGCGCGTCATCGCCGCGGCCGACGGCCATCTCGTCGACGGCAGCGTCATGTACAACTACTACCACCGTGACCTCGCCGAGTTCTCCGAAGCTCGATTCGTCGCACGGCAACTCTGGGACGCGTCGGGGATCGGGCCGGCGGCCGTCGATGTCGCCATGATCTACGAGAACATGAGCCCGATCGTGTTCCTCCAGCTCGAGGCGTACGGCTTCTGCGGACGCGGCGAAGCGAAGGACTTCATCGCCGGCGGCAACATCGAGCTCGACGGCGTGCTCCCGGTCAACCCGCACGGCGGGTTGCTCGGCGAGGGCTACATCCACGGCGTGAACAACGTGATCGAAGGAGTGCGCCAGGTGCGCGGGAGCGCGGCGAATCAGGTCGCGAACGTCGAGCATGCGCTCGTTGCCGCCGGCCGCAGCGGTCTCGTGCTCGGGAGGTTGTGAGCGAGCGCTAGACGGGTGCGCCTTCGGCGACCTGTCGGAGCGCGGCGAGCGTCTTCTCCATCCCGACACGATTGTGCTCGGCCTGGTCGCGTACGCCCATGACGACCGTCGCGACCTTCGGCATCCAACCGGGCCGGCGGTCGACCCACGTCTCCGTCACCTTGCAGCCGTCACCCGTCGGCGCGAACTCGTAGCTCCAACTGGAGATCTTGACGGGTCCCGATGTGACGTCGAAGGCGAACTTGCGACCCGGATCGGCTTCGACCACCGTGCACGTCGTCGACCATCGTCGCCACCCGCGACGGTTCGTACCCTTGAATCGCGCCCCGGCGGACGGACCGGTCGCCCCGCCGAGCCAGCGGCATCCGGTCGTCTCGGGGCTCCACTCACCCATGCGGGTCACATCGCTGACAAGCTCGTACAGGCGTTCCGGGGTGGACGCGATCGTCTCCTGCACAGTGACTTCTGCCATGGCGCGCAGAATATGCCCGTGTGCCCTCGCGTGCACGCGGCGGGCGACCGGTCAGCCGACGAGGCTCTCGCGCTGACTGTCGATGCGGTCGAGCGCGAGCTGGAGATCGTGACGGCGCGTCGCCGCGCCGAGCGCGATCTGACGCGTGATCGTGCCGTGCTCGTAGAGCTCCGCGAGGCTCTGGTCGAACGTGCGCATCCCGTAGTACCCGCCCTCGGAGATGACCTCCTCGAGCTCGTACGTGCGTTGTGGGGCGACGATACGGTCGAAGACCCGGCCGGTGCCGATGAGGATCTCGGTGGCGGGCACGCGTCCGGCGCCCTCGGCGCGCGGCAGCAGCCGCAGGCTGACAATGCCGCGGAGGTTCGCCGCGAGCGACGTTCGTACTTCGTTGTGCTGCTCCGACGGGAACAGGTCGAGGATGCGGTGCACCGTCTCGATCGCGCTGACGGTGTGAAGCGTCGACAGCACGAGGTGGCCGGTCTCCGCCGCGGAGATCGCGGCCCAGACCGTCTCGGGGTCGCGCATCTCGCCGATGAGGATCACGTCGGGATCCTGGCGGAGCAGACGCCGCAGCGCCGAGCGGAAGTCGTCGGTGTCGATGCCGATCTCGCGCTGGCTCACCACGCAACGCTTGTTCGTGTGGACGTATTCGATCGGGTCTTCGATTGTGAGCACGTGCCCGTCGCGCGTCGCGTTGATGTGGTCGATCATCGACGCGAGCGTCGTCGTCTTTCCCGCGCCCGCACGACCCGTGACCAGCACGAGCCCGTCGCGCTGGTCGGCCAGACGCTCGACTACGGGGGGAAGGCCGAGCTCGTGGAGGGCGGCGATCCGTCCGGGGATGAGGCGCAGCACCAGCGCGGTGGTGCCGCGTTGACGGAAGACGTTGACGCGGAAGCGACCGACCCCGGGGAGCTCGTAGGCGAAGTCGGTTTCGCCCAGTCGGGAGAACTCCCGGCGGCGGGCCTCGGGCATCAGCGACGCGGCGATGGCTTCGGTGTCGTCGGCGCCGAGCGCAGCCCCGGCCGTGCTGCGCAGCTGCCCGTCGACACGCATCGCCGGCGGGTGACCGGCCCGCAGGTGGAGGTCGGAGGCCTGTGAGGCGACGACCTCACGGAGCAAGCCGGTGGCGGTGGCGAAGTCTGCAGTCATCCGAGGGTCTATCGGCGCGAAGAGAGCGCAACCTGATGGCCAGTTCCGCGCGGGCTGGACTCAGCCCGGCACCGCCATCAGGCCGGCGACACGCTCGGCGATCGCGATCGTCGTCAGATTGGTGTTGGCGCGAGGGATGTCCGGCATGACCGACGCATCACACACCCGAAGGTTCTCGTACCCGATCACCCGACACTCGGGATCCACCACGGCGCGCGGGTCGGCGGCCGCCCCCATCCGGCACGTGCCGGACGCGTGCACGTAGTCGTTGACGTTCGCGTCGAGCCACTCGTCGATCGCACGCTCGGTCGCGAGCGACTCCACGGGGTCGGTCGCCGCCGAAACGGAGTCGGTGATCGCGGTCACAGCTGGGTGGGTCACGATGTCGAGGATCCGGCGGACCGCATCGCGCAGGCGCGCGCGGTCGCGTTCGTCGCTCAGCATGTGGAAGTCGACCTGCGGATCGTCCAGCGGATCGTTCGAACGCAGCTGCACTTCGCCGCGTGAGAAGACACGCATCGCGGCCCCGAACATCCGTCCGCCCGCTCGCGAGTCCTCGGTCGTACCGACGGCGGTGAACCACAGGACCTGCATGTCGTTCGGGCCGGCATCGAACATGTTCGACGAGTAGCGGATCATCGAGTTCACCACCGGCGCTTCGATCGACGCGACACGCCCGCGCTCGTTGAGCGCGAGCTCGAAGCCCGAGGTCGCCGGGTGCTCGACGAGGTTCGCACCGACCGGCCGGCCGGTCTCGGGGCCGATGCCCGACCGCAGGAGGATCGCGGGCGAGTGGATCGCTCCCGCCGAGACGATCACCTCTCCGGCCTCGATCTCTTCGCCCGATGCCGTGCTCACGCCGGTGGCGCGTGTGCCGTCGAGGAGGACGCGGTCGACCAACGTGTCGCCGCGCACCGTCAGGTTCGCGCGGGCCCGGGCCGGCTCGAGATATCCGTCGTTCACGGAGACGCGCCGACCGTTGCGCAGCGTGAGCCCGCACGGGCTGAAGCCCGTGGCACGGGGCGCGTGATAGTCGTCGCATACGCCGTAGCCGAGGTCGCGCGCGGCGTCACCGACGGCGACGTCGAGCGGCCCTCGAAGCGCGCCCGGCAGCCTCGTCACCGGCACCGGCCCCCCGCGGCCGTGCAGACCGTCGCCGCCGAACTGAGCGTCGTCTTCGATCGCGAGGAACAGCGGGAGCATGTCGTTCCAGGACCAACCGCGGCATCCGAGCTCGCGCGCCCAACGGTCGTAATCGTCGGGGACGCCCCGAATCGCGACCATCGCGTTGACCGACGACGACCCGCCCGCGCCGCGGCCCCGAACGTAAAGAGCCGGTGTCTGACCTTCGGCGCGAACTGCGACGAGGTTGGGCCAGATACGGCCGGGGACCGTCATGGCGCTGAAGAAGTTGGCGGCGGCCACCTCCTCCGGTGTGTCTCGGCTCGTGTGATCCGGTCCCGCTTCGAGCAGCAGCACGCGGCGGCCCGGGTCCTCCGAGAGACGGCTCGCCATCACTGCACCGGCGGAACCGGCACCGATGATCACGACGTCGAACATGACCGAGAGTCCACGCCACTTCGGGCCGTCCGGCAACGGCTTTGTGATACCGGCCGCCGCGGGCCTTCACAGCGGGATGCCAGCCTCGCTTCATGCCTGTCTCAGCTTCACGTGGTGGCCTTGTCACGTGCCGTTCGCACACCGAGCGGCAGGTACACGGAGCGCAGGAGGATGCACCTTGATCAAGAACCGAGTTGCCGTGATCGCTCTTGCCGCCGGGCTCGTAGGAGGCGGAGCCGCAGGGGTCGCCCTCGGTCTCACCACGTTCGCCGGCGCGGCATCGGATCCGAGCTCCTCGACCACGCCGTCTTCGTCCGCGCCCTCGTCGCCGAACACGCCGCACTCCAACGAGAATGGCACCCACGAGCAGAGCGAGAACCCGCAGCGTGAGGCAGACGAGAACGCCGGCCGGGTCGGGGGCCATTGCCCCGGACGTGACGGCAACGACAGCACGACCCCGTCCACCGCGGCACCCTCGACGAACCCCGGGACCTGATCCCTCGTGCGGGCGGGAGCGACGGCCCGCCCTCACGACGTACCTGACCCGTCACCCGCGCGATCGCGTCGGCGTGCGATGGCATCGGGGGTGAGGCCCGTTCGACGCGCACCATCGAGCTCGGCGCCAACCCGCGTCACCAGAGCGACGTGACCCAGCGCAGCCGGGCCGCGAGACCGTCGACCACCGTGCGCCGCGCCGCGCGGGCAGGCGCGTCGTCCGGCACTTGTCGGCCCGCACGGTGGACGAGCCGCTCTCGGGCGGCTTCGGCGAGCCGGGCCCGGTGGCGGTCGCCGGCGAGGTCTCGCAACAGTCGCGGATCGGTGAGGGGCACGGCCGTTTCCTTCCGTTCCGTCATGTCCGCCGTCATGTCCGTCGTGATGTCCGACGTGATGTCTGTCGTGATGTCCGTCGCGCTCGATCCGGCGTGCTCGGTCCGGCGTGCTCGCTGCCGTCGTCGACGACCGTACGGCGGGTTCCGGACGGATCCGGTCCGCATCGTGTGAAAATGTGCAGCAGTGGACGCGCCGACCCGCTTGCTGCGGCTCCTCGCCCTCTTGGCGGGCCGCGCGTGGTGGACGGCGACGGAGCTCGCCGGCGAGACCGGCACGACCGAGCGCACGGTGCGGCGCGACGTCGCCCGCCTCCGCGAGCTGGGGTATCCGATCGACGCATCGACGGGGCCGTACGGCGGGTACACGCTCGGGCGAGGTGGACGCCTGCCGCCGCTCGTCCTCGACGACGACGAAGCGGTCGCGGTCGTGGTCGGCCTGCGCAGCGCGGCCGGGCTCGGCACGGGCACGGAGGCGGCTGCCCTGTCTGCACTGGCGACCCTGGATCAGGTGATGCCGGCACGTCTGCGCGAGCGTGCCGCGGCCCTCGCCGCCGTCACGGTCGGCCTCCGCCACGGCAGCCCCGCGGCGATCGACGTCGATGCGCTGATGACGATCGCGGTCGCCTGCCGGCGGCCGGAGCGGCTCGAGTTCACCTACACCGACGCTTCCGAGCGGGTCACGGAGCGGGTCGTGGAGCCGTACCGCCTGGTGCACACCGACCGGCGCTGGTATCTGGTCGCGTTCGACTCGATGCGCCAGGAGTGGCGCACGTTCCGTGTGGATCGCGCGTCACGCGTCGTCCTCACGGGTGTTCGTTTCGTGCCGGTGGAGCACCCACCCGATGCGGCTGCGCTGGTTGCGCGCGGGCTCGCGGTCGCGAGCTACGACATCCAGGCGCGGGTGCGCCTGTACGTGTCGATGAGCGAGGCGGCGGGCGTCATCCCACCGACCATGGCCATCCTCGAAGCTGAGACTGCCGGTACGACGATCGCCGTGATGGGCGGGGACGCGGGTTGGATCGCCCGGTACCTCGCCGGCCTCGAGTGCCGCTTCGAGCTGCTCGAGCCCGACGAGGTGCGCGCCGAACTGCGCGCGCTCGGCCGTCGCCTCGTGCGCGCGGGGTCGTGACAGGCCGGCGACGGGCCCGTGATTGCGCTCATCTGTCGCCGTGCCCGGCTCGGCGCGGAGCCTGGCGTCTGCTGCTCACCCCTGCACGGCAGCGGGTGACGTCCCTACTCGGCTCAGACGCCCGAGGACTTGCGAGCCGTGACCGTGCTGCGGCTCGCGGTTCCCTGTGACCCACCCCGGCGGCGGAGCACGAAAAGAGATACGACGAGGAACGCGACGACGACGAGGCCGCCGATCTGGACAACACCCATGAGGTTTCCTTTCGATTGACCCGCCGAGTTCGAGCATCGGCACCGGCGGCGTGAAGTTGAGAAAAAGGGGCACACCCCACGTCGTTTGGCCGGAATGCCACCGTCGCGCGGGACTGAATTGCCCCGTGCGGTTTCTCCGTTCGGGGGCTATCGTCCGATCCGGTCTCCTTGGGCGAAGGCCCATCAGAGGAGGACAACATGCGACGGTGGCTGGTGCTCGCCGGTGTGCTGTCGTTGCTCCTGCCCCTGGCCCCTGCAGGCAGGGCCGCCGCGGCTGATCCGAGCGCGGCGTTGGTTCGTGTCGCGCACTTCTCGCCCGACACAGGAGGCGTCGACGTTTACGTCGACGGCCACTTCCTGCTCGGCAACGTGAACTACCGCACCGTCTCCGACTACGCGTCACTCCCGGCCGGCTCTCACCTGCTCGAGTTGCGGCCGGCCGGCGCGCCAGCCACGAGTGCGCCGGCCGTCTCCTCGACCGCGGTGCTCGAGGCCGGTCACGCGTACACGGTGGCCGGCGTCGGGCCGCACGCGCAGCTGCACGGCGCGATCTTCGACGACGACCTGTCTGCGCCGTCGGCGGGCGACGCCAAGGCTCGGCTCGTCAACGCCGCAGTGGGCCAGGGTCCGGTGGAGCTGCGGTTCCGTCAGCTGAGCACCGCGTTCCCGCAGACCGACTTCCCCGGTGCGTCGCCGTACCTTCCCCTCGCCCCGGGCCAATACGACGTCGACGTCCTCGCAGCGTCGACCGGATCGACGCTGGATGCCACGCCTCAGGTCGCGTTCGGCGCCGGTATCACGTACACGCTCGTCGCAATCGGCGGGGCCGGTCAGCCGGTCCACCTTCTCCCGGTCGTCGACGCGCGCGGCACTGCTGTCGCGCCCGTCGGAGGTGCGGCAACGGGCGGCGGCGGAACTGCGCCCGGCGACCTCGCCGACCCGCTGACGATGTTCTCCGCGGTGATCGCACTGGCCGGCATCGCCCTGCTCGTCGCCCGACGCAGGCGCGCCGCCGCGAGCTGATCGCCCGTGCCAGCAGCGCGGAGAGGACGCCGCCGGCCGCAGTTCGGCGATCACGTGCTCGTCGCCGTCTCGCTGCTGGCGTTGCTGCTCGCGGGCGGAACCGTGTCGGCCTGGGTGGACGCGCCGCGCGTCGTGCACCGCGAACAGGTCGCGATCGGTCGCCCGCAGCTGCCCGCGCACGACGCCGCGGCGGACGTTCCTCATCCGGTCGACGGGCCCCGGCCGGTCCGGCTGCGCGTCCCGACGATCGGGGTCGACACGGCGCTGGTGTCGCTCGGTCTCAACCCCGACGGCAGCCTGCAGGTCCCGTCGGACTTTTCGACCGCCGGCTGGTACGTGTTCGGCCCGAATCCCGGTGATCGCGGTCCCGCGGTGATCGCGGGACACGTCGATTCGGTGCGCGGCCCGGCGGTGTTCTTCTCGCTCCGGCGTCTGCGTCCCGGTGACGCGTTCATCGTCGAGCGCGCGGACGGATCACGCGCGTCGTTCGCCGTCCGGGCGGTGGAACAGGTGCCCAAGACCGACTTCCCTACCGCAGAGGTGTTCGGCCCGGTGCCTGGTCCGGAGCTGCGCCTGATCACCTGTGGAGGACCGTTCGACCGGTCCCGCCACAGCTACGTCGACAATGTCGTGGTGTTCGCCTCGCTCGTCGGTGTGACGCGCGCGTGACGGATCTCAGTGGCGGCGGTGCTGCGAGCGCGAAGCGGGACGGCGCGCGTGTGACCGCGTGCGGCTGCTCGTGCGACCAGCCGGTCCCGCTTCCACTCCCGTGGGCTCGGCACCGTTCGCTTCCGTGTTTTCGAGCGCCCTGAGGTCGATGACGCGCGCTTGGGAAGGAAGCACGATCACGCGCTCCCCGGTCGGCGGCGGTGCCGGCACCCGCGGCTGCCGGCGAAGCGTTCGCATTCTGGCCCGCCGGGGGGCCCGGAGCAGTGTGAGCACCGACACGGCCACGATGATCACCGCGGCGAGGGAGAACACGATTCGCAACGCGAGGTGAGGGTCAGAACGCGACGAACGGACGGTGACAGGAATCGTTGCGGAGCCCGTCACGGCTCGGAGGCGAGCGATCTCCTCGTCGGCGCGGGTCCACTCCGCGAGCGCCTGATTCCGCGCGCGAGTCGCCGCCGCCAGGCGATCCGCGAGCGACCGTAGGTCGAACAGGTCCTGCTGCCGCGCGGCGAGGATCGTTGCCAGCTCCGACGCGCGTGCCGGATCGCGCCCTTGGGCCTGCGTCTCCTGCTGCTGCAGGGACTGAAGATCCGTCGAGCGCTGCGTAAGTGCCTGCTGGATGTCCGCCACACCACTCACAGCGATTGCGTTCCGGGCGTCGTCGTCGCTGCGCTGGTAGGCGAGGCGGGCTTCTTCACGCCGTTGGGCGGCGACACGAAGCTGGCCGGTAGCGAGACGTTGCACCATGGAGCGCAGCGCGCTCACGACTGCGTGGTGCGCGGTCCCTCCGTCCGCGGTCTGTGTCACCGCCGATGCAGTCGAACCGTTCAGGGTGATCGCGACGGAGTGACCGTCGATTCGAGCCGTCTCCTTCTGGAACGCGGGGCCGTTCGCCGGTCCCGGCGCCTGCAGCGCGCCCGCGACGGACGCGTTCGTCGCGGTTGCCTCGGCACGATGGCGGTACCCGAGCGTCCACGACAGCACGAACACGAGCCCCGCGAGCAGCAGCAAAACGATCGCAGCATTGCGATGCCGTCGTTCGCGCCGCCTCCGCCGCCGGCTTCGCGTAGGCCGGACGCCCACGGGCCCTCCAACTGCGCAAGCGACGCTCGCGAGTCGCTCCACCGTCTGCGCGAACGGTACGCCTCGCCCCGAGCGGCGTCGAGTGCCCGAAAACGGACCCGCCGGCGCGCAATCCGTACTGGTAACCCGTCGTGTCGTTCTCGATACTGGAGTCGAACGCGCCGCGGCTGTGAACGCGGCTCGCCACTGACAGGGAAGGCGCCTCGTGGGCCTGTTCGTGGTTCGTCACCGGCATCCACCCCGGCGCTGCCCGGCCGAAGACCCCGCCGCTGCGTCGGAGCTCTTGCACCACCTGAGCCGCGCCAATGCGGCCCGCGCGGGCGTACATATCGAGGGCGAGGCGGTGGTGAGCGGTGACCACACGCTTGTGCTGATCGTCGAGGCGGCGGGTGAGGCGGCCGTGCGGGCATTCATGGCGCCGTTCGAGCGCGCCGGCAGCGTCGAGATCCTGGCGGCGTCATCATGCGCGCGCGTCGTCGCCAACGGGGGCTGCACGGCGCCGGCCCCCGCCGTCGACAGCCTTGTGCCGCTGCTCGCACCCGACGAGGCGTGCCAGGACGCCGTCGAAGCGGGCCTCGTCGTGCACCGGGCCCATCCGCTCAACTGCGAGACCTCGCTTCCCGACCTGGTCGGCGGTGTGGTGATGCCGACCGCGCGCTTCTACGTGCGCAACCACTTCCACATCCCGACCCTCGACGCGGCGACCTGGCGGCTCGACGTCGGTGGCCTGGTCGACCGGCCGTTGCGTTTGACGCTCGACGACCTGCGCGCAATGCCGGCACGCTCCGCGGTCGTCACGCTGGAGTGTGCGGGCAACGGACGGTCGTTGCTCGAGCCGCGGGTCGACGGAGAGCAGTGGGGCCTCGGTGCGGTGAGCACCGCCGAGTGGACGGGCGTGCCTCTCGTCGAGGTACTCGAGCGCGCGGGCCCGCGTTCGGAGGCACGGGAGGTGGTGTTCCGGGGTGCCGACCGCGGCACCGTCGACGAGTCCGCGACGACAGTCGACTTCGAGCGCGGCTTGAGCCTGGAGGAAGCGCTCGAGAGCGAAGCGCTGCTCGCGTACGCCATGAACGGTGAGCCTCTTCCGATCCAACACGGTTACCCGCTGCGTCTCGTCGTTCCGGGCTGGTACGCCGTCGCTTCCGTGAAGTGGCTCACGAACATCGACATCGCGCCGGATCCCTTCTTGGGGTTCTTCCAGGTCGACCGCTACTTCTTCGAGTGGCAGTCAGGCGGACGAACGGAGCGCGAGCCGGCCCGGCTCCAACGCGTTCGCGCCCTCGTCGTGTCGCCGCAGCCGGGCCAGACGGTGGAGCAGCAACTCGTGGTCCGGGGCGTCGCGTGGAGCGGTGCCGGCGGGATCCAGCGCGTCGACGTCAGCGTGGGCGAAGGTGAGTGGCACATCGCGCAACTCGTCGGCCGGCGGGAGCGCGGCAGTTGGCAGTGGTGGGAGGCCATGGTGTCGGTCGACCGACCCGGGCCGACGACGATCCGCGCCCGCGCGACCGACCTCGCTGGTCGGGTGCAGCCCGAGCGGCCAGACTGGAACCGGCTCGGCTACGGCAGCAACCCGATTCAGCAGGTCCCGGTGGTCGTGACCGCCGGCTCGCACCTCGGGCCCGCCCCGATCGGCGAACAGGCAGGGACATGATCTTCACGCAGCATTACCTCGGTTGCCTTTCCCACGGCTCGTACTTCATCGGTGACGAGACGACCGGTCGCGCGGTCGTCGTCGACCCTCGTCGCGACGTCCAGGTGTACCTCGACGAGGCCGGTGCGGAGAACATGAAGATCGAGCGGGTGATCGAGACTCACCTCCATGCCGACTTCCTGAGCGGACATCTCGAGCTCGCGGCACGCTGCGGAGCCGTGATCTCCTTCGGGGACGCGGCCGAGCTCGAGTTCGACGCCGAGCTGCTCCAGCACGGGCAGCGGCTGTCGCTCGGCGAGGTGACCCTCGAGATCCTCGCCACGCCGGGACACACGCCGGAGCCGATCTGTGTCGTCGTGTACGAGCGGCCGGACGACGCGGTTCCTTACGGCGTGCTCACCGGCGACACGCTCTTCGTCGGCGATGTGGGGCGTCCGGATCTGCTCGCGTCGGCCGGCAGCGGGCTCTCGGCCGACACGCTCGCGCGGCGGCTCTATCACTCACTGCACGACATCGTTCTGACGCTTCCCGACGCGACACGCGTGTTCCCGGCCCATGGCGCGGGATCGGCGTGCGGCAAGCAGCTTTCGGAGGAGCGCAGCTCGACCATCGGCGAGCAGCGGCGCACGAACCATGCGTTGCTCGCACCCGACGAGGACTCCTTCGTGCGTCTGGTCGTCGAGGGCCAGCCCGTGAAGCCTCACTATTTCGAGTTCGATGCACGGCGCAACCGGGAGCAACGGCCACTCCTCGACGAATCGCTCGAGCCCCCGCTCCTCGATGTCGACGAGGTGCTCGAGCTGGGCGGGGCGTGTGTACTGCTCGACACGCGCGAGCCTGCCGACTTCGCGGCCGGCCATCTTCGGGGTGCGATCAACGTCGGTCTGCAGGGCCGCTTCGCCGAGTGGGCAGGAGACGTCGTCGACGCCGCGCGCGACATCGTGCTCGTCGGCGACCCGGCCGCGGCGCTCGAGGCCAAAGTGCGCCTGGCCCGCATCGGTCTCGACCGTGTGGTGGGCCAACTTCGCGGGCTCGACGAGCTCCTCGCGGCCGCACCGGACCTGGTCGAGATGAGCTCACGCCTCACGGCGGCCCAGCTCTCGGCGCTGCCCGCCGACGAGCTGCAGATCGTCGACGTGAGAAGTCCGGGCGAGGCCGTGGGCGGGGCCCTTCCAGGGGCGCTTTGTATCCCACTGCCGTCGCTCACCGACGGAATGAAGGAGCTCGACCCGGCCCGGCCGGTGGTCACGTATTGCGCGAGCGGGTACCGATCACAGATCGCGGCCAGCGTTCTGAGGGCGGCAGGCTTCGCCGACGTGTCGGATCTGCTCGGTGGCTACGAAGCATGGCGGGCGGCCGGTGCCATGGCGTCCCGGAACGGTTCGTAGCCACGGTCGGCGACGCGGCGCACGCGGGGGAGACGACGTTGACACTCGGGCCCGACGACCTCGTGCTGTGTTCCGGCACGTTGCCTCGCGACGTGTCGTTTCGGGAACGGCTCGAGGCGGCGCGGGCGGGTGGGTTCGCGGGTGTGTCGCTCTGGGGACGTGACTATTGGAACGCGCGTGACGAGGGATGGACCGACACGGACATCCGCAGCATGCTCGCCGATTCCGACCTCGAGGTCGCAGAGATCGATCCCGCGTGGTGGTGGCTCCCCGGTGCATCCGACGTTCACATCCCTGACGACGTGGACACGCAACGCGTGTTCCGTTACGGACAGGACGAGCTCTTCCGCATTGCCGAGGTGGTCGGGGCCCGCTCGCTGAACGCGGTCGACGTGTTCGGCGGAACGTGGAGCGTCGAGGATGCCGCGGCCGCGTTCGCCACGCTGTGCGACCGGGCCGCGGAGCATGATCTGCTCGTGCACCTCGAGTTCCTTCCGTGGTCGCGCATCCCCGACGTGGCTACGGCATGGGAGATCGTGCGCATCGCCGACCGGCGCAACGGTGGCATTGCCGTCGACGCGTGGCACTACGAGCGCAGCGGTGCCGACGAGGGCACGCTGCGCACCGTGCCCGGCGACAAGGTGCTCGGTATCCAACTCGACGACGGCGTTGCGCAGCCCGAGGACGATCTGGTGGAGGCGACGCTGCACGACCGCAGGCTGCCGGGGGAGGGCGACTTCGCGCTGGCAGGACTGGTCTCGGCGCTGCGGGCGATCGGCGCGGTCGCCCCGATCGGTGTCGAGGTCTTCTCCGACGACCTGCACGCGCTCGGGCCGGTCGAAGCCGCCAGGCGGGCCGCCGCGGCCACCCGAACCGTGCTCGACGGCTGAACGGGTCAGCCCGGGCCCTCCTGGAGCGCGGCCTTCACGACAGCCGCGATACGGCCGCCCTCGGCCCGGGTCCCGACGCGCTCCCGCACCGCCTTCACGACCACGCCCATCGCCTTCCCGCCGGTCACACCCTCCGCCGCCGCGCGTTGGACCTCGGTGGCGACGATGTTGTGGAGCTCGTCTTCGTCGATCTCGGCCGGTAGATAGCGGCGCAGAACCTCGGCTTCGGCAGCCTCTCGCTCGGCCAACTCGGGCCGTCCTCCGCTCCGATAGAGCTCCGCGGCCTCGGTTCGCTTGCGGACCTCGCTGCGGACGACCCCGACGACCTGGTCCTCGGTCAACTCGACATGTGAGCTCCCGGCGACCTCGGCTTTTTTCACCGCCGCGAGCAGCATCCGCAGCGTCGCCACTGTGATCTCGTCACGCGAGCGCATCGCCGCGGTCAAATCGGCTTGTATCTCCTGTTTTCCTGCCATGGGAATCATCCTCCTCGGTATTCGACTGTCCCGGGAACCCCTCTGGTCGACGCCGTCGTTGGGTCAGCGGGTAGCGAACGCCTCGCATGGGCACAAGTTCGGTGCGGTCGCTTCGTTGCCCGCAGTGGTGTCATGCTCATTTGGGGTCCGCGGTTCACGCTCCGACCGCTCGGAGGGGGTCTCGGCGACGAATGTCGCCGTCGAGCCGCGCACGAAGGAAGGAAAGGTATTGCCACCCACCAAGAAGCGCACGACGAAGAAGACCGGGGCAAGAAAGGGGAATCCGCGCAAGGCAGCGACGACGAAGTCGACTTCACGGGGCTCGTCCGCCGGGGCGACGAAACGGTCGTCAGCAAAGAAGACGACGCGCGCTACGGCGTCGAAGACGGGTACCGGCCGGTTCACGATGAGCCAGTCGCACAAAGATGCGCTCGCCCGGGGCCGCGAGGCTTCCCGGCACGTTCGCGCGTATCTCGAGGCGTTGGAGCAGCACCGACCCCGCCGTGGTCGTCAACGCAGCCCAGAATCGATCCGCCGCCAGCTCGCAGAGATCGACGCCGAGCTGCGGAACGCAAGTGCAATGCGGAAGCTCGAGTTGATCGCGAGGCGGATGCAGCTCAACACCGAGCTTGCGGCGAAGAACTCGAAAGTCGACCTGGAAACACTCCGCCGCAACTTCATCAAGTACGTGCCGCACTACGCGGGGTCCAAGGGCATCCCCGCGCAGGCGTTCCGCGAGGCGGGCGTGCCCGCCGCCGACCTTCGTGAGGCCGGTCTGAAGTAGGTGACGTCGGGTGCTGCCCATTTCGGGCAGCGGCAGCACCCGCTCACCCGCCGGCGCGGCAGCCGTCACCTCCCGGTCGCGAGGGCTTGCCCGCACCCTCGATGCACAACACGCGCCGGGTCTCCAGGTTGTACCCGCAGTCGAAGCCTAGATGTTGAGGCCGGTCACCAACTTCGGCTGATACGGCGGCGCGAACGTCCGGACATGGTCGCGGACACCGGCGAGGAAGCTGTCGAGATAGGCGAGCTTGCGAATCGCGTAGGAGTGCTGTTCCTTCGGGTCGAGGTACAGGTTGTACACACGTCCATACGGATACTTCTGGACTACGCCGGTGAAGCCGCCGCCGCCGTGCACGTCGCGATCGTCGTCGGAGATCGAACCGAGCATGAACTTGAATTCGCCGACGCGCAGGGCCGAGAACATCTGTCCCAGCCAGTAGTAGTGGTACTTGCGGTTCGACCAGGCTTGTGGTGCGAGGAGGAAGGACGTCTGGTCGACGCCGTCGATGTAGCGGTCCTCGGGCTTTCGTTCGGCCGCGCCGGCCAGCTCCAACGCCGTTGGCAACACGTCGGTGAAGCTGAACAAGCCGTCCGACGACCGGCCGGGATCGATCATTCCGGGCCACGAGAAGATGCCGGGTACGCGTACGCCGCCCTCCCACGTCGAGCCCTTCGCGCAACGGAACGGGGTGTAGGCGGCGTCAGGCCATGTCTCCATCTCGGGCCCGTTGTCGGACGAGATGAACACGAGCGTGTGCTCGAGCTGCCCGGTGTCGCGCAGTGCGGCAACCAGTCGCCCGACGATGTCGTCGAGCTCGATGAGCGTGTCCTTGTAGGGATGCCGGGCCGGCGATCGACCGAGGAAACGTTCGTGCGGGTAGTTGTCGAAGTGCGCTCCCCTGGTGCAGTGGTACAGGAACCACGGCCGCGCCTCTTCGCGCATGCGCTCCATGAACGCGATCGAGTACTCGGCCCAACGGTCGTCGAGCAGGGAGAGCACCGGAATCGTCACCTCTTCGACGTTCTCGAGCTCGCCGCCGCGAGTTGCGTGCACGAAGCACTTGTTGAACGGCAGATTCTTCACCCAGTCGGTGCGCGCCTCCGAGTACACGACCTCGGGGAAGAAGTACGGGTCGCGCCATTCGGTGTACATGTCCGATACGGACAAGAAGCCGTAGAAGTCGTCGAACCCGCAATGCTGCGGTTGTGATCCCTGGTTCTCTCCGAGGTGCCACTTGCCGACGGCCTGGGTCACGTAGCCCGAAGCCGACAACAGCTCCGCGAGTGTCACTTCGCCTTCGAGGCCGCCCGGCTCGCCGTACATCGGCGGCCGTTGCAGCCCGTGTCGCATCGGCAGCCGGCCGGTCAGCAAGGAGGCACGAGACGGTGTGCACGACGGCTCCGAGTAACACGACGTGAGCAGCAATCCGTCACGCGCCAGACGGTCGATGTTCGGCGTCGGAGCGCCGACCGCCACGCCGCCGCCGTAGCAACCGAAGTCACCCCAGCCGACGTCGTCCATCAGCACGACGAGGATGTTCGGCCGTCGCCCGTGCTCGGCGACGTATTGCTCGAGCCGATGCCGGGCCGCGGCGACCTGTTCCTCGTGCACGAACCCCGGCTCGAGGTTCGGCTTCTGCCGTACGGTGGACGACGCGATCGGATCGAAGTCGGGCATGGGCGGCAATGTAGCGACGCCTCGCGCCCGAAGCGTTGGACGGTGCCGGCGTCAGCGGTAGTTGCCGGTGTGGCCGAGGCTGATGCGACCGGGCTGCGGGAACACACACATCCCGTGGGGGCCGAGGCCGACCGGGATGCGACGCACCGCGCCGCTGCGGGTGTCGATCACGTAGACCTCGCTGTTGTAGCGGCCCGAGAGCCACAGCTCGTTCCCGTCGGCTGAGACCCCGCCCATGTCGGGGCTGCCCTTGGGGATCGGCCAGGTCTTGACGACGGTGCGCGTCGCGTAGTCGAGAACCGAGACGCTGCCCGCGATGCGGTTCGACACGTACAGCACTGTCGCGTCGCGCGAGGGGTACATGCCGTGCGCACCCGCGCCCGTGTGGATGAACCCGATCTTCGTGAACGTGTCCGCGTCGACCACGTCGAGCCCGCTCAGGTCCTGATCGGCGACGTAGAACACGCGGCCGTCGGGTGAGAGCCGCACGTCTTGAGGTGATCCGCCGACCGTGAGCGCGCCCGTGGCCTGCATCGTGACAACGTCGACGCGCGCGAGCTGTTTCGAGCCCTCGCAGCTCACGACCGCGTAGTGGCCGTCGGCGGTGAAGTCCATGTGGTTCGGTGCGCGGCATGGCAGGGGCACGCGCTTGATGAGGCCGAACGTGTGCGGGTCGCGGAAGTCGAGCGCGTTGAACAGCTCGGGCACGACGATCGCCTTGGTGCCATCGGGCGTGAAATAGAGGTTGTAGGGGTCCGGCACTGGGATTGGCGGCGCCGGCTGACCGGTGCGCGGGTCGATCGGCGTGAGCGCGTTCCCGAGGTCGCTGTTCACGTAGAGCGTCCTCAAATCGGGCGAGGGCACCACATGTTGCGGCCGGCGCGGCACCGCGAAATGCCCGACGATCGTGAAGGTTGCCGGGTCGATGACGTCGACGGTGTTCGACTCACTATTCGGCACGTACACCCGCGACGGCACACCGTTGACCGCGGGTGAGAACTTCCCGACCTCCGCATTCGCGTACACGTTGAGGGTCGTAGGTGTCGGAGCAGTCGATGCGGTGGACGCCGTGGCGGCCTTTGCCTTCGACACGCTTCCCTTCGCCGAACTGCACGCGGCCAGGCCGACCAGCACGACGCATGCCCACACGAACGCGCCGTCACGAGCGCGAACGAGCATGCGCGCCTCGCGGCAGGCGCGAATCATGGGCGGGCGTCCTCTCGGGTCAACGCGTGCGAACGTAGCGCGGGATCTCGATCGCCGGAGAACCGCCGTCGCGCACGATGTGTTCGTGTGAACACGATGAGAAACGGTCCCGGCTGTCGCGGCACGCGCGCGTCGTGCGGCGGTGGGTACCGGTGTCGGGCACCCGCCGCCGCATCGATCGCGCTGATGTGTCGAGATCGACGAGTGCTTACTCCACGCCGTCGAACTGGTGGTCGACGTTCTGCCCCGCGAGGTCGGCGTGGCCACCGCCCGGCAACGAGGCGTCACCCGGCTCCTCGGGTGTGGCCTTCTCGATCTCGGTCCCGCTCGCGGTCTCGGCCGCGCTCGCCGACGGCGTGTCGGGCGCGTCCTGGTCTCCGACCTGGGGGCCGGATGTGGCGGGGTCCGGGGTCGGTGCCGGAGTCGGCGACGGCGTCGCGGGGACGGGCGCGACCATCGGCGCCGCCGGCTTGGTCGACGAGTCGGCAGTCTGCGCCGCCGCCACACCGGCTCCGAGGCCGGCG
>JAMXLJ010000129.1 GCA_024281095.1 Acidimicrobiia bacterium | reverse complement strand
CTGACCGTGCGGTCAAGCCGGAACCAGGCCAGCCGTCTCCTCGCGCATCCACGTCTGTCGGCGGGCGCCTCGTGGGTAAACGTCCCGGCCGACGGCGCGTCGTTCCTGCCGGACGGTGCCGTCGCGGCGAGCGCCCGGCCCTTGGCCCACCCGGGGGCCGGGAACGCTCCCGCATTCGAAGGCGCTCGACGCTCGTGGGCACAGAGGCTCGACGGCCTCCCGCGCGGCCGTCATGCCGGACGTCGCATAGCTCCAGGAGCGCCTGGGCGCCCTTGAAGCACGACCGCGCACGACGACGATGAGGTGGCCGCTACCTCGTTGGTTGCTGCGGTGTGTGCCGGTCTCGATCTTCGGTCGGGTGGTTCGCGCAAGGCAGGCGCAACAACGCCACGGATTGCGATTCCAGGTGAATGGTCACGGTGTGGTGCTTGTCGAAGTGTCTCCGTTCTTGCGGGCCGAGCGACGTGGAGGTCGCGTCGAGTCTCGACAGCGTCGGCCGACCCGGCATGGCACAGTCGCGAGGTGCGCCGTCGAGGCGAACCGTGACGGTGCGCGCCGGGGAGCCGGTGGCAACAAAGTTCACCAGGAGCACGCTGACGCAGCGTTGATCGCGCGTGGCCCGCACCCACAGCCCGTGGGTCGGATCGTCGCCGGATGTCACGAGCCGGGAACCGGCCATGAGTGACCAGGCTCGGAACACCCACCACGACGGTTTGGGTGTTCCGTCGGCAAAGACGAGGCCCCAGTCACCGACATGGTTGGCGCTACCGGACGCCGACCGGTAGAAGTCGGCGCCGTCGAGCCCCGCCTTTTCCATCTCGATCAGGATGCCGGCGTCGAGTGCCGCACCCTCCGCGGTGTCGTGACGCACGTCGTATCCGCCCGCGGAAACGTTCCACTCGTCGATCTCGAACCGTGGCGCCAGACCGCTGCCCGCCAGTGTGGCATCGACCTGCGCCTTGGTGGCGGCGATCTCAGCCGAATACTGCAGTGGCGTGCTGTTCGGGTTCCGCTTGGCGAGCGCCTGGTAGATCGGCGGCGAGAGGTTCCCTTCGGCGCCGTCGGGGCCGAGGTACGGCGAGTTCGCGTACTTGTGCCACGAGACGAAGTCGAGCGGTAACCGCGCCGCACCCACGGCACGGACGTACTGGAGCATCTCCGCGCTCAGCGGACCGAACGCGGCTGCGGGACCGCCAACTTGTAACGGCAACTTGGTTTCACGCTTGACGGTCGCGACGGCCTGGTGTGTGCGCAGCGCCATCGCGACGAACTCAGCCGGGGTGTCCTGCCAGAAACCCGCGATCGGGATGTCGGGCTCGTTCCACACCTCGAAGCGATACGCGGGATGCGCCGCGGTGGCGAGGGTGCGAACGACCTTGGTGACCAGCGCTTGCCAAACATCGAGGTCGTAGGGCCCCACCCGGGTTGGGTCCTTGCCCGGTGCGGCCCGTGGCGCACCCAGCCAGCGGGGCATATACGACAGGATCACAAGCGGCTCGGCACCGATCGCCCGTACCGCGGCGATCCGGTCGACCAACGGCTGCATGTCAAGTTGGCCCGGCCCCGTGCTGCGATCTTGGAGGCTGCCATCGACGCGTACCTCGGCCGGAGCGACCGCCCGATCCGCGCTGATGCTGCTGCCGGTGTTCCACACCAGCCCCGTGAGCCGCCGATTCACCGCACCCGCGCCGCGTGTCACGTCGACGTCGACGTGGGCGGCCGGTTCGGCGGCAGGAGACGCACCCGGCTGCGTCGTGCCCGTCGTCCCGGTCCCCAAGCGCGCACACCCCGACACCATGGCACCCGACGGAACCACGACCGACCGCGCCCCGGTGACCATCGCCGCGCCCGCCACGACCCACGACATCACGACGAACGCCGCGCCTCTGCGTTGCAACAAACTGATCCCCCAACTCAGGCGGCGCCGACACTATCCGAGCGCGGCACGCCAACGGCGGCCCTTCTCCCTCGTCACCACCTGCGGAGACCGGACGTCATACCTCACCGTCACGCGGGCACCTCAATCGAGGTGCTCGAGCCACCACGCCGGCGCGTTATCGGTGATCGGTGACATGCGATCGCGCGAGGAACTACGCGACATCGTCGACGAGGAGTTCGGCCGTTGGTTTGACACTCCGATCAAGGAATTGTGCCGATCTTCGTGCGCCGCGGGGTTCTTCTGCGCCGCGACTCGACGCCGGCTCCATCATGAAGTCCACAGCTCAGTGGAACTAGCTGTGGAGCGCCTCTGCGCGTCGGGCGATGCCTGCGAAACCGTATGTGTTCGCGGCGTGGAGCGCGGCGTCCAGGAGACGTACCGCGTGAGCGTGATCGCCTCGTTCATCTCGGCGGAGAAGCATGCGCGACCACGAACACTGGGTGAGCGCGACAAGGAAGGGGCAGCGCAGCCGTTGGGCGGTGTCGGTGGCCTCGGCGAAGGCGGAAAACGACCCACCCCGCCTGACCTACCGCCGGCGGGGCTCGACGCGTTCAACGCCACGCCGCCGCGAGCCTTCGTCCGCGCGTGCCGGCTTTGCGAACACGACGCGCGCCTCAGAATCGATCAAT
>JAMXLJ010000128.1 GCA_024281095.1 Acidimicrobiia bacterium | reverse complement strand
CGACATCGACGCGCAAAACCGTCATGTTCCGCAACGTCGGCTTCTTGGTGTCACCGCCGCCTTCCGCCAGTGTGACGAGCGCATCGAACGCGTACGCCTCCCGCGGCTCGTGCCGTTCCTCGGCGCGCGCGTTCGCGAAGGCGTTGTCGATGAGCGGCTTGAGGGCGGCCTCGATGCGGACCCCGTCGGTGACGGTGCCGCGCGCGGCGAGGTTCCACGCCCCTTCGGCGTCGCGCCAGGTGCGCAGATGGCGCCGGGTGTTGATGCGCCGCTCCGTCGCGTCCGGATCCGGATCCGCTGCTTCCCTCACGCGCAACACCTCGTCGCGCAGTTCCTTGAGCGACGAACGTTCGGCGTGCTCCAAGAGCTGCGCCGCCGCGTCGGGGCGGACCGCCGACCCTTCGGCGATCAACGCGGCCTTGGCACCCGACAGGCCGCCACGACGCAACGCGTCCGCGAGGATCGGCACTTCCTCGACAGTGCGCGAGACGTCGAGCTGGGTCCGAGCCGTCGCCACCGACGTGCCGGCACGGTGGGCCATGAACTCCGCCGCGGAGCGATGGCCACCTCGCTCCCACACACGTGATGCCTCCACGCGACGAGCCAAGAGTGTCTTCGCCGCGGCCGCGCACCGTTCGATCGCGTCGAAGACGTCCCACACCGGCACGGCGTCGGGCAGCGGTACCGCGTCGGGCTCGAGCGCGCCAACCACCTTCGTGACCGCCGCCTCGAGCGCGCGCGCCTCCGCCAACCCGATCATGACTTCAGTATGAACGGGGGGTGTGACAGCTATCGGTGGGGACCGCGCGCCCGCGGTGCGCGCCCCGTCAATCGCCCCAGCGCGGGGTCGCGTCGGGCGGGATGCCGAGGGCCTCGCGTCCGAGGCCTTCGAGGGCGAGGTCGTTCGTAGGTGGGTGCAGCGGCCCCGCCTGCACGTCGCGGAACATGCGCTCCAGCGGCAGGCGGCGGTAGATCGCCGATCCCCCCACCATGCGGAAGCAGCGCTCCACCACGGCGACCGCGGCATTCGTGACGACGTACTTCACCGCGACGACTTCGGCCGGCGGCAGCACCTGGTCGCGACGGCGCCGCACCGTGTCGAACAGCGTCGCCCGAGCCGCGCGCAGCTGTGCATCGACCTCGCCGGCCGCGAAGATCATCCCCGGTTGGCGGGCGAGCGGATGGTTCATGCCGGTGAGCTTGCGCGTGGCCACATGACCGAACGCGAAGCGCGCCGCCGCCTCGGCGAGGCCGAGATACACCGCTGAGAGCGTGCAAACGAACCACGACAGCATCGCTTCGCTGCGGCGGTCCCACACCTCCCACGGCGCGCCGACCTGTCCCATGATCTCGGGCACGAAGACGTTGTCGAACACGACGTCCCACGAACCGGTCCCGCGCATGGACATGGTGTCCCACGAGTCGATGAACGACAGCCCGGGCGCGTCGCGGCCGATCGCGAAGAGCAACAGGCCCGAGCCGTCGGTGAGGCCCGCGGTCCCGTAGAACACGTCGAGCGCAGGAGCGAGCGAGCAGAACGCCTTGCGCCCGTTGATGCGGTATCCGCCGTCGACGCGCTCGGCCGGCGTCGACGATGCCCGCACGTTCAGCCCTGTCGCGGCATCGGTGAAGCTCCCGCCGATGACGATTCCCTGACCGGCCAGCTGCAGCACCATGCGCGCCTCGAGCTGGCCGTCGGTGAGCGCCTCCGCGGCGGCGCCGAGGCCGAACAAGTGCATGTTGACCGCGAGAGCCGTCGACGCGCAGCCGCTCGCGAGGACGCGCTGCGCGTGACACATCGTCTCGAGGTCGACGCCTCCCCCGCCGAGCTCCACGGGGACCGGCAGCTTCATGTAGCCCCGGTCGCGCAGCAGCTCGATGTTCTCCGTGGGAAACCGACCGTCGCGGTCGACGTCCGCCGCCCGGGTGGCAAGCTCCCCCGCCAGCTCCTCCGCCAGAGCCATAACATCCATGTTTACGGTCGCACTCGCTCGACGGCGGGATACCCGCCGTCGGCCTTCGGCACGCTCGTCGCATCCATGACCGGTCGAATCTACCGGGCGGGCCCGGTCGAGGGACACCGGTTGGTGCTCGACCTCGTCGTCACCGGGAGATCCCGGGTACAGGCGTGAAGGCCTAGTGTGGCAAGCCATGCTCTCTGCTTCCGAGGTCCAGGAGCTGTTGCGCGCGCCGATCGACGATCTGGTGCGCGAGGCCGCGCGTCTGCGCGACCAGGCGCACGGCGCGCGCATCACGTTCTCGCCCAAGGTGTTCATCCCGCTCACGATGCTGTGTCGCGATCGGTGCGGGTACTGCACGTTCGCGAAACCGCCGGCGCGTCTGGAGTCGCCGTACCTCTCGCTCAACGAGGTGCTGGACATCGCCCACGCCGGCGCGTCACGTGGTTGCCACGAAGCACTCTTCACGCTCGGTGAAGCGCCCGAAGACCGCTACCCCGCTGCCCGCGAATGGTTGCGCGCCAACGGCTACGACTCCACGATCGACTACCTGGCCGCTGCGGCGAAGCTCGTGCTCGACGAGACCGGCCTCCTTCCCCATGCCAACGCCGGCGCGCTGTCGCAGGCCCAGCTCGAGCAGCTGCGAGCGGTGAGCCCATCACAAGGGATGATGATCGAGACCCTCGCGGCGCGACTCGGCGAGCCGGGCGGGCCCCATCACGGTGCACCCGACAAGACTCCGCAGCGGCGGCTGGCCACGCTCGAAGCGGCGGGCAAGGCGCGGGTCCCGTTCACCACCGGCATCCTCGTGGGCATCGGCGAGACCCGTGCGGAGCGGCTCGAGGCATTGCGCGCGATCGCGGCCAGCCACGAGCGCCACGGCCACGTGCAGGAGGTCATCGTCCAGAACTTCCTGCCCAAGGCGGGCACCGCGATGCACCGGCAACCGCCGTGCGACCACGACGAGCTGCGTTGGACGGTCGCCGCGGCCCGCATCGTGCTCGGCGCGCGCATGCACGTGCAGGCGCCGCCGAACCTGTCCGCGCCGCACGAGCTCGCCGCGTTGATCGACGCCGGTATCGACGACTGGGGCGGCGTCTCACCCGTCACGCCGGACCACGTGAACCCGGAACGGCCGTGGCCCCATCTGGAGCGGCTGGCGGAGGCGACGGCCGCCGCGGGCAGGGTGCTCGCACCGCGTCTCACCGTCTATCCCGAATACGTGCAGCAGCCCGACGAGTGGCTGCACCCCGACGTGCGGTTCGCGGTGATGGTCCGCTCCGACAGCGAAGGTCTCGCGCGCGACGACGACTGGGTGTCGGGCGGCGACCGTCCACCGCCGCTGCTGCTCGGTGTCGATGGTGCCCATGCCGCCACCAGCGCGGTGGGCGAGATTCTCGAAGGCGTGCAACGCGGCGAAGAGGTCGGCGTCGAGGAGATCGTCACCTTGCTCGGCGCGCGGGGGGATGACCTCGTCGAGCTGTGTGCCGCCGCCGACGAAATTCGCCGGCGCACCGTGGGCGACGTCGTCACGTTCGTGCGCAACCGCAACATCAACTACACGAACGTCTGCACCTTCAAGTGCCGCTTCTGTGCCTTCTCCAAGGGGCCGTTGTCGCTCAACCTGCGCGGCACGCCGTATCTCCTCGACCGCGAGGAGATCCAACGCCGCGTCGTCGAGGCCGTGGAATGCGGTGCCACCGAGGTGTGCTTGCAGGGTGGCATCCATCCGGACTTCGACGGCGCCTACTACCTCGACGTGGCCCGGGCGGTGAAGGAGGTCGCGCCCGGCGTGCACCTGCACGCGTTCACGGCGCTGGAGGTCACCGAAGGTGCGCGACGCCTGTCGATGCCGCTTCGCGAGTACCTCGCGCTCGCGAAGGACGCAGGGCTGTCGACACTCCCAGGCACGGCGGCCGAGATCCTCGACGACGAGGTCCGCGCCGTCATCTGTCCCGACAAGATCACGACCGACGAGTGGCTCGAGGCCCACCGGATCGCGCACGAAGTGGGACTGCGGTCGAACATCACGATCATGTTCGGCCACGTCGAACGGCCGGTGCACATTGCCCGTCACATCGTTCGGACCCGCGAGTTGCAGAAGCAGACTGGCGGGTTCACCGAGTTCGTGCCGCTGCCGTTCGTGCACATGGCCACGCCGCTGTTCCTCCAGCACAAGGCCCGTCCCGGCCCGACGTTCCGAGAAGCGCTGGTGCTGCACGCGGTGGCGCGCATCGCGTACACGGGGTGGATCGACAACATCCAGGTGTCGTGGGTGAAGATGGGCGTGCGGGGCGCGCGTCAGGCGTTGCTCGCGGGTTGCAACGACCTCGGCGGCACGTTGATGGACGAGAACATCTCGCGTGCCGCCGGCGCGAGTCACGGCCAGGAGCTCGACGAAGCCGAGCTGCGTGAGATCGTCGAGCCGCTCGGCCGGCACCTCGAGCAGCGCACG
The DNA here is from genome assembly GCA_024281095.1 of Acidimicrobiia bacterium. Lineage (GTDB taxonomy): Bacteria > Actinomycetota > Acidimicrobiia > IMCC26256 > JAMXLJ01 > JAMXLJ01. The sequence goes on along the minus strand of JAMXLJ010000128.1, from coordinate 15,259 downwards.
ACCCTCTACGGGCGCACCCGCACGGCCGGCCGGAGGTTGCGGCCGGCCGAACCGCACGAGCACGCGGCGGTACCGGTCGAGATCGGGGCCCGGCCGCTCGGAGCGGTGCGTTGACCGACGGCGCCACGCACACCCTCGACGTCGTCGCGGTCGGCAATGCCTTGGTCGACGTGTTGAGTCACGACGAGGACGTTCTCGTCACCAAGTTGGGCCTGCAACGCGGGGCCATGACGATGGTCGATTTCGATACCGCCGAGCGCGTGTACGCGGCTCAGGGCCCCACCATCGAGGTGTCGGGGGGCTCCGCCGCGAACACCACGGCCGGGCTGGCGTCGTTCGGCGCCACCGCCGGTTTCATCGGCAAGGTCGGTGCCGACGAGTTCGGCCGTGTGTTCACGCACGACCTCGCCAGCCTCGGTGTGACGTTCGGCGGTACGGCGCGCGACGGCGCGGGGCCCACGGGACGCTGTCACGTCATCGTCACGCCCGATGCCGAGCGAACCATGTCGACGTTCCTGGGCGTTGCGGGCGACCTGCAACCCGGCGACGTCGACGAGAGTCTCGTCACGCGCGCACAGGTCACCTATCTCGAGGGGTACCTGTTCGACCAGCCCGCGGCCAAGGAGGCGTTCCGGCGGGCCGCCGCGGTCGCACATGCTGCCGGTCGGCGCGTCGGGCTGACGTTGTCCGACCCGTTCTGCGTGCACCGCCACCGCGAGGAGTTCCTGAACCTGGTGGAGCGCTCCACCGAGGTGCTGTTCGCGAACGAGCACGAGATCTGCGCGCTGTACGAGGTCGACGACTTCGACGCCGCGTTGCAGCACGTGCGCCATCACACCGAGATCGCAGCCTTGACCCGCGGCAAGCGCGGGTCGGTGATCGTGTCGGGTGACGAGGTCCACGTGATCGACGCCGTGCCCGTGGAACGGCTGGTCGACACGACGGGCGCCGGCGACCAGTACGCGGCCGGGTTCCTCTACGGGCTCACCCACGGCCGCGACCTCGCCACGTGCGGTCGTCTCGGGTCGCTCGCCGCGGCCGAGGTGATCTCGCACCTGGGGCCGCGTCCCGAGTCGTCGCTCGCCTCGCTTGCGGCCGCTCTGTTCGACTAGTGCTTCCGGCCACCGCGGATTTCCGCGCCGAAGGCAACCCGGGCCCGCCCGCGGCGCCGGTACCCTGAACCCGATGCCCCGATCCCCCCGGTATCGGACGGGTGACCCCGAGCTCGACCGAGCCGTCGCGGAGCTGGTTGCCCAGAGCGGCCCGCACCGCGACGAGGACCTGATCTACGAGCTCATCGTCTCGGCCCTTCGTCTCGCCCAGGACCGCGCCGACCGCGGCGATCTCAAGATCGCGAACGCGGCATTGAAGGAGATGCGGTACGCGTTCAACGTGTTCGCGCCCTACCGCTCCGCGCGCAAGGTCGCGATCTTCGGCTCCGCGCGCACGCAGCCCGATGATCCGCTGTACGACCAGACCCGCCGTCTCGCCACCGCGCTCGCCGCGAACGACTGGATGATTATCACCGGTGCGGGGCCGGGCATCATGACCGCGGGCATCGAGGGTGCGGGGCCCGACAACTCGTTCGGCGTCAGCATCCGCCTGCCGTTCGAGGCGACCACGAGCCAGTTCATCGCCGACGACCCGAAGCTCGTGAACTTCCGCTACTTCTTCACGAGGAAGCTCACGTTCGTGAAGGAGTCGGACGCGTTCGCACTGCTTCCGGGCGGGTTCGGCACGCTCGACGAGGCCTTCGAGCTCCTCACACTGCTGCAGACGGGCAAGGCGCAGCCGGCGCCGGTCGTCCTCCTCGACGTGCCCGGCGGCACCTACTGGCAGGGATGGCGCGCCTTCGTCGAAGACGAGCTCGCGGGACGGGGATACATCTCCAAGCGCGACATGAGTCTGCTGAAGATCACCGACGACGTCACCGAGGCCGTCGACGAGATGACGCGCTTCTATGCGAATTACCACTCGCAGCGCTTCGTCGACGGGACGCTCGTCATGCGGCTGAAGCGCGCACCCGATGCCGCGATGCTCGAGCGCCTCACCGAGGAGTTCGCCGACATCGTCGTGCGCGGCCGCATCGAGGCCGTCGAGCCGACGTCCGCCGAGCGTGCCGACGACGACCACGTCGATCTCGAACGGATCGCCTTCCGGTTCGACCGTCACGACTGGGCCCGCCTCCGTGAGCTCATCGACGAGCTCAACGCGATCCCCGTCGCCGCACCGCCGCTGTCGGAGCCCGCGGACCACGACGAGATCTGACGGTACGGCGCGGTGGCGGACATGTCGGTGCCCGCGGAGATCGTCGAGCACTACGAGCACGAACGCGACGAATCGCAGCGGATCACCCGCGGTCTCGGGCAACTCGAGTTGCTGCGCGCGCGTGAGGTGATCTCGGGTCATATCCCCCCGCCGCCGCTCCGAGTCCTCGACGTCGGCGGTGCCACAGGAGTGCACGCGCGCTGGCTCGCGGAAGCAGGCCACGTCGTGCACGTGGTCGATCCGGTCGGGCGCCACGTCGACGCGGCCCGCGCGCTGGCCGACGAAGGCCTGACGGTGACAGCCGAGCTCGGCGATGCTCGTTCGTTGCAGCAGAGCTCGCACCAGTTCGACGTCGTGCTGCTCTTCGGCCCGCTGTATCACCTCACCGAACGGAGCGACCGCATCACCGCCTTGCGTGAAGCCGCGCGCGTGCTGCGACCGTCCGGATGGTTGTTCATCGCGGCGATATCCCGCTACGCGTCGCTCTTCGACGGCCTCGGGCGCGAGTTCCTGTTCGATCCGGTGTTCCGCTCCGTCGTCGAGCGCGATCTGCGCGAGGGTCAGCACCGCAACCTCACGCGCAACGAGCATTTCTTCACGACGGCGTATTTCCATCACCCCGACGACCTCGTGGCCGAGGTCGAAGAGAGCGGGCTCGGCGTCGTCGACCTGGTCGGCCTCGAAGGGCTCGCCGCCTACCTCCCCCACCTGGAGCAGCACTGGGACGACCCGGCGGACCGCGAGGCCATCCTCGATTCGGCCCGGGCCACCGAGCGCGAGCCGGCCCTGCGGGCGCTGTCGCCGCACATGATCTGTGTGGCCCGGACGCGTACGCCTGGTTTCCGCTCGTTCGGTCGCCACTCGGGGTAGACCCACGTCATGGAGACCTGGGACGCGATCAGGGCGCGCCGAAACGTTCGGCAGTACACCGACCAGCCGATCCCGCGCGAGCACCTCGAGCGGATTCTCGAAGCCGGCCGGCGCGCACCGTCGTCGATGAACACCCAGCCGTGGGACTTCGTCGTGGTGACCGAACGCGACGACCTGCGCGAGCTGGCGAAGGTGTGGGAGCACGCGCAGCACGTCGCCGCGTCCGCGGCGACGATCGCGCTCGTCGCACCGGTGCCCGGCGCGGAGCCGCCCGGCGCACGTGTCGACTACGACCTCGGGCAGGCGACGGCTCACATCATGCTCGAGGCAACGGATCTCGGAATCGGCTCGGGCCATGCCGCCGTCGAGGACCAGGAACGGGCGAAGCGGCTCCTCGGCTTCCCCGACGACCGCTACTGCGCCTACCTGATCGCGCTCGGCTACCCGGCCGACCGGCCGTTGCGACCGATCGCGAACCCGACCCGGCGACCGTTCGACGAGGTCGTCCACTGGGGCCGTTGGTAACCCGACCTCGGCCCGACCCCCGCCGCGGGGGGCTGTGGGTCAGTCGAAGGCGTCGAAGGTGTCGTCGCGCGGCGCGAGCACGTGAATGGCGCGATCGACCGCCCGCCGGGCCTGCCCGAGCCGCCGTTCGTCGGCCTTGGCGGTTTCGTCGCCTTGCGCGGCTTCGCGCAGCCGGTCGTACGCGAGGTCACGCAGCTCTTCCTCGATGTCGCGCAGCCGCTCGACGAGGCCCTCGAGGTCACTCACAGCGGTGGTCTCTCCTTCTTCAATGCGGCGGCGAGCAGCTCGGCCGGGTGACGCACGTCGACGCCGGCACCGCGTAGGTGCATCAGGCAGCCGGGATTCGCCGACGCGACGAGTGGTGCGGTGTCGCCCGCGGCCCGTTGCAGCGCCTCGACCTTGCGGGCGCGGATCGCGCCGGCGAGCTCCGGCTGGACGACCGCGTACACCCCTCCCGCTCCGCAGCAGAGCCCGTCGTCGTCGGTGCCGGTGACGTCGTACGCGCGCGCCAGGACCTCGTGCGTGAACGAGGCCGCTCGCTGCACGTGGCGGAGGTGGCACGGGTCCTGTACGACGACCCGTCGCCCGGTGAGCTCGAGTGGGAGATGACGCTCGCGTGCCCATTCGGCGAAATCGCGAACGCGTGCCGCGAACGCGCGTGCTTCGGGCGTGTCGATGAGGTGTCCGTAGTCCTTCATGGCCGCCCCGCAGCCGGCGCTGTCGACGACCACAGGTGCGTCGCCCGGCATCGATGCCACCACTCGCGTCGCGAGTCGCCGGGCCTCGTCGATGCGCCCGGCATGCACGTGGAGCGCGCCGCAACAGTCGCCGCCACGGCCGGCCAGGCCGACCGCCGCGCCCCCCGCCTCCATTACCTCGAGCGCGGCTCGGTGCACGTCGCGTTGCCACGCGTCCATCACGCAACCGGTGAACAGGTACGCGTCCACTTCGCCGGCCGCCGGAGCGGGTCGCAGCGGTCGAACCAGCGAACGAGCCGAGAGTCGCGGCAAGGCGACACCCTTCGGCACGATCCGCAGGCGCTGCGCGACGAGGAGCAGCCACGTGAACGCCAGCAGCAACCAGTGACGTGGCAGGAGCACGCGGAACCCGAACCACTCGGCGACGCCGCGCAACGGTGAGCGCTTCACCGGCGGCTGCTCCTGCAGCGTGGCGCGCGCGCCTTCCATCAAGCGACCGAACGGAACCGACGACGGGCACGCGGCTTCACACCCGCGGCACTGCACGCATTCCTCCATGTACTGCGCGAAGGTCGCGTCGAGGGCGGCACCGTCCCACTGCACGGCTCGCATCGCGGTGATACGGCCGCGCGGCGACGCCGCCTCGAGCCCGGTGACACGGTACGTCGGACAGTGCGGCAGGCACAGTCCGCACGCGACACAGGCGGCGAGGTCGTCGTCGTCGACGTGCAGCAGCGCGACGCGGCCGTCCGTCGGTGCGGGCGTCGTCACGCGATCTCCCTCGCGGGATCAGGGTCGATCGCGGGGATGCGACCGGGATTCATCTTGCCGTGAGGGTCGAATGCGGCCTTGACCCGCTGCTGCAAGCCGAAGTTCGGCAGCGGGACGCCGAACGGATCGAGTGCCGGAGCGCCGGCCTCGCGCAGCAGCCAGCCGCCGTGCTCGGCCGCGGCCTCGCGGGCGGCCGTCAGCGTCTCGGGGGTGTCGCCGGCGACGTGCACCGTGCCGACGCCCACTTCCGCGAGCCACCGAGCACCCGCATTCGTGAGCCGGGCGCCCAGCCTCTCGACCCGGTCGGGCGCGATCGAGATGCGACCCCGGTTCGCGCCCGGGGGCCAGGCGGGCGGTTCCGCCGGCTCCAGCGCGCCCGCTCGGAGCTGCGCCTCCACGTCGGCCGGCTCGCCCTCCAGCAGCACCCGCGTCCGGCGACCGTCGAAGAGGATGCTCGACGGCCGGAACAGCTCGGCGCGTACGTCGCTCGGCGGGCGCGCGGTCGTCGCCCACTGCGACGCCGCGGGCAGCGGTTCGGCCCGCAGCGTCACCTGGGTGAGCACGCCGATCGTGCCGAGCGAGCCGACGAGCAGCCGGGGCAGGTCGTACCCGCTGACGTTCTTCACCGTGGGGCCGCCGCCCTTCACGAGACGGCCCTCCGCGGTGACGAACCGAACCTCGAGCACCCAGTTGCGCAGCGGTCCGAGACGCAACCGCCGGTGACCGGACAGCCCTGCGCTGAGGAGGCCGCCGACGGTGGCGCGTGCGTCGCGGGGATCGAGCGGACATTCCTGGCCGTGCTCACGCAGCACGGCCGCGAGGTGCTCGAACGGCGTGCCGGCCGCGACGGTGACGGTGAGGTCTGCGGGCTCGTATCGCACCACGCCCGCCGGCGCGCGCACGAGGGTGCCGGCGCGCGGCGCGCCCCCGACCTCCCACTGGGTGCGAGCGCCCTCGGGAACGACACGCGTCGCGTCGCGCACCGCGTCCTGAAGGCGCGCGACGTCGACATCGATCGACGCGACGTCGGGCTCGGTCAGATCCACGCGCCCTCCGGTACGCGTGTCGCCTCACCGCAGCGAGACCCGGCGGGCAGAACCTTCTGTGGATTGGCGGCGCCCGTTGGGTCGAACGCGTCGCGCAACCGGGCCTGGGCGTCGAGATCGTCGGCGGAGAAGATCCACGGCATCGCCTCGCGCTTCTCGAGTCCGATGCCGTGCTCGCCCGACAACACGCCGCCTGCCTCCACGCACGCGCGCAGGATCTCGTCGCCCGCCGCGTGCACGCGGTCCCAGATCCCCGGCTCGCGCGCGTCGAACACGATGAGAGGGTGCAGGTTTCCGTCTCCCGCGTGGAAGACGTTCATCACGGTCAACCGGTGCTCCCCCGCGATCGCGTAGACCTGCTCGAGCACGTCGACCAGCCGCGTGCGCGGAACGACCGCGTCGTGGAGGTAGTAGTCGGGTGCAATGCGGGCGATCGCACCGAACGCCGACTTGCGGCCCTTCCACAGCAGCGCGCGCTCAGCTTCGTCGGCCGCGACGCGAACCGTTCGGGCGCTGCGCTCGCTCGCCACCGCGCGCACGGCCCCGATCTGCGCGTCGACGCCGTCGGGCAGTCCGTCGAGCTCGACGAGCAGCACCGCAGCCGCATCGCGGGGAAAGCCGGCACCGACGAAGTCTTCGACGGCCCGGGTGATGAGCGCGTCCATCATCTCGAGCGCTGCGGGCACGATGCCGGCCGCGATGATGCCGCTCACGGTCGCGGCCGCGTCGTCGACGGAGTCGAAGCCGAGCAGCAGCGTGCGCACCGCGGGCGGGTCCGGGCTCAGACGAACCGCGATGCGGGTTGCAATCCCCATCGTGCCCTCGCTGCCGACGAAGCAGCCGCGCAGGTCGTAGCCGGGCTGGTCCGGCTCGAGGCCGCCCAGCCGCGCGAGGGATCCGTCGGCGAGCACCACGTCGAGCGCCAGCACATGGGTCGACGTCACGCCGGACGCGAGGCAGTGCGGACCGCCCGCGTTCGTGGCGACGTTCCCACCGACCGTGCACGCCTGCTGTGACGACGGATCGGGCGCGTAGTGGAGTCCGAGGTGGTGCACCGACCGGGTCAGGTCCAGGTTGAGGACACCCGGCTCGACCCACGCGACCCGGTTCGCGGTGTCGACCTCGAGGACGCGGTTCATGTGCGTCGTGACGATCACCACGGGGTCGCCGACGGGCGTCGCGCCACCGGCGAGGCCGGTGCCGCTCCCACGCGCGACGAACGGCCGGCCGTGCCGTCTCGCGATGCGGACCGCAGCGGCAACGTCGTCCGTGCTCGACGGCCAGCAGACCGCGGCGGCGCGTCCCCGCGCCACGCCCGCGTCGCGCGCGTAGAGCGCCAACTCCAGCGGTTCGGCCCGGGCCCGGTCGGTTCCGAGCGCGGCCCGCAGGTCGTTCACGAGGTCGTGCACGTCGTCGATGTCGTGGAGATTACGACCCCGGGAGGAACCCGGAGGTGTCCCGGTCAGCAACTACGCTCGCCGCAGTGCCGCAATCCCTGCTTCTTTCGCAGTTCGTGGAGCGCGAACGCGAGTCGGTGCTGGACCGGCTCGACGCCTGGCTGCGCATCCCGTCCATCTCCGGAGACCCCGGACACGCGTCAGACGTACGCGACTCCGCGCAATGGTGCGCGGACCGGATGGTCTCGCTCGGCCTCGAGCACGTGCGCCTCCTCGAGACCGACGGTCACCCTTCGGTGTACGGGGACTGGCTGCACGCCGCCGACGCGCCCACCGTCGTGGTGTACGGCCACCACGACGTGCAGCCCGTCGAGCCGCTCGACGAGTGGGTGAGCCCGCCCTTCGAGCCGACGGTGCGCGACGGCCAGCTCTTCGCGCGTGGAGCGGTCGACGACAAGGGGCAGGTCCTCTACCACCTCGAGGCGCTCCGCGGTCTGTTCGCGCTGGGCGACGGCCGGTTGCCGGTGAACGTGAAGCTGCTCGTCGAAGGCGAGGAAGAGGTCGGCAGCCCGCATTTCGAGTCACTGCTGCAACGCGAACGCGACCTGCTCGTGTGTGACGCGGTCGTCGTGTCCGACACCGGCATGCTCAGCTCCGACACGCCGTCGATGTGCACAGGAATGCGCGGTCTCGTCGTTGTCGACGTCGAGCTGCGTACCGCGCCGTCCGACTTGCACTCCGGCAGCTACGGCGGCGCGGTGCCGAACGCGGCGCACGCGGCGGCCGCCGTGATCGCGGCGCTGCACGACGAGGCGCACCGGGTCACGATCCCGGGCTTCTACGACCGGGTCCGAGAGCTCACGCCGGCCGAGCGCGAGGCTCTTGCGCGCGTGCCGTGGGACGACGCGGCGTTCAAGCTCGAGGCCGGCGTGTCCGCGCTCGAGGGCGAGTCGGGGCGCTCCACGCTCGAGCGCATCTGGGCCCGGCCGACCGCCGAGATCATCGGGTTGGAGAGCGGATGGTCGGCGGGTGTCCGCACGATCGTGCCCGCCGTCGCCCGGTTCCGAATGGGCTGCCGGCTCGTCGCCGACCAGCAGCCCGACGAGATCCGGGAGCTCTGCGAGCGGTGGGTGCGTGACCGGTTGCCCCCAGGTGTCGACGCGCACTTCATCCGGCACGGGGCCGTCGCGCCGGCGCGCACGCCCCTTGACCATCCGGCGGTCGCCGCCGCGGCAGCCGCGATCGAGCGTGTGTGGGGTAGACCACCGCTGTACACCCGTGAGGGCGGTTCCGGCCCCGAAGAGGCGCTCGGCCGCGTGCTCGACGCGCCGGTCGTGTTCCTCGGCGTCGGCCTTCCCGACGACGGGATCCACGGCCCCAACGAGCGCATCGTGCTCGACCAGCTGTGGCGCGGTGTGCTCGCCGCGGGCGAGCTCTGGCGCGAGATGTCACGAACGTCCTTCGAAGGGAAACGATGAGCTCAGGCAACGGACGCACCAACGGCCGATCCAAGGGCGGGTCGAAGAGCGGGTCGAAGCGCCGGTCGAGCGGGAAGGGCCCGGTTCGCGAGTGGGTCACGTTCGACGACCCGAACGAGGAAGGCCGCCGCTGGCAGGTCGACGTGACCTTCATGCTGTCGACGTGGAACTGCATCTTCGGGTGCGGGTGCAAGGGCGTGCTCACGGAGCCGACGCCCGAGCTCGTGCTCGGGTGCTGCTCGTACGGCGCGCATTTCTCCGACAAGAAGGACCGCGATCGCACCGTGAAGCTCGCGAAGAAGCTCACCCGCGAGGAATGGCAGTACTACGACGTCGGTCGCAAGCGTGGCGTGGTCGCGAAGGTCGGGCCCAGCGGCTGGCGCACGCGGCTCGCCGACGATGCGTGCATCTTCCTGAACCGCGTCGGCTGGGCCACCGGCCCCGGCTGCGCGTTGCACCAGCACGCGATGCGCATCGGGGAGCACTTCGCGGACTGGAAACCCGAAGTCTGCTGGCAATTGCCGCTGCGCCGCATCGACCGCGAGGAAGACGACGGCACCGTCACCTCGTTGCTGACGGAGTACGCACGCGACGGATGGGGCCCCGGCGGCGACGACTTCGCGTGGTGGTGCACCGAGGCGCCCGAGGCGTTCACTTCGGTGTACCCCGTCTACCGCAGCCAAGAGCCGGAGCTGCGCCGCATGATCGGCGACGAGCTCTACGAGGAGCTCGCGACGTATCTCGACCAGCGGGCCGAGGTGCAGGTCCCGGCGCCGGCGTCACACCCGGCCGACATCCCGATCGTGCTGGGCGCGACGCGGCGCCGGTAGGCGGTCGACGTTCGCGTGGCCGACGACGAATACGCGTCGCTGCTCGACGACCTGCGCGCCGAGCAGGACGAGCTCGCTTCCGACGTCGACGGTGCCGGCCCCGACGACTGGCTCCGGCCCACGCCGGCGCGCGGCTGGGACGTGCGCGACTCGATCGCCCATCTGGCCGACACCGACGAAGTCGCCGCAGACACGTGTACCGGCGGTCCGCGTGCACTGAACACGGCGGTGCAGATGTACGCGTCGCCCGAGGACTTCACGCTGTCCGGCGTGCTGCGTGGCCGCCGTCTGCGCGGTGCCGACGTCCTCGCGTGGTGGCGGGAAGCGGCGGCCCACGAGCGCGAGGTTCTCGCCTCGCTCGAGCCACGGACGCGGGTGGCATGGGGGCTCGGCATGTCCGCGTCCGCGTTCGTCACCGCACGGCTCATGGAGACGTGGGCCCACGGCCTCGACGTGCGGGCCGCGCTCGGCGTCCCGTCGCACGACACGAACCGACTCCGCCACGTCGCGTGGATCTCGTTGCGCGCGCTCCCCTACGCGTTCACCGTCGCGGGGCGTGACGCGCCCACCGAGCCGATCCGGGCCGAGCTGAGCTTGCCCGACGGATCGCTGTGGTACTTCGGCCCGCCCGGCGCGGCGGCATGCATCCGCGGCCCCGCCTCACAGCTGTGCCGGTTGTTCGTGCAGCGGATGCGCCGCGACGAAGCCACCGGGCTGCGCGCCGACGGCGACGCGGCCGAGGCTGCGCTCGATGTCGCCCGCGCGTTCCTCTGACGAAAGGTCCGATCGTGCCGCAGTTCTCGTTCGAAGGCCTCGAGCCGCAGGTCCACCCGAACGCGTTCGTCGCGCCCACGGCGACGCTCATCGGTGACGTGGTCGTCGAAGATGGCGCGTCGGTGTGGTACGGAGCCGTGCTGCGGGCCGACTACTCGCCCGTGTTCGTGCGGCGGGGGGCGAACGTGCAGGACGGTGCGGTGCTGCACGGCCCGCCCGGCCTCCACACCGAGGTGGGCCCGGGCGCGACGGTCGCGCACAACTGCGTCGTGCACGGCGCCATCCTCGAGACGGAATGCCTCATCGCGAACGGAGCGGTCGTGCTCGACGGCGCGCGCGTGGGCGAGCGCGCGCTCGTGGCCGCGGGCTCACTCGTGCCCGCGAGCTTCGTCGTGCCGTCCGCCATGCTCGCAGCCGGCTCGCCGGTGGAGATCAAACGACCGGTGACGGGCTCACCGGCCGAGTTCTGGGTCAACGCCAACCCGTCCGCGTACGCCGAGCTCGCCACCCGCCACCGCGCCGGGGTCCGCTGGCTCCGCGACTGACCCGCCAACCGTCCCAACTGCGCCGGGGAGAGAGGTCAGATGAGCAGGATGCCGCCGTCGACCGCGATCGTCTCGCCGGTCATCCAGCTCGACGCGTCGGACGCGAGGAACAACGCAGCGCCGGCGATGTCGTCGGGCACGCCGAGGCGCCGGCTCGGATGACGCCCGGCGATCGCGTCTTCGCCCGACTCGTACAACACGCGTGACATGTCGGTCTTCACGAGCCCCGGCGCCAGCGCGTTCACACGCACCTTCGGTCCGAGCTCCAGCGCGAGTTGCTTGGTCATGTGGATGAGCGCCGCCTTGGACACGTTGTAGATGCCGATGAAGGGGCTTGCGTGGATGCCGCCCGACGACGCGATGTTCACGATGACGCCGCCGTTCTCCTCCATCCAGGCGCTCCACGCGCGCTGGCACAGCAGCAGCGGGCCGACGAGGTTCACGTCGAGCACCTTCGCGACGGCGCGGGGCTCGGTCTCGATCATCGGACCGAACGCGGGGTTCGTGGCCGCGTTGTTCACGAGGATGTCGAGCCGGCCGAGGCGCTCGATGCAGTGTCCGATCGCGCCCTCGATGGCGTCGGGATCGCCGGCCGAGCCCGCGTACACCGTGACGTCGGCTCCGATCTCGCGCAGCTTCGCCTCGGTCTCCTCGAGCTCGTGCTGCTTGCGGGCGAGCACGCACACGGACGCGCCGGCGGCCGCGTAGGCCTCCGCGATGGCGCGCCCGATCCCGCGCGTCGCGCCCGTCACGAGTGCGGCCTTGCCGTCGAGACGGAACGCCTTCGCGGGATCGATCACTGCGCAGCTCCCCCGGTTCGGAATGTCGAACGGTTGCAGAGGTGTCAGAGGTACAGGCCGGTGCCGCCCTCGGTGCGCTCCGACGCCACCGCGTGGACGTCGCGCTCGCGCAGGATGAGGTACTCGTCGCCCTGGATCTCCACCTCGAAGCCGGTGTCCGGCGCGAACAGGACCTGATCACTGGTCTCGATGTTGCGCACCGTGGGCCCGACCTGCACGACCTCGGCCCACACCAGGCGGCGGCTCACGTTGGCGGTCGCCGGGATGAGAATCCCCGCGCGCGACTTGCGCTCACCGACTTCCTTCGAGGGCTGCACGAGGAGGCGGTCGGTGGTGACCCGGATGGCCTGCTTGGTGTCGCGCCGCGCGTGATCGTCGAGGGCGGGCATGAAGTCGTAGGTTAGCGGGACGTTCCCGACCGGCCGCGTTCGCCGCTGATGCCCGGCCGTCGGGGGCCGCTTGGTACATTCGCCGGGTCCGTCCGGTTTCGCCGCTCGGCCGCCGACCCTGCAGGAGCGACCCGACTCGTGCCGTCTTCACCGTCCGAGCTTCCCGACGCGGCGACGGTCGCGGGTGCCGGAGCGGTGTCGGGCAGGCCGTCCCGGGCGCATCCTGGCGTGCGTGCCACGGTCGGCGCGTACGTGCGGCTCACGAAGCCCCGGGTCATCGAGCTCCTGCTCGTCACGACGGTGCCCGCGATGATCCTCGCGGCCGGCCGGTTCCCGTCCCTGACGCTCGTGGGCTCGGTGCTGCTCGGCGGCGCCATGGCAGCCGGCGGCGCCAACACGATCAACTGCTGGATCGAGCGCGACCGCGATCAGGTCATGCGGCGCACACACGGCCGTCCGCTGCCCTCGGGCGAGATCGACCCCGTCAACGCGCTGGTGTTCGGCCTCGCCCTCGAAGCGGTGGCGTTCGCGTGGCTGTGGGCGACCGTCAACCTGCTGTCGGCGTCGCTCGCAGTGAGCGCCATGCTGTTCTACGTCTTCGTGTACACGATCTGGCTCAAGCCTCGCAGCCCGCAGAACATCGTCATCGGCGGCGCCGCGGGCGCGGTGCCGGTGCTCGTCGGATGGGCGTCGGTGACGGGGCGCCTCGGCGCGCCGGCGTGGGTGCTGTTCGCCATCGTCTTTTGCTGGACGCCGCCGCACTTCTGGGCCCTGTCGTTGAAATACCGCGACGACTACGCGGCGGCGGGCATCCCGATGCTGCCCGTCGTGCGGGGCGCGCAGGCCGCGGCGCGCCAGATCGTCGTGTACTCCGTCGTCGTGGTGGGCATCACGCTCGCGCTCGTCGCCGTGGCGCAGATGGGTTGGATCTATCTCGCCGCCGCGGTGATTCTCGGTGTGTTGTTCGTCGTGCAGGCGCTGCGCCTCCAGCGCGACGCGTCACCCCAGCGCGCGATTCGGTTGTTCATGTTCTCGAACACCTATCTCGCGTTGCTCTTCGCCGCCGTTGCCGTCGACACCCTCGCCCACGCCGCCCTCTGACGAAACCGTCACAGGTGCGCGCCGGCGGCGTCGCGTACTGCTCGTCGCGATCGGCGCGCTCGTCGCGGTGGTGGCGGTGGCCGGCATCGTGTCGGTGTTCGTCACGTCGTCGTCCGGCACACGCGCGCAGACTTCCGCGACCGTTCCGCCGCCACCTGCACCTGGCGGCATCAACCGGGGCGACCTCGCCCCCGACTTCGAGCTCACCACGTTGCAGGGCGACAAGGTGCGTCTCGCCGATTTCCGGGGCCGGCCCGTGATCGTCAACTTCTGGGCGTCGTGGTGCCAGCCGTGCCGGGCCGAATTTCCCGAGCTTCGCGACGCCTACCGCCGCCACGGTGACAAGGGCCTCGTGGTGCTGGGCATCGTCTCGTGGAACGACATCGCGTCCGACGCCCGCGACTTCGTGCGGCACGAGCGCGCGACGTGGCCGATGCCCGTCGACGCCGACAAGAAGGTCGAAGAGGCCTACAGCGTCCCGTACATGCCCCAGACGTTCTTCGTGTCGCGTGACGGCCGGGTGCAGCTGCGGGTGTACGCGCAGCTCACGACCAAGGTGCTCGACGAAGGGCTGGCGAAGATCCTCTGACCCGAGGTCCGGTAGCCTCCTGCGGTCCCGTTGAGCGAGCATCGGAGGCATGATGGCCAGCCGGACGGACATCGTGAGCACCTGCGACCGCTACCTGAAGGCGCTCACCGCCGGAGACGTCGACGCGGTGATGGACCTCTACGCGGCCGAGCCGACGGTCGAGGATCCGGTCGGTTCACCGCTGAAGGTCGGTCGCGACGCGGTGCGGGCGTTCTACGAGGGAACGAAGGGTGCGTCGTTGAAGATGACGCGTGTCGGCCCGGTGTGCGTCGTCGGCAACCAGGCCGCGTTCACCTTCCGAATCGACGTCGACCTCGGCGAGAGCACCATGTCACTCGCCTCGACGGACGTCATGACGTTCGACGACGAGGGCAAGGTCACTGCGATGGTCGCCTACGCCGACATGCAGGCGTACGAGGACGAGCCTGCCGGCTGAGCGCCGTCACTCCTCCCAGCGGAAGTACCGGGCCGCGAGCAGCGGAGCGACGATGGCCCACGCGAGGAGGACGCAGAACAGGCCGACCGGGAAGCTGTGGCCGCGCTCGACGACGTCGCGCACGGTCTCGGCGAGCGGTGCGGCGGGAAGCACCTTGGCCACCGCCTGCAACCCGCCCGGGAGCTTCGTGAGCGGGTAGGCCATCCCGCCGAGGAACAGCAGCGCGAGGAAGAGGCCGTTCGACAACGCGAGGTTCGCCTCGGCCCGCAGCGTGCCCGCCATCAGGAGGCCGATTCCCGCGAACGCCACCGTGCCGATGAGGAGTAACACGACCGCGGGCAAGAGACCGCCCGGCGGGCTCCAGCCGATCGCGATGCCGACCAGCACGACGAGCACGATCTGGATCACCTCGAGACCGAGCACGGTCGCGGTCTTCGCCACCAACAGGCCGCTCCGCGAGAGCGGCGTCGACCCGAGCCGTTTCAGCACGCCGTAGCGCCGCTCGAACCCTGTCGCGATCCCGAGCGACACCATCGCCGCCGCCATCACTGCGAGTGAGAGCACACCGGGAACGAGGAAGTCCACCGGGTGCGCGAAGTCGGTCGAGATCGTGTCGACCTTGGCGAAGAACACGAGGATCCCGAGCGGGATGGCGAGCGTGACGATCATGTTCTCGCCGCGTCGCAGTTGCAGGACGGTCTCGGCGCGGGTCTGCGCCGTCAGCGCGCGCCGGCTCACACTC
>JAMXLJ010000127.1 GCA_024281095.1 Acidimicrobiia bacterium | reverse complement strand
CGCCCGCCGGATCCCGCGTCTCGTCACCGTTTCCGAGTCGTCACGGCGCGACATCGTCGACCAGATGAGCGTCGACCCCGACCGGCTGCGGGTCGTTCCGGTCGGTGTCGACACGTCGACGTTCCGTCCGCTCCCTCACATCGAGCGCGTTCGTGGTCGGATCATGACGACGGCGAGCGCCGACGTGCCGATGAAGGGCCTTGCACCGCTGCTCGAAGCGGTCGCGAAGCTGCGGGTGGAGCGCGACGACGCGCACCTCGTCGTCATCGGGCGCCCGAAGGACAAGAGCCGGATCCCCGCACTGATCGACCAGCTCGGCCTGCGACACGCGGTGCAGTTCGTCTCCGGCGTCACCGACGAACGCATCGTCGAGCTGTACGGGGAGGCGGAGATCGCGGTCGTCCCGTCGCTGTACGAAGGCTTCTCACTCCCTGCGATCGAAGCGATGGCGTGCGGCGTCCCGGTCGTGGCCACCACCGGCGGTGCGCTGCCGGAGGTTGTCGGCACCGACGGCGAGACCGCGCTCACCGTTCCACCGGGAGACCCGTCCGCGCTCACGGCCGCGATGGGCCGCCTGCTCGGCGACGCGCCGCTGCGGGCTCGCCTCGGCGAGGCCGGCCGCCATCGGGTGCTCGACCGCTTCACCTGGCGGGCTACTGCGCAGGGCACGATCGAGAACTGGCGGGAGCTGCTCGAGACGCGGGCCCGCCAGGGTCTCGTCGACGCCACTCGCGGAGCTGGTTGATGCTGACGGTGGATTTCGCACGTCTCGGGCTCGCGCCCGGGATGCGGCTGCTCGATCTCGGTTGCGGAGGTGGCCGCCACGCGTTCGCCGCATGGCGCGCGGGTGCAGTCGTCGTCGCCCTCGACGCCAGCTTCCCCGAGCTCACCGACGTGCGCGCCGTCGCCGGCGGCATGCTCGACGCGGGCGAACTGCCGGGTGGCGCGCCCGGCGGAGCGGTGCAAGGCGACGCGCTGTCGCTCCCATTCCCCGACGGCAGCTTCGACCGTGTCGTCGCGTCCGAGGTCCTCGAGCACATCTGGGAAGACGAGGCCGCGCTCGCAGAGCTCGTGCGCGTCCTCCGACCGGGCGGTTCGATCGCGGTCACCGTGCCGGCGCGCGGGCCGGAGCGCATCTGCTGGGCGCTCGATCGTGACTACCACGACACCCCCGGTGGACACATCCGCATCTACCGACGCCCCCAGCTCGGCGGCAAGCTCGAACGGGCGGGCCTCACGCTGCGTGGATCGCACCACGCGCACGCGCTGCACTCGCCGTACTGGTGGGTCCGCTGCGCCGGCGGCGTCAACCGCCCCGAGCGCCTGCTCGCCCGCAAGTACCACGACTTCCTCGTCTGGGAGCTCACGCACCGCCCGCGCTGGTCGCAGACCCTCGAACGCGCGTTGAATCCGCTGCTCGGCAAGAGTGTCGTGCTCTACGCCGACAAGCCCGACCATGAAACGTCGGACGCGCGCACCACAGCCGGTGCGCGGGCCACGATGGCGGAGGTCTCGTCGTGACCCTTCCCGAGGTCGACGGTGTGCTCGCTGCCCACGCGATCGCGGAGACCGTCGATGCGATCGCGCGCGTCCAGCTCCCCGACGGCAACATCCCGTGGTTCCCCGGCGGCCACACCGATCCCTGGAACCTCGTCGAAGCGGCCATGGCGCTCGACGTCGGCGGCCGCCACAACGATGCCGAGCGGGCCTACGAATGGCTGCGCGGCATGCAGCGCACCGACGGCGCCTGGCACGCGTATTACCAGGGCCGCGACGTGAAAGACGTCGCGCTCGACACCAACGTCGCGTGTTACATCGCCAACGGTGTGCTCCACCACTACCTCTCCACCGGCGACGACCGCTTCCTGCACGATTTCTGGCCCGTCGTCGAGCGTGCAATCGACTTCGCCCTCGGCCACCAGCGCGAGGACGGCGAGATCTCGTGGCGGGGCGACGATCCCGCGGACGGTGCGTTGCTCACCGGGTCGTCCAGCATTCACGCCAGCATCCGCTGCGCGGTCGTGCTGGCGGAACATCTCGGCCACGAACGACCGGACTGGGAACTGTCGCTCGGATCGTTGGCTCATGCGGTGCAACACCGCGAGCACGCGTTCCTCGACAAGTCGCGCTGGGCGATGGACTGGTACTACCCCATCCTCGGCGGCGTGCTGCGCGGCGATGCGGCCAACGACCGCGTCGCGCAACGCTGGCCGACGTTCGTGGTCGAGGGCCGCGGCGTGCGCTGTGTGTCCGACCGGCCGTGGGTCACCGCCGCAGAGACCTGCGAGCTCGTGTTGACTCTCGACGCGATCGGCGAGCGCGAACGCGCACGCGAGATGTTGTCCTGGGTGCAGTTCCTCCGCGCGCCGGGCGGCGGCTACTGGACCGGGGCGAACTTCGACGGCGGGGCGTTCCACCGCGACGGCGAGCTGTACCCGGTCGAGCAGCCCACGTGGAACTCGGCCGCGGTCGTGCTGGCCGCGCACGCGCTCGGCGGCAGCGGGCTCACGGCCGGCTTCTTCCGCGGCGAGGGCCTCCCCGCGGGCCTCGACCGCGAGGCCCTGCTCGCGGAGCTCGAGGTGGTGTCACGCCGCCACCGCGGCCTGGAGTAACGCCGGGGCACGCCGGCTCCGGGACGGGACGGGGTCGGAGAACGCGGCGTCCGACGATGGATCGGTCATCGGCGGCGCAACACCCGCAAACTCCCCGTCGTCGACACGGGCTCGAAGCCCTCCCGCACCGCGCGTTGCCACACGCGGAACGGGGCTTGGCCGCCGTCGGCGGGGTCGTCGAACACGTCATGGATCGCGAGGAGCCCTCCGGGCGCGACATGACCGGCCCACGTGTCGTAGTCGGCCATCGCGACGTCTTCGGCATGGCCGCCGTCGATGAACAGCAATCCGAGCGGCGTGGCCCAGTAGCGGGCGACCGTCGTGGACTCCCCGATGACTCCGATCACCACGTCTTCGAGGCCGGCGGCCTCGATCGTGCGCCGGAAGAACGGCAACGTGTCCATCCGCCCGGTCGCGGGATCCACCACTTCGCGGTCGTGATGCTCCCAGCCCGCCTGGTTCTCCTCGGAGCCCCGGTGATGGTCGACCGTGAACACCACCGTGCCGCCCGCACGCGCTCCCGCACCGAGATACGCCGCCGACTTGCCGCAGTACGTGCCCACTTCCAGCAACGGGCCCACCGGCGCGGCCATCGCGCCGGCCTCGAACAACGCGAGCCCCTCGTCGTCGGGCATGAAGCCCTTCGCGGCGCGCGCGACCACGAGCACGTCCGCGTCGATGCCCACCGCCGCGTCAGATCGACGGGCGTTCACGATGGCGTCCGAACACGTCGGCCATGGCGTTCATGACCTCGCCCACGGTCGCACGGGTACGCACCGCGTCGAGGAGCACCGGCATGAGGTTCACTGCCGGATCGGCGGCGTCGGCGCGCACGCGCGCGAGCGCGGCGTCGACGCGCTCGTCGTCGCGGTCGTGCTTGACCGTGGCGAGCCGCTTCAGCTGCAGCTCCTCGGCCTCGGGGCCGATGTGCAGGATGTCGGGAGGGGGCTCGTCGTTGCCCTCGAAGAAGTCGTTCACGCCGACCACGACATGACGGCCGTCGTTGAGCTTGCGTTCCAACTGATAGGCCGAATCGGCGATCTCACCTTGGAACCAGCCCTCGTCGATGCCACGCAACACGCCGTCCAGCATCGAGCCGTCGCCGAGCTCGTCCAGGTACGCGAACACCTCCTCCGCGCGCGCCTCGACCTCGTCGGTGAGCGCCTCGACGAACCAGGAACCACCGAGCGGATCCGCGACGTTCGTGACCCGGCTCTCGAATGCGATCACCTGCTGGGTACGCAGGGCGAGACGGGCCGCCTTGTCGCTCGGCAACGCGAGTACCTCGTCCATCGAGTTCGTGTGCAGGCTCTGGGTGCCGCCCAACACGCCGGCCAGCGCCTCGATCGCCGTGCGCACGAGGTTCACCTCGGGCTGTTGCGCAGTGAGCGACACGCCGGCCGTCTGCGTATGGAAGCGCAGCTGCATCGAACGATCGCGCTGCGCGCCGTAGCGCTCCTGCAACCACCGGGCCCAGATCCGCCGCGCGGCGCGGTACTTCGCGATCTCCTCGAAGAAGTCGACGTGCGCGTTGAAGAAGAAGCTCAACCGCGGCGCGAACTCGTCGACCGTGAGGCCGGTCGCGATGCCCGCCTCCACGTACGCGAACCCGTTCGCCAGCGTGAACGCCAGCTCCTGCACCGCCGTCGAGCCCGCCTCGCGGATGTGGTAGCCCGACACCGACACCGGATGCCACCGCGGCATCTCTGCCGCGCAGAAACGGATCGTGTCCGCCACCAACCGCATGGAGGGCCGCGGCGGGAACACGAACTCCTTCTGCGCTTGATACTCCTTCAAGATGTCGTTCTGCAGCGTGCCGCCGAGGTCGCGACGCGGCGTGCCGGCACCCTCGGCGGTGGCGACGTACATCGCCAGCAAGAGCGCCGCGGGTGAGTTGATGGTCATCGACGTCGTCACCTTCCCGAGGTCGATACCCCGGTAGAGATCCTCGACGTCGGCGAGCGTGTCGACGGCCACGCCGCACTTGCCCACCTCGCCCGCGGCGAGCGGGTCGTCGGAATCGCGGCCCATCAGCGTCGGCAGGTCGAACGCGGTCGACAGACCGTCACCACCCGCGTCGAGCAGGTCCCGGAATCGCCGGTTGGTGTCAAGGGGCGTGCCGAACCCGGCGAACATACGCATCGTCCACAGCTTCGAGCGGTACATCGACGCGTACGGCCCGCGCGTGTACGGCCACTGGCCGGGGAACAGCCCGTCCTCGGGGCCGTAGGCGGCATCGACCGGTACCCCTGAATGGGTGTCGAGGTCGGCGTCACGCACCGTGGCGGCGTCAAATGCCCGCCGCCACGCTTCCCGGCCCCGGCCGGCGGCTCGCGGCTCCATGCCCTCGCATGATCGCGCACACGAGCCGGCCTTCGGGCCGCTGACCGGGTACGCCCAGGTCAGTACCATGCGATTCCCCGCTGTCGAGCAAGGAGCCATCCCCCGATGGAGCAGTCCCAGACGCCGGACCGCAACCTCGCCCTCGAGCTGGCCCGGGTGACGGAAGCCGCAGCCCTCGCAGCCGGGCGGTGGATGGGCCGGGGCGACAAGAACTCGGCTGACGGCGCGGCCGTGGACGCCATGCGTCTCGTGCTCAACAGCGTGTCGATGGACGGCATCGTGGTCATCGGCGAAGGCGAGAAGGACGAAGCGCCGATGCTGTTCAACGGCGAGGAGATCGGCAGCGGCGGCCCCGCGTGCGACATCGCGGTCGACCCCATCGACGGCACGACCCTCACGTCGCTCGGGCGCCCGAACGCGATCTCGGTGATCGCACTCGCCGAACGCGGCACCATGTTCGACCCGGGCCCGTGCGTGTACATGGAGAAGATCGCCGCCGGGCCCGAGGCCGCCGACGTGATCAACATCGAGGCCTCGGTCACCCAGAACCTCAACACCGTGGCGAAGGCACTCGGCGAGGACGTCGACGACGTGACCGCGGTGATCCTCGATCGCCCGCGCCACGAGGAGATCATCCGGGAGTGCCGCGAGGCCGGCGCGCGCATCCGGCTCATCCCCGACGGTGACGTCGCCGGCGCCATCTCGACCGCGTGGGCCGACAGCGGCGCCAACATCCTGTTCGGCATCGGGGGCACACCCGAGGGGGTGATCGCCGCGTGCGCGCTCAAGTGTCTCGGCGGTGCGATCCAGGGGCGCCTCTGGCCCCGCGACGAAGCCGAGCGCCAAGCCGCGATCGACGCCGGCTACGACCTCCGCAAGGTGCTCACGACCGACGACCTCGTTTCGGGCGAGGACGTCTTCTTCTCGGCGACGGGCATCACCGACGGCGAGCTGCTGCGCGGCGTGCGCTACTTCGGCGACGGCGCGCGCACCCAGACGTTGGTGATGCGGTCGAAGTCGGGCACGATTCGCCGCATCGACTCCACGCACCGCTGGCACAAGCTGATGCGGTACTCGGCGGTGAAGTTCGACTGACGTTTCGCAGACCCCCGGCGCGCATGCGCGACGCCATTGCCCCTTTCCGCCCAATCCCGACATACTGGCGGGAGGTGGGGAGGAGGCAGGGATGGTCGCGACGGACACGCTGCCGGCGTGGTTGGGTTTCTCGACGCTCGCCTGGGCCGTCACCGGTGTGGTCGCCGCCGGCCTCTTCGCAGCTCTGCTAGCCGTCGTGCGGGGTCGCGACGTGCTCGGAAAGGCCGTGGTGCTGCTCCTCGCCGTCGGGATCGCCGCCACCGGCCTGTGGTACCGGAACGACATGACCCGGACCCGCCGCAGCTGTTCGACGACCCTGTTCGGCGCCCAGGTCCGCACACCGGGCTGCCCGATCCACTGACACCCCAGCGCCAGAGACGCGTCGCAAGAGACGTCAGCTACGCCAGGTCCCTCCGGAGCTGGACGAAATCGGCACCGCCGAGCCAGTCGGCGAACCGGGCCTCGATGCTCCACCCGTGACGTTCGTAGAACCCCACCGCGTCCGAGCCGGCGTCGGTGCGCACGGCGAGGCGAGGCGCGGCGCGCCGGGCCGCGAGGCCCTCGAACGCCGCGAGCAGGTGCGAACCGATGCCCTCCCCGCGCACTTGACGGTCGACGAGCAACTCGGACAAGTAGGCCACGCCGAGCCCCGTCCAACCGGTTGCGATGCCGACGACGCGGCCATGTCGACGCGCGGTCAAAGCGAACGGATCGCGCTGCCAACGGGTACCGGGGCCGTAACGCTCGTCGTCGTGCGCTTTCCATGTCCGTGACGCGAAGGCGCGCGCTTCCGGCTCGAGCTCCTGCGACTCCGAGATGGCCAGGTCCAGCGACCCGCGGCCGATGACGGCTTCGCCACCGAAGGGCACGTCGGCGAGCGGGCGCCAGGTTCCGCCGTCGTCCCGCAGGATGTGCACCCGGTCGACGCCGAACGCGCGACGGAAGTCGGCCAGCGCGAGCACCGCGGCGTCGATACGCGCCGGGTCCATCTCGTCGCGCAACGTCATGTGCGGGACGAACGGCCACTCGACCGTGCGCGCGAACGGGGCGTGGAACACCCGTCGCCTGACGTCGTGCACGGCCTCGAGATCGCCGCCGACGGCGAGATGCAGTACCGGAGTGGCGGGGAGGAAGGTCGCGGCGGGCCCGACCCTGACGGTGAACGGCTCGACGTCGTCGAGCGCGGCGCGCAGGGACGCGAGACCGCCCGCGATCGCTTCGTCGCGCACGTTCACCGGGGGCACGAGCGTGACGTGCGGTGGGACGCGGCCAAGTTGCGGATCACCGCACGCTCGTCGCAGCACGTCGACCTCCTGGGAGACATCGGCCGGCGGCAGCAGGACCAGGCCGACGCGGATCCGAGGCACCGGCTCAGCCTCCGTGCACGCGAAGCCGCGGCCATGCGTCGCTGTGCGTCGTGTCGAAGTCGTACATCGACCACCCGGTCGAGTTGCCCGCACGGGCCGCGTCCACGAACGCCTGCACGTCGCGAGCGGTGGCCGCGTCGGCGATGCCTCCGATCGGATGCACCACCGCCGACGACCCCAGCGCGGCTCGCACGCCGCGGATGTTGTCGGATGTGTACCGGCCCGCGTCGCGATACGGCGACGAGGCCGAGCGCAACGTCCAGTAGCTCATCGGGAGCCAGACGTCGTACAGGGACGCGAGTTGTCGCCACGGGAAGGCCGGCCACAGCGCCGGATTGACGACGTCGAGCAACACCGGCGGATACACGATCGCGCCCAGCGCGACGCGCGGCAATGCCGCGCGAGCTCGCCGCGAGAGCTCGACGAGGCGCGTGTTGCGAAGCGCCGCGTCGGGAACGTCCCGGGTCCACTCGATGTCGAGCGCGATCGCGTCGAAGCGCTGGCTGCGGAACCGGAAGTCGCGCAGCGCCACGACGCGTCGCAGATCCGCGCTCACGTCGGCGAAGTGCGGCAGGTACCAGGCGACGACCCTCATGCCGGCCGCGTGGGCGGCGGCGAGAATCGCCCCGACACGGTCGGTGTCGACCACGTCGCCCGCTGAGCGCGGATCGTCTTGTGCGGCCTGGAGGTACACCGTGCGCGCACCGAGCCGCGCCATGTCGGCGACCGAGTCGACCGTGACGGCGGGGATGTCGCCGGGCTTCTGGAACGCGGGCAGGAAGTCGTAGACGTCGACCCACGTGCCGAGACCCTGATACGGACCCGCGGCCCGACCCGCAGCCGGCTTCGCCTGCGGGCCCGGGTGCGTCGACCCCGAGCACGCGCCCGCGACCGACGCGAGCGCGAGTACGAGCGCGACCGTCGGCATCCGCACGCCGGTCAGGCTACGGCGTCAGTCTTCGGTGACGGCCTCTCCGAGCCGGGCGGCGTCGGACAGGATGATCACCCGGTTGTCACGCACCTCGACGAAGCCGCCCTCGACCTGCACGGTCTGCACGTCGTGGCCGGGCAGGATGATCCGCACCTCGCCAACACCGAGGCCGCCGAGAAAGGGCACGTGATCGGTGAGGAACGCGATCTCGCCGTCGGTGGTGCGGCACACGACCATCTCGGCTTCGCCCTGGAACAGGATCTCCTCGGGCGAGACGAGCTCGACGTGCAACATCAGCCGCCCTGACGCTGCAGCTCGCGGGCCTTCTCGAGCACGCTGTCGACGTCGCCGACGTTGAAGAACGCCTGCTCGGGCACGTCGTCGAGTTCGCCGTCGACGAGCTTCTCGAAGCTCTCGACCGTCTTGTCGACGGGCACGTAGATGCCCTTCAGACCGGTGAACACCTCGCCCACGAAGAACGGCTGCGAGAGGAACCGCTGGATCTTGCGGGCCCGGGTCACGATCACCTTGTCTTCCTCGGACAGCTCGTCGATGCCGAGGATCGCGATGATGTCCTGCAGCTCCTTGTAGCGCTGCAGGATCTGCTGCACCCGCAGCGCGACGTTGTAGTGGCGTTCGCCCACGATCTCCGGCGCCAGGATCGTCGAGGTCGACGCGAGCGGGTCGACCGCCGGGTAGATGCCCTGAGCGGCGATGTCACGCGACAGTTCGGTGGTCGCGTCGAGGTGGGTGAACGTCGTGAACGGCGCGGGGTCGGTGTAGTCGTCGGCCGGGACGTACACCGCCTGCAGCGACGTGATGGAACGACCCTTGGTGGAGGTGATGCGCTCCTGCAGCTCGCCCATCTCGTCCGCGAGGGTCGGCTGGTATCCCACCGCGGAGGGCATGCGACCGAGCAGGGTCGACACCTCGGAGCCCGCCTGCACGAAGCGGAAGATGTTGTCGACGAAGAGCAGCACGTCCTGGTTCTGGACGTCGCGGAAGTACTCGGCCATCGTGAGCGCCGACAGCGCGACCCGCAGACGGACGCCGGGCGGCTCGTCCATCTGGCCGTACACCAGCGCGGCCTTCTCGATGACGCCCGACTCCTGCATCTCGAGCCACAGGTCGGTGCCCTCACGGGTGCGCTCACCGACACCGGCGAACACCGACACACCACCGTGCTGGGTGGCGACACGGTTGATCATTTCCATGATCAGGATCGTCTTGCCGACGCCGGCGCCGCCGAAGAGGCCGATCTTGCCGCCCTGGACATAGGGCTCGAGCAGGTCGATGACCTTGATGCCGGTCTCGAACATCAGCGCTCGCGGCTCGAGCTGGTCGAACGGCGGCGACTCGCGGTGGATCTCCCACCGGTCCTCGATGTTGGTCAGCTCGCTCTCCGAGACGTCGAGCGGCTCACCGATGACGTTGAAGACGTGGCCGAGCGTGCCCTGGCCGACCGGCACCGTGATGCCGCGACCGGTGTTCCGCACGACCGCACCGCGGCGGAGGCCGTCGGTGGGCTTGAGGCAGATCGCCCGGACGCGGCTGTCGCCGATCTGCTGGGCCACTTCTGCCGTGATCGTGATCGCCTCGCCCTCGAGCTCGATGTCGGTCTCGAGCGCGGCGTTGATCTCGGGGAGGCCGTCGGGTGGGAACTCGACGTCGATGACGGGCCCGGCGATGGCGACGACCCGCCCCTCCTTGAGCTCGCCCTGGTGCTGGTCGAGGGCCTCGGCGGTGGTGGTCATGCGGTTGCTCCTGACGGATTGCGAAGAGTTACGGGGCTTCGGCGGTGGGGACGTGCTCGAGACGCAGCATGTCGGCCAGGATGCGATCGGGCTCGGTGGCGCGCCGCCGGGCGCCTCGCAGCGCCTCGGCACCACCGACGATCTCCATGATCTCGGTGGTGATCGCATCCTGGCGGGCGCGGTTCATGCGCCGTGTGTACGAGGTGATCAGGTCGTCGGCGTTGTCGGTCGCGGCCTTCATCGCTCGCTGCTGCGCCGCGTGCTTCGATGCCGCGCCTTCGAGGAGCGCGGCGAAGAGACGCGCCTCGACGTAACGCGGGAGCAGCCGCTCGAGGATGGTCGCCGGTTCGGGCTCGAACTCGTACGGCGCCCGCACGTTCTCGGGACCCTCGGCCGGCTCCGGCTCCTCGAGCCCGAGCTCGGCCCGGTCGAGCGGCATCAGCGGCGTGAGCACGACCTCCTGCCGGCCGGCCGAGATGAAGCGCGTGTACGCGAGCTCCACACGGTCGTAGGCGCCCTCCTCGAACCCCGCGATGACAGCGCCGGCGATCTCCTTCGCGTGCTCGTAGCGCGGCTCGTCGGTGAAGCCCGTGAACGACGCGTCGATCTTGTAGTTGCGGAAGCGGAAGTACGACTCGGCCTTGCGGCCTACGAGCACCAGCGCGTAGTCGCGTCCCTCCCGGACGTTCGCCTGCAGCGACCGCTCGGCGGTGCGGATGACCGACGTGTTGTACGCACCGCTCAACCCACGGTCGCCCGCGACCACGACGTACGCGACCCGTTGCACCTCGCGCGCCTCGAGCAAGGGACTGCGGACCTCGCTCCCGGCCCCGGTGAGGTTCGCGATGACGTGGGTGATCTGTTCGCTGTACGGACGGGCGGCTTCCACACGCGCCTGGGCGCGCACGATCCGGCTCGCGGCGATGAGCTCCATCGCGCGCGTGATCTTCTTCGTGGACTGCACGCTGCGGATACGTCTCCGCAGCGCCCGTTCGACGCCACCCGCCATGGATCAGGCCTCTGAGGTCGTGCGCGCGCCGTCGCTGCCGATCGTGGCAACGAACGTGGTCTTGAACTCCTCGATGGCGCGACGCAGCAGCTCCTCGTCCGGAAGCTGACCGGTGTCGCGGATCTCGTCGAGCAGTCCGGCGTGGCGTCCCTCGAACCAGGCGAGCAGGTCGGCCTCGAAGCGACGCACCTCCGACACCGGGATGTCGTCGACCAGGCCGGAGGTGCCGGCGAAGATCACGACGACCTGCTGCTCGACCGGCATGGGCGAGTTGAGCGGCTGCTTCAACAGCTCGGTGAGGCGATGCCCACGGTCGAGCTGGGCCCTCGACACCGCGTCGAGCTCGGAACCGAAGGTCGCGAACGCCTCGAGCTCGCGGAACTGGGCCAGGTCCAGCTTGAGCGTGCCGGCCACGGCCCGCATTGCCTTGATCTGGGCCGAACCGCCGACTCGGGAAACCGAGATGCCGACGTCGACGGCGGGGCGCACGCCGGCCTTGAAGAGGTCGTCCTGCAGATAGATCTGGCCGTCGGTGATGGAGATGACGTTGGTCGGGATGTAGGCCGACACGTCGCCGGCCTTGGTCTCGATGACCGGCAGCGCGGTGAGCGAGCCGCCGCCGCGGCTGTCGTTGAGCTTGGCGGCCCGCTCGAGCAGACGGCTGTGGAGGTAGAAGACGTCGCCCGGGTAGGCCTCGCGGCCGGGCGGCCGGCGCAACAGCAGCGAGAGCTGGCGGTACGCCTCGGCCTGCTTCGACAGGTCGTCGTAGACGATCAGCGCGGCCTCGCCGTTGTCCATCCAGTGCTGTCCGATCGCGCAACCGGCGTAGGGGGCGAGGTACTTGAACACCGCCTCGTCGGCCGCGGGCGCGTTCACCACGACCGTGTACTCGAGCGCGCCGTGGGCCTCCAGCGTGGCGACAGTCTGCGCGACGGTGGAGCCCTTCTGGCCGACCGCGACGTAGATGCATTTCACACCGGTGCCGCGCTGGTTGAGGATCGTGTCGACGGCGATGGTGGTCTTCCCGGTCTTGCGGTCGCCGATGATCAGCTCGCGCTGACCCCGCCCGATCGGGGTCATGGCGTCGATCGCCTTGATGCCGGTCTGGAGCGGCTCCTTCACGGGTGTGCGCCCGACGATGCCGGGCGCCTGGACCTCGAGACGCCGCACGGTGTCGCTGCTGACCGGGCCCTTCCCGTCGACAGGCTGGCCGAGCGCGTTGATCACACGCCCGATCAGGCCGTCGCCGACCGGCACCGAGAGGATGCGACCGGTCGAGCGGACCGACTCCCCTTCCTCGATCTGGTCGACCTCGCCGAGCACCACGGCACCGATCGACTCCTCGTCGAGGTTCAGCGCGAGGCCGAGCAGGCCGCTCTCGAACTCGAGCAACTCGTTCACCGCGGTCTCCGGCAGGCCCGCCACCCGCGCGATGCCGTCACCGACCTCCAGCACCCGGCCGACCTGGGCCTTGGCGATCGTCGGCGAGAACTTTCCGACGTGCCTGCGCAGTGCCGCCGCGATCTCATCGGCGTTGATGGTCAGCTCGGGCATCTCTACTCCGTTTTGACGGGTCGAATCCGCTTCGGCCTCCCGGGCGTCCGCCCAGGCCTTCGCTTCTTCTCGGTATTGACGGGTCGCTTGATTGGTCGAATGCGCGGCGCGGGGTGGGTTACTGGCGTTGTCTGCGGAGCTGGTCGAGGCGGCCACGGACCGAGCCGTCGATCACGAGGTCGCCCACCCGTGCGACGAGGCCGCCCATCACCGACGTGTCGACCACGACCCTGAGCTCGATCTGTTTCCCCGTGGCCCGGGAGAGGGCCTCGACGAGTCGCTGCCGCTGCTCGGGCGTGAGCGGGACCGCGGTGTGCACCTCCGCGACCTCATGGTCGCGCAGTTGGGCCGCCTCCTCGACGAAGCGGTCGACGATGGCGGGGAGGTCCTGCACACGCCCCGCGGCCACCACCATCGTGACCAGCGCGACCGACGCCGGCAGCGCCTTGCGGCCGAGCAGGTCGTCGATGACGGCGATGCGTTCCTCCGCCGGCAGCGCCGGATCGGTCAGCGCCATCCTGAGGTCGTCGGATCCCGCGTAGACCCGCGCGAAGCGGTACAGCTCGTCCTCGACGTCGGTCAGGTGGCCTTCCGCCCGGGCCACCTCGAGGAAGGCGTTGGCGTAGGCCTCTACGCGGTCCATCAGGAACGCTCCGTGGTCGTGTTCGTCGGGCCGCCGCTCGTCACGAGGCGCTCGACACCTGGTTGATGTAGCTCTCGATCAACGCCATCTGCGTGTCGCGGTCGAGGTTCCGCTCGACCACCTTCTCCGCGAGCTCGATCGAGAGGTCGGCGAGGCGCTCCTGCAGTTCGCTCATCGCGCGCTCGGTCGCGAGACGGATGTCTTCACGCGAGCGAGCCCGCACCTCGGCCGCGTCGGCCTCTGCACGGGCGATGAGATCCTTGCGGACCTGGTCGGCGGCCTGGCGGGCCTCCTCGATGATCCGGCCCGCCTCGGCCCGCGCCTCGGCGAGTTGGTGGCGGTACTCCTCGAGCGACGCCTCCGCCTCGCGACGGGCCTCCTCGGCCCGCTCGAGGTCGTTGCGGATGCGCTGTTCACGGTCCTCGAGCGCCTTCTTGATCGCCGGGAACGCGAACTTCCACAGCAACGCGAGCACGATCACGAACGAGATCGCACCCCAGAAGATCTCCTTGCCCTGGGGAATGATCGGGTTCTTGGCCGTGACGTTGGTCGTGTTCTCCGCGGCCAGCAGTAGGAAACCCACAGATTCCCCCTTAGCCCTTCGCGAGGAAGAACAGCACGAAGCCGAACAGGGCGAGCGCCTCGGTGAACGCGATACCGAGGAACATCGTGGTGCGCACCGGCCCCTGCATCTCCGGCTGGCGCGCCATCGCGGTGATGGCCGAGCCGACGACGTAGCCGATGCCGATACCGGGGCCGATGGCCGCGGCGCCGTACGCGATACCCGCACCGATCGACGAGAGGCCCTTCTGGAGCTCTCCCGGGTTCTGCGCGGCAAGGTGCAGCAGAAGTGACATTGTTGTTGGTTCCTCTCCTAGTGGTGTTCGAGTGGTTCCATTCCCTCCGCCACGAACACCGCCGTGAGGAGGGTGAAGATGTACGCCTGCAGGACCGCGACCAGGACCTCGAACCCGGTGACCGCGATACCGAGCAGGAACGGCCCGATGGCGATCGGCGGCGCGTTCGTGAGCGCGTAGGCCGTGAGCAACGCCATCGCGGTGAGCAGGATGTGGCCCGCCATCATGTTGGCGAGGAGCCGGACGGCCAGGGAGAACGGCCGGACGAGGAACACCGACACGATCTCGATCGGCGTGACGAGGATGTAGAGCGCCTTCGGCACGCCCGGCGGGAAGATGTGATGGGTGACATACCGGAAGCCCTGGTTCTTGAACCCGACCGCCAGCATGATCACGTAGCTCTGCAGGGCCAGGTAGAAGGGGATCGCCATCCGTGACGTCGGCGGGAACTGGATGCCCGGGATGATCTCCCAGATGTTCAGGAACAGGATGAAGAAGAACAGGGTCCCGAGGAACGGGGTCCAACCCCCCGCGGCCGGCCCCATGATGTCCTTGGTGATGCCACGGTCGACGAACTCGTAGGACATCTCGACGATGTTCTGCAGGCCCCGCGGTACGAGCTGCATCTTGCGGGAGCCCTTGATGAACAGGAACACGAGGATCGCCGACGACGCCAGCACGAGGATGCCGGTCTTGTTGAGCGCGAACGGCGTGCCCTTGAACAGGACGTCCTTCCAGACGAACAGCTCGTCGATGGGCGGGAACGTGAAGGCACCGAGCACCAGGGCCTACTCCTTCGTCGGTTGAACTGTGGGCCGGCCCGCGCCGGCGAGCGCGGTGTGCCGGCGGGTGGTGGTCGGCTTCAGGCCGGGCGCAGCGAGCGAGAGGCTCACGTACCGCATCTCCCACACCAGCAGGGCGAGGTGCGCGACCGCGATCGTGATCACGAGCACGGGCACGTCGATCCACGGCACCCGCTCGAGGCCGATGACGATCCCGAGCAGCGCGCCCAGGCGCAGCACGTAGCCGCCCATGACGGTGCCGTAGACCGCTGCGATCGACTTGCCCGCGGCCCAGCCGATCAGGCGCGCGGCGAGCAGGAAGTTGAGCGCGACGAGCACGAGCCCGACGACCGCGCTCACAGCGCCGTCGACCCCGCGGGCGAGCCCGAGGGCGACGACCACCAAGGGGGCCACGATGGCAGCGCGCCGGGCGAGGTCGGCGGCGACCTGCGACTCGTAGGCGGTGCCCGCGCCGAGGCGACCGGCGGTGGCTACACCCGGCGTCGGGTCCACGGCTTCCCCTCCTCGTCGCGCGCGCACTTGGCTCGGTACTCGTAGTAGGCGGTGACGAAGGTGGCCACGACGCCGAAGCTCGCGAAGGCGAGCATCAGCACCGGCCGGATGCCGAACCACCGGTCGAGCGCGAACCCGACGAGCCCCAGGATCACAGGGCCGGCCACGAAGGTGATCGCCTGCGTGAGTCCGTCGTTGTAGCCCTGTTGTGTGGTCGCTCGCCGGCTCCGGACGTCCACCCGGTCAACCCCCACACCCGCGCGCGACTCCGGCGCACGGGCTTTGTGAAACGATTCGCAATCTAACGGAGCGCCTGCTCGAGCGTCAACTCGAGCCGCCCGGGGCGCCAGCGCGCGTCACCCCGTGGCCTCTCAGGTGACCGAACCGCCCCCATCGACGCGAGCGGCCGGCTCCCGGGTCCGACGACGGGTCGCCTCGCCGACCGCCTCACGACCCACACCGAGGACCACGCCCTCGCCCAGGTCGACGGTCGGCGCCTGCCCCGTC
Organism: Acidimicrobiia bacterium; assembly: GCA_024281095.1. Taxonomy (GTDB): domain Bacteria; phylum Actinomycetota; class Acidimicrobiia; order IMCC26256; family JAMXLJ01; genus JAMXLJ01. The sequence goes on along the minus strand of JAMXLJ010000127.1, from coordinate 95,440 downwards.
TCACCGGGGGCCCCGTCAACGCCGTTGTCGCCGTTGTCGCCGTTGCGGCGGGCCTCGCGGGCACCCCGGTGGAGCACCGCGTACAGGAGGAGCCCGAGCGCGAGGATCCCGACCGGCACGGCGCCGTTCCCGCGCTTGGTGTAGAGCGGGAAGAGCGCGAGGGCGGACAGCAACGCGGTCCACGCCCAGAGGAGCACGACGGTTCGCCGGGGCCCGTGGCCGAGCCGCATGAGCCGGTGGTGCAGATGGTCCTTGTCGGCCATCGCGAAGGACCGTCGCCGCGCGACCCGACGCACGATGGAGAAGGCGGTGTCGAGCATCGGCACGCCGAGGATCACCAGGGGGATGAAGAGCGGCGCGTAGAAGAAATAGGTCTGTCCGGGATACTCGTAATCCGCCCGGCCGCCGATCGTGATGGTCGTGGTGGCCATCAACAGACCCAGGAACATCGCCCCGGCGTCGCCCATGAAGATGCGGGCGGGATTGAAGTTGAAGGGAAGGAAGCCGAGGCAGATTCCGACCGCGATGACCGCGACGAGCGGCGCGATGTTGGAGCCCTCGAGGAACCCGTCCTTGAACAGACGGTCGGAGTAGAGGAACAGCGCGGAGCCGGCGATGATCACGACGCCCGCGGCAAGGCCGTCCAGCCCGTCGATCAGGTTGATGGCGTTGGCCATGATGACCACGGTCAACACCGTCGCGAGCGGAGCCAGGTCGGGCGAGAGCACGACCGTCCCGAAGCTCGAGAACGGGACGTGGAAGAACAGCATGGTCACGCCCATGAGCGACAACACGCTGCCGCTCAGCACCTGACCGGCCAGCTTCGCCGGCGGTGACATCTCGCGGAAGTCGTCCACGGCACCCACGACGAACATGACCGCGCCGGCGAGGACGAGGCCGATCGGCTCCGAAGAGCCGTGGAACATCTCGTGGAACTGGGGAATCTGCGACGCGACGCCCATCGCGACGAGGAACCCGCCGAACATCGACGCGCCGCCGAGCGAGGGCATCGGCTTGTCGTGCACCTTGCGCGGTCCGGGCATGGCCACCGCGCCGACACGCCAGGCGAGCCGGCGCACCAGTGGCGTCAACAACGCCGTGGTACCCGCGGCGACCGCGAGGATGATCGCGTACCCGCCCACGCTTATGCGCTCGCTCGTTCGCTACAGGGCTTCGCGCTTCGCCCGGCGCGCTGCACCCTGGGTCGCACGGTCACGAACGCTCTGCTCGCGTCATCGCGGTGGCTTCGGTGCTCCTGCTCACGTCGTCAGTCGGGGTACGGAGGGAACTTCGAGCACAGGCGGGTGGCGGCGTCGCGCACCTCGGTCGCAACCTCGTCGTCGTCGACGGAGCGCAGGACACGTGCGATCAAAGCCGCGATCGCCTCCATCTCGGGTTCGCCCATGCCGGCGGTCGTCACTGCGGCCGTGCCGAGGCGGAGCCCGCTCGTGACGAACGGCTTCTCGGGATCGTTGGGAATCGTGTTCATGTTGCACGTGATCCCCGCGCGATCGAGTGCCTGCTGCGCGATCTTGCCGGTGACACCGAACGGCCGCAGGTCGACGAGCATGAGGTGGTTCTCGGTGCCGCCCGAGACGATCCTCAGACCTTCGCCGGCGAGCGCGGCGGCGAGTGCGTTCGCGTTGCGCACGATGGCCGCCGCGTATGCCCGGAACGCGGGCTGCGACGCCTCGTGGAACGCGACCGCCTTCGCCGCGATCACGTGCATCAACGGACCGCCTTGCAAGCCGGGGAAGACGGCCTTGTCGATCGCGGTCCCGTACTCGGCTCGGCACAGCACCGCACCGGCCCGCGGCCCGCGCAGCGTCTTGTGCGTGGTGAAGGTGACCACATCGGCGTACGGAACCGGCGACGGGTGCGCGCCGCCGGCGACGAGTCCGGCGATGTGCGCGGCATCGACGATCAAGAGCGCGCCCACCTCGTCGGCGATCGAACGGAACGTGGGGAAGTCGATGAGGCGCGGGTACGCGGTGGCGCCGGCGATGATCGCCTTCGGCCGCTCACGACGCGCGACGTCGCGGATCTCGTCGTAGTCGAGGACCTCGCTGTCCGCGTCGACGCCATAGGCCACGAAGTCGTACATGCGGCCGCTGAAGTTCACCGGGGAGCCGTGCGTGAGGTGGCCCCCTTGGTCGAGGCGCATGCCCATGACCTTGTCGCCGGGCTGCAACAGCGCGAGGTACACGGCCATGTTGGCGCTCGCACCGGAGTGCGGCTGCACGTTGGCGTACTCCGCGCCGAACAGCTCGCGCGCTCGCGTGCGGGCGAGCTCCTCGGCCTCGTCGACGACGAAGTTCCCGCCGTAGTAACGCTTGCCGGGATAGCCCTCGGAGTACTTGTTGGTGAGCACCGAGCCTTGCGCGGCCATCACCGCCGGCGAGGTGAAGTTCTCGGACGCGATGAGCTGGATGGTGGTGTTCTGCCGCTCGCGTTCGCGCCGGACGATGTCGGCCAGCGTCGGGTCGACGGCCTCGAGTGCCTCGTCGCCCCACGTCCTCGCATGAGTCGTCATGCCCGTTCGGCCTCCTCGATCTCCGCGATCTCCTCGAGCCGGCCGACATGACGGCCGCCTTCGAACGCGGTCGCGAGCCAGACCGCGAGGATCTCCTCGGCGAGCTCCGGCGCGACGATCCGCCCGCCCATGGACAGCACGTTCGCGTCGTTGTGCTGGCGCGACAGCCGCGCGGTGTACAGGTCGTGACAGAGCGCGGCGCGGATGCCCCGAATCTTGTTCGCGGTGATCTGCTCGCCCTGCCCGCTACCGCCGAACACGAGACCGCGCTCCGCCTCACCCGACGCGACCGCCCGCGCCACCGCGGCGCAGAAAGGCGGGTAGTCGACCGGCTCCTCTGAGGTCGTGCCGAGGTCGTCGACCTCGTGACCCCAGTGCTTCAGCACACCGACGAGGTGCTGCTTCAGCCGGTAGCCCGCATGGTCGGAGCCGACGGCGATTCGCATGCGGCGGCACCTCCTGCGTGACGACTGGGGCAGGACCCCGCAGGCCATTTGACGCTGCGCGGCATCCTCCGACTCCGCGGAGCCTGTTCGGGTCTCGTGTGCCGGCGCCTCAGTGGCGCACCGACTCGTGGAGTGTAACGCCGGAGGGTGGCTCGGCCCGGGTTCGTTCCGGCCGGACCCGCGCACCGGGCGGCGCGCCGGCCGCGCGTGGCGGACCGCGCTACTGCGCGCCCGGGTCGCCGAACGTGCCGTTGGCTCGACGGTCGACGGGATCCGCCGTGACGATGCCGGACGCAGTGTCCTCGAATTCGATGTGGTCGGACGGATCGATGCCCTTGACCCGCTGCAGCAACGATGTGCCGAGGTGGAACAGCTCCTCGAAGTAGCGCTTGCTCTGCGTGGCGACGATGCCGAGGCTCAGCAGCTGCACCGAAAGGATGAGGCTGATCCCGAAGATGAAGAACGTGTGCGGCGCCTGGTCCCACGCGTTCTGGATCGCGCCGGTGAGGCCATAGTTGCCGTACGACGACTTGTTGCCGTACTGGTCGATGACGTGCCAGACCACCCAGCCGCCCGTGTACAGCGACGCCGCGAGCAGCAGCAGGCCCGGGAGGATGAAGAACAGAAATGGCCGGAAGATGAACGCGCTGAACAGCGACGAGAACGTCGCGCGGCGCATCCTCAGGCCACCCGCGCGGCGCATGCCCCCGGTCGACTGGAACGACCAGTCGAGGTGCGCGGGGATCTCGACGATCCGGGCCCGCAGCACCCGCGCCTTGTAGATGATCTCGGTGTTGATGTCCGTGTCCATCGCCTTGAGGTTGAGGCTCCGGAGGAACCGGCCGTCGTAGACCCGAACCATCCCGGTGACGGTCGACAGCTCGCCGCCCGCGGCAAACGCGAGCATTCGGTTGGCCCAGCGGCTCGCGAGCCCGCGTACGAACGGGATGTTCGTCGTCTTGCCGCCCGCCATGTATGGAGACGCGATGACGATCCGGGCCCGCGTGTCCTGGATCGTGTACAGGAGCCGCCCGATGTGCTCGGGCGCATAGCTCAGGTCGCAGTCGATGACCACGACGTAATCGCCGCGCGAAACGGTGAAGGCGTAGCGCAGCGCCTGGCCCAAGCGGAAATTCACATGGTGGTGCAACACACGCACGTTGCCGCGCGTGCTCGCGAACTGGTCGGCCAGCTCACCGGTGCGATCGGCACTGCCGTCGTTCACGACGACGAGCTCCCAGCGGTACAGATCTTCCAAGGCCGACATGTACTCGGTCAGTGTCTGGAGGCTGCTGGTGATGATCGCCTCCTCGTTGTACGCGGGAACGATCACCGAGACGAGCGGCCGATCCTCCGGCCGGCGCGGCGGCAGCTGCACCGGCGGCGGCTCCGGGGCGGCCTGGACGTCGGGTCTGCTCTTCATCGTGACGCCTCCCCCACGCGCGGCGCGCCCGGATGGTGAAAGCGCGGCGTCATGACCCGCAGGTCCTCGCGCCGGTTCAGCTCGGCCGCGTGCTCCCCCACCGGGCGCACGTCGAACGAACGGGTCAGGAGCTCCAGTGCGGTCGCGACCGTCTGCAGCTTGCGTTCGAGCGGCACGGCCATGCCGGGGAAGAACGCGAGCGCGTCGACATCGCGGGCACCGAGGAAGTCGAGCGGGTGCAACAGGATCGACGGTCCGACGCCCGCGAGCCGGCACGCCGTGATCGCCGTGGTGAAGTACAAGCGCGCGAGCGCCGGTGAGTACGCGCTGAGGTACAGCAAGTAGCTCACGTGGATCGGCACCTTCACGAGCGGCATCGTCGTCACGGGCAGCTCGAGCAGCGTCGTGTCACCGACCGACCAACGGTACGGCCCGATGGGGCGCATGCCGTCGCGGAACGAACCGAACAGCTGCGACCGCTCGCGCTGCTGCTCGTCGTCGAGACGCGCGGTGCGGAAGTAGAACGCACGGGCCACGGGGCCGATGTACGTCGGAAGCGTGGACGCGTCGTACTGGTAGCCGCGCTGCACGAGGACCCGCAGGGTCGTCTCCGACAGGCTGTACCCGGGGCCACGAAAACCGGTGGGCCGGTATCCGGTGGCGGCGGTGATCGCATCCTCCGCCCGCTCGAGCTCGGTCTGCAGTTCGTCCTCGGAGTAGAGGTGCAGCCACGGCTCGTGACGGAACGAATGGTTTCCGACCTCGTGACCGGCGGCCGGCAGAGCCGCGAGCGCCTCGCGGTTGCGCTCGAGCGCGGCGTCCTGGCCGACGACGAAGAACGTGATCCGCAGCCCCCGCGTCGCGAGGAAGTCGAGCACACGCGGCACGACGACGTCGAGGTACGAGGTATACGAGTCCCAGCCCGCGTCGCCGTGGGTCTTCATGTAGGACCACTGGTTGTCGAGGTCCAGTGAAAGGCTCGCCACGGGCTTCATGGGGACCACCTCGGTGGGCAAGGCTACTCAGGCCGACTGGATGTCAGAACGTGCCGTTCGGCCGGCCGGCCGTCGACCAAGCTTGCAACCCAGGTGTCCGCGAGCTGCACGGTCTCGTCGACGTTCAGCGTCCCGTTCACGATGTGGGCGGAGTTCACGACGTGCAGGCCCGGGACGCTCGTGGCGGACGCGGGCAGGGTGCCCGAGTAGCCGATGGTCGGGATCGCGAACACCTGTCGCACGCGTGACGTGCGGCAGGCGAGAACGTCGTCACACGAGAGCGACGGGTACATCCGCATGAGCGCGTCGAGGAACCCTGCCTCGATGTCTGCGTCGTCGGCCTGGAAGAGCGGGTCGTCCGGAGCGACGTACTTCGGCAGGTACACGAGCGAGTTGCCGCCGAAGAACGACGGGTCCACGAAGGCGGACATCTCGACGACGGCCGTGAACGGCACCTCGTCGGTGATGTACGTGAGGTAGTACGGGCTGAGCGGTCGCCGCAGCAACACCGACGTGCAGACGATGCCCTGATACCTGATCGCCTCGAGCGCTCGCCGCTCGTGATCGGCGAGCCCCTCGCACAGGCGCGCAGCGACGGGTGCCGCAGCCGTGACGACCACCGAGTCGAACGTCCGCTGCTCGCCGCTGCGGAACCTCACGCACAGCCCGTCGCCGGTGGCCCCGTCGCGGCCCACTCGTTCGACCGGGTGCCCGACGAGGAGCTCGACGCCGCGCTCGGCGAGCACGTCGGCGAACCGGTCGAGGATGCGCGCGTACCCGCCCGGCACGTAACCGAACATCTCCTTCTTCAAGCCGGTGCGGCGAGCGGCGTAAAGGCGTTGGATCGTCGCCCAGATGAACGCGGCCGAGGCGTCGCGGTAGCTCTCGCCGAGTTTGGCGCGAAGGAGCGGGAGCCAGAAGCGCTCGAAGGTTCGCCGGCCCGACCATCTCGTGAGCCACTCCGCGACGGGCACCTGCTCCAAACGTTTCCAGTCGTGCATCTTCGAACCGACGAGGATCGTCGCTCCGAGCCGCGCCTTGTCGACGAGCCCGAGCGACGGCAGCCGGAGGAACTCGAGCGTGTTCGACACCGACGACAACCGGCCGTCGGCGTAGTAGCCCGTCTTCGTCTCGACCCAGCGCATCTCCCGGTCGAGATCGAGCTCGCGCAGCACGCGACGAACGTGGACGTCGGAGAGCAAGGTCACGTGATAATGGCGGTCCCAGACCACGTCGCCGAGACGCCACGCGGAGGCAAGCCCTCCAAGACTGTCGGCTGCCTCGACGAGCGTGACCTCGTAACCGGCCTCGTTGAGGCGCAGCGCGAGCGTGAGCCCCAGCATTCCGCCGCCCACGACGGCCCAACGCCGCGCGCCGCTCACGTCGAGACCCGCGCGACGGAATCGAGCTCGCGCACCGCTCCCGCGGTCACGGCGAAGCGTCGGCCACACGCGTCGCACGGCAGGTCGTCGCGGTCCGGAGGCGCGCCGTCGTCGAAGCGCAGGATCGGCTGCCCGCAACGGCACACGATGCCGATGGGCCGGGCGGGATTGCCGACGACGAGATGGAAGTCGGCGACCGAACGGGTCACCACCGAGCCCATACCCACCATGGCGAAGCGGCCGACCGTGAGGCCGCAGCCGACGACACATCCCGCACCGATCGTCGCACCCTCACGCACGAGTGTCGGCAGCGTGTCCTCGTCCGGGTCGGACGGACGCAAGGCGGTGAGATCCGCAGTGGTGGCACGCGGGAAGCGGTCGTTGGTGAAGATGGTGCCCGCGGCGACCATCACGGCGCGCTCGATCGTCACTCCGGTACACACGTAGACGAACGCGTTGAGCTTCACGCGATCGCCGACGTCGACGCCGTAGGCGATGTACGTCTTCTCGCCGATGATGCAGTCCTGACCGATGCGGGCCGGTCCGCGAACGTGGACGTCGGCCCAGACCGACGTGCCGGGCCCGATCTCGACGCCGTCCTCGACGTCGGCCCGAGGATGCACGAACGTGGGAGATGTCATGACTGCCCTGCGAGGAGGTCAGGCAACACCCGACACGCGGGCGACCGACGGCTCCTCCTGATAGCCCTGCACCGGGGTCCACCCGCCCCGACCGAGCGAACGGTACGCGGCCTCGATCACGTCGACGGACGCGATCGCCTCGTCGGGCTTGATGAGCAGCTGCTCCTCACCCCGCACGGCTCGGCAGAAATTCTCGACCGCGCGACGCATGCACGCCACCTTGTCGTAGCCGTGGCCGAACACCACCCAGTCAGGGCTCGTCGCCTGCCGGAACTTCGACTCGCGCCATCCGACCCGGATGGTGCCGTTGGAGCCGTACACGTTGATGTAGCTGTCGAGCTCCTTGTTGATGCTCCACGAGAGGTCGACGGTCGCGGGGACGTCGCACGCAGTGCGCAGGAAGAGCTGGGCCGTGTCCTCGACCGGGAGTCGCTGCACCCGCTTGGCCTCGACGGCCATCACCTCGGCGATGGGCCCGAGAAAGTAGCGGACGATGTCGACCGAGTGAGTGCCGTTGTCGATGAGCACGCCACCACCGCTGATCTCGGGGTCGGCGTTCCAACGCCCGGCCATCGCGACACGCGAGGCGAACGCGTTCTCGAACAGGATGATGTCGCCGAGGATCCCCGAGTCGACGATGCTCTTCGCCCGGATGACGTCGTCGACGTACCGGAACTTCGCCGCCATGGTGAGCATGACGCCGTTGCGGTGCGCGAGCTCGACGAGCCGCCGCGCGCTGGAAGTGTTGATCGCGAGCGGCTTCTCGCACAGCACGGGCACGGCCCGCTCGAGGAAATACGACGCGATCTTCACGTGCGTGACCGGCGGCGTGCAGATGATCACCGCATCACAGTCGACCTGGTCGAGCTCGGTGTGCGAGGCGAACGGGATCGCGTCCAGCCGCGCCGCGAGCGCGTGCGCGGCATCGGCGTCGACGTCGACGACGCCCACGACCTGCGCGACGTCGACGTGCTGGAAGAGCTCCGCGTACGCGCCGGCGATCGCGCCGGCACCGACCATGCCGATTCGCAGGGGGCGGCTCACACTGCACCTCCGCTGAGGCGGCCGACGGCATCGGCGATCGCACCCGCGAGCATGTCGACGTGCTCGTCGCCGTACCGCTCGTTCCACGGAAGGACGAGAATGCCGGCCAGAGCATCGAACGCTCCCGGAAAGCGCGCCTCGTCGTAGTCGACGGCCTCGGGACGTGCGAGGGAGAAGGGGAAGCGGCTCGAACCGAACGTGCGCTGCTCCTCGAAGACCACGCATCGGAAAGCGGGCTTCTGGATGTAGCGCGGCGCCGACGCGATGCCGCCCACCTTCAACTCGGCCGCGAGTGCCTGCGGGCCGCCGGGCACCTTCCTCTCGTCGACGCGCAGGCAGTACTTCCAGTACGTGTGCACGTCGCCCGGCGCGGCCTTCGGGGTCGTGATGCCGTCGACGCCTTCGAGCGCGGACGTGAGGCGCTCCGCCATGGCAACGCGCTGCGCGACGCCGGATGCCAGCTTCTCGAGCTGGGCCCGCGCAACCGCGCCCTGGAGCTCGGTCATGCGATAGTTCAGGGCGAGGAACTCGTGATCCGGCCCGGGCTCACCGTACGGCCACGCCTTGTTGACGAAGAGCCGCATGCGACGTGCAAGCCCGTCGTCGTCGGTGACCACGATGCCGCCTTCACCGGTCGTGATGTGCTTGCCCTGCTGCAGGCTGAACGCGCCCACCGCACCGACCGTTCCCACCAGACGACCGCGACTCCGGGCCAGGTACGCCTGCGCGCAGTCCTCGATCAGTGGGATGTCGTGTGCACGCGCCAGGTCTTCGATCGCGGGCATGTCACACGGATTCCCGAACAGATGCGTCACGACGATCGCTTTCGTGCGATCGCTGATGCAGCGCTCGATGGTCTCGGCCGTCACGTTGCACGTCTCGACGTCGACGTCCGCGAACACAGGGATCGCACCCTGGTACAGGATCGGGCTGAGCGCGCCCATGTCGGTGATCGGTGTGGTGACGATCTCGTCACCGGGCTCCGGATCCACCGCGGCGATCGCGAGGTGCACGGCGGCGGTGCCGGACGCGCAGGCGATGGCGTGGCGAACGCCCAACACCTCGGCAAAGCGGGCCTCGAACTCGGGCACCTGAATGCCCTTGGTGCTCGTGAGCGTTCCGCTGCGGATGACTTCGGCGAGCAGCGCGAGCTCCTCGTCGCCGAGCGTGCGACCGGTTGCATCCTGGTCGGACGGCAGGACGAGGGACGGCTGCACGACACGAAGGTCCGTCATGTCGTTTCCTCCACGATCGGGAAGGTGCAGATTCGGCAACAGCGTGCCGGGCGTCTCGTCGACATCCCGCGCAGAGCAACGGGAGAACAGCCGCTCCCCGGACACGGAGAGCTTATCGGTCGTCACGCACGGTCCCATGAGGGCATTCTTCGGACGTCACGCTTCGCGCACAACGGCTTGCAGCACACCCTGCGGGCCCGGACGGCCGCAGACAATGGGTACCGTTACCCCTTCCCCATCGCCGCGCCGGACGCAGACCTCGAGAACGCGGCACGGCCGGCCGAAGGTACTCGTGTGAAGCGCATCGCCGTCGTCTACGGGACCCGCCCGGAGATCGTGAAGCTCGCCGTCGTGCTACGCCAGTTGGGGCCCCGCGCGCTCGCGGTCCACACGGGCCAGCACTTCAGCCCCGCGCTCTCCGACGTGTTCTTGACGCAGTTGCGCCTGGACCATCCGGACATCCGGCTCGAGATCGGCGGCACGAGCCGCGGCCGCCAAATCGGTGAGGCGACCGCGCTCCTCGACGAATGCTTCTCACGGACGCAACCACTCGCCGTGGTCGTGCAGGGCGACACGAACACCGCTCTCGCGGGAGCGCTCGCCGCGAACGCACGCGACATCCCAGTCGTGCACGTGGAGGCAGGGCTGCGCAGCTTCGACCGGGCGATGCCCGAAGAGCACAACCGGGTCGTGGTCGACCATCTCGCCGACCTCTGTTGCGCGCCGACCGAGACCAGCCGGGCCAACTTGCTGCGCGAGGGCGTCACCGAAGAGCGCATCGTCGTGACCGGCAACACGGTGATCGACGTCGTACCCGAGATCGTGCCGGACGAGGAGCAACGACGTGGCCTGCTCGACGCGTTCGGCGTGGAAGCGAAGCGGTTCGTGCTCGCGACGTTCCATCGGCCCGAGAACGTGGACGTCGCGGATGTGCTCGGGGTGATCCTCGACCAACTCGGCGCGCTGCCGGTACCCGTGGTGCTGCCGCTTCATCCGCGCACCGCGGCGCGCGCGGCCGCGTTCGGCTTCGACGCGAAGCTCGAGCGTGTGCGCGTCGTCGAGCCCCTCGGGTACGAGGAATTCCTCGGCCTGTTTGCAGAGAGCGCGCTGCTTGTCTCCGACTCGGGTGGTGTGCAGGAGGAAGCGAGCGTGTTGAAGCGGCCCGTCGTGGTCGTCCGGAACTCGACCGAGCGTCCCGAAGTCCAGGGCACCTTCGCTCAGCTCGTCGCGCCGGGAGCAGGGATCGGCGCGGTTGCGGCCGGATGGTTGGCGGACATCGACGCGCTGCACGCGCGGCTCGCGACGATGCCGTCGCCGTACGGAGGCGGAGACGCGTCGGCGCGTACCGTGGAGGCGATCGACCGGATGCTCGCATCGTGAACGTCTCGGGACGACGCGGCGTGCGCCTGCTCCCGCGCGAGCTGCTCGTGAAGACGAACCCGCTCGACCAGGGCGACTGGGTGTACCGGCCCGTCCTCGGCGAGGTGGAGCGCATGCGGTTCCGGGTCATCGCGTCGATGCTTCGCGCGCGCGGTCGCTCGCGACGGCTTCTCGAGGTGGGGTACGGCAGCGGCATCTTGCTGCCCGAGCTCGCGCACGCGTGCGACGAGCTGCACGGCATCGACGTTCACGAGCGCGCGGCGGAGGTGACCCGACAGCTCGCCCGTGTCGACGTGACCGCGCGTCTCGTCACCGGCGACGCGTGTGCGCTGCCGTATCACGACGCGTCGTTCGACACGGTCGTGGTCGTCAGCGCCATGGAGTTCGTTCCCGACGTCGCGGCTGCAGCACGCGAAGTCGTGCGGGTGCTCAGCCCGGACGGCGTCGCGTTGGTCGTGACACCAGGAAACTCTCCGGTGCTCGACCTGGGTTTGAAGCTCCTGACCGGAGAACGGGCGGAGGACACATTCGAGGGTCGCCGGGCACAGGTGGTGCCGGCCTTTCGCGCCGCGGGAGACATCGTCGAGGAGCGACTGCTGCCGCCCGGCATCGCGCGGGTGTTGCCGGTCTACCGCGCTCTCGCGGTGAGGCGTCGCGCCGCTTGAGCCGTCAGCCGGCCCGGTAGACGATCAGGCCGGCGTGCTCGAAGATCGCCGCGTTGGGCTCGATGAGGCGCTTCGGGCTGGGACGGAGCGCAGCGATCCCGTCACCGATCCGTTCGCACTTGTCGTTGAGCCCGTTCTGACCCGACGACCAGACGTAGAAGATGTCGTGCCCGACGGCGCGCTCGACGACCTGCCGTGCGAACACGGGGGTCTTGACCCGGTCCGCGCGGGCCAGGTAGTCAACCCAGTTCACGCGTTCCGGCGCACCCAGGTCGGGGAACGTGACCTCGCCGAAGTTGCGCCACGTGTCGAGCAGCCTGTGGACGTCGGGAGCGGACGAGTCGGGGCAGTACACGACGAGGTCGCCTTCGTGCACCTGCGCGTTGATGGCCGTCGCGATCTGCTTGGCCTGGGTGCGGTTCGTGCGCACATTGCTGACGCCGCCCGCGAAGCCGAGAAGGACGGCGAGCGCAACGATGCCGTAGCGGAGCGGCCGGCTCTCGAAGACCGTCACGCCGAACGCGGCCGCGAGCACGAAGAGCGGAAACATCACCGACGCGTAGCGAGGGTCGAAGGTGCTGTTGCCGACGTATGACAAGGCGAGGCCGCACCAAAGCGTCGCGAACGCGCCGATCACTTCGGGCCTGACGCCGGGACGCGTCCACAGGTCGACGTCGAGATGCCGGCCGTCACGAGGGCGCGCGAAGACCGCAAGGAGCACGAGCACGAGGAGACCCCAGGCGAGGTAGCGCTGACTGCCGCCGAACCCGAGGATCGCGGTGCTCGTGCCTTTCCACGGCGACAGCGCGGCGCCCCACGGCGTGCCGGTGTGCCTCTGCTGGTAGAGGAAAGTGGGAACCCAGGGGATGAAGGTGGCGCAACCGACGCCGACCGCGACGAGCAGGCGCACGGCCGCAGTGCGGTCGGTGCCCCGGACCGCGGTGAATACGAGGAACGACACCGCCACCGCGATCAACGCGAACGCCCAGTAGTGCGTGTACAGCAGCAACCCCGTGATCACGGAGATCACCGCGAGCCGCGGCACACTCGGATTTTCGAACGCGCGCAACATCGCGAGGTAGCCGGCCGCACCCAGCAGCATCACGAGCGAGTACATCCGCGCTTCCGTCGCGTAGCGGATGGCGAACGGCGACGACAGCAACAGCAGCGCCGCGGCCCACGCCACGGTCGACCGGTCCTCGTGGTGCAGACCGAGACGCTCGCGACGAAGATCGAGACGCCGGCCTGCGAACCAGACGACGGGGATCGCCGCAAGGGAGAACAGCGCCGACATGGCGCGCACCGTGGCGTCACCGGATCCGAACAACCGCATCCAGACGTGGAGCGCCAGGTAGTACAGGGGCGGCGCGCCGTCTTGGCGCAGCGCGGCCCGCAGATCGTGGAGTGGCAGGTTGGCGATGTTCACGGACAACGCCTCGTCCGACCACAGGTCCGACCTGGTGTAGAGCCGGAACGCGATACCCGCGACGACCGCGAGACCGATCGCGAGACCGACGGTGGTGCGAACGACGTCCGCACGTGGCGTGATGCGGGGACGAAGGCCGTCGCCGTTGCCGGTGGTCCTCCCGGCAGGCGTCGCCGGGATGACCCTCACGGAGTCCCTCGACCGGGGAACGGGCGTGCATCCATTTCCGGAGTCCGCATCACGAATGTCGCCGCCCTCGGCACGATTGCCCCAGCCCTCGAGGAGAGGCGCCCGCCCACGCGCCCGTCACCACCCTCACCGATGACAGTGTAGCCACGTCCCGTGGTCGTCAAAACCTCGGATCGTGGCGCTGATGCGTGCGCGCGCGTCGAGCTCAGGAGCCCGCGCGTTCGTACAGGTACAGCCGGACGTTGTCCTGGAACTGCCAGCGCCGAACGCCCGCACCGCGTGCGAGCTGCGCGAAACGGTCCCGCGCCGCTTGCGACGTGCCGTCGTACCGCCGGAACACCCAGAGCCGGGGATGGTCGTGCAGCATCCGCGCGACCTCGGCGGCCGTCGGGATGGACTCGTGCGCGTCCCCCGTGCCGAAACGGCCCCACGGCGCGGTGGGATACGCGGGAACCAGCGACGTCCGCTCGGCCTGCCGGTCGCGTGTGTAGTACTCGAACGGGATCCGAGCTTCGTCGCCGATGAACGCCACGCCATCGCCCGGTGCACGGCGTTCCAGCATGAACGCGACCGCGTCGCGGAAGTCGTCGCTGTGGTAATCGAAGTAGTAGCGGTACAGGCCGACGAACGCGAGCGCGGTGACGACGACGAGCGCCCCGACCATGAGCTCCCGCGACCGAGCGGTGAGGCGCACGAGCCCGAACGCCGCGAGGATCGCGAGCCCGGGCACGCTCATGAGGAAGTAACGCGCCGCGAAATTCGGCGTGACATAGGAGCTCGCGACGACGAGCACGCATGGCACGACCAACCAGCAGAACGGCAGCCCCACCCTCCACAACGCCAGCGAGCGGCCCGATCGGCGCGCGATCGGCCATGCCGTCGCGAGGGCGGCGGCTACGAGCGCGCCGTACACCAGGATGAGCGGCTTCCCGCCGCCGCCCGAGAGGCCGACGAACGACCGCAACACGAAGCCTGGCGTGCGGTCACCTTCGAGGAACTCGTTGAGGCTGCCGCCGCGCGCCTGCGCGATCTGGATCACCGCCATGGGGATCACCAGTACGACGATGGAGGCGAACCCGCGGGCGAGCCGGCGCAGCGGGAGCTCGGACGGCCGCGCGAGAACCAACGAAAGGGCCTGGGCGACGATGGCTCCGCCGGCGAGTGGCAACGCGTAAACAGCGAGCGCGCTGCACACGATCCACGCCACGAACGAGCGCCGGCTCGGCGCCTTGATCTGGTCGACGAAGAACGCGAACGACGCCGTGACGAGCAGCACGGTCAACGCATACGTGCGCGCCTCTTGTGCATAGAACAGCACGGTGGCGTTGATCGCCAGCAACCACCCGGCGACGAGTGCCACACGCTCGTCGAACAACCGGCTCGCCGCCCGGTACACGAGCGGGATCGCCAACGCGGCGAAGAACACGGACGGCAGGCGCAGCCACGTCTCACCGTCGCTGACCTTGATCCAGAAGAACGTGAACAGCGAGTGAAGCAGCCCGCCGCCTTCGTGGTGGATCACGACGTGGACGAACGACGACCAGCTTCGCGACGCGGTGGACCACGTGTACGCCTCGTCGGCCCAGAAGCTGTTGTGCCCGAGCCGCCAAAGGCCCAGGATCACGCCGACGAGGGTCTCGCCCGCCACCAGTGCCCCGACGGGCACCCGCCGGCGGCGCTCACCAGGCGCGGTCGCGAGCGATGTGGCCGTTGGAGCGTCTGCCGTCGTGCCCCTGACCATCAGCTCCCCCTCGCCCGCGAGCGCGGAGCCGTCCCGCGGTACGACATCCGCCCCGACACGCCCCGGGACCTCGAGAGGTACGAAGCGGTCATGCTACGTCGGCCGCGACGCCGTCCGTGACATCCGTGCGTCGTCGTAGGCCCGGAGCACACGGTCGAGGTGCACGTCCCAGCCGGGCGGCCGTGACCCCTCTCGTGATGCGTAACGCGCGGGGTCGGCGGCGAAGGCTTCGAGTTGCTGCTGCAGCGCGACGACGTCACCCGAAGGGAACAGCAGGGGCGCCGACTCCGGCGCGATGAGCTCGGGGATCCCGCCGATGCGCGCGCCGATCACCGGCACACCGAGGCCCCGCGCCTCGTTGACCACGAGCGGAGCAGGATCCTTCCACTCCGACGGCACGACGAGGCAGTCGATCGCCGAGTAGAAGTCCCGCTTCCCCCGCTCGTCGACCCATCCCAACCACTCGATCGACGCCGGCGTACGGTGCGCGAGCTCGTCGCGCACGGCCCCGGTGCCGGCGATCAGAAGGCGCGCCTGTCGCACGTCGCTGAGCTTCGTCGCGAGGAACGCGTCCACCAGTGTGTGCACGCCCTTGTAGCGCGCGACCTGACCGATGTAGCCGAACGTCAGCGTCGAGCCGGCCGATCGCCTCTCGACACCGGTCAACGGCTCGACCGGGTTGGGCACGACGCGTAGGCGCGGCCGCGCCCACGCCAGCACCTGGTGCTCGCGGGCCACGGCCTCGGAGACGGCGAGGAGGAGCTGCGGCGGGTGACGCGCGATGGTGGCGTTGCGCGCGGCCGAGATGGTCACACAGCTTCGGCACCGCTGTTCGCACGCGACACCCGACCGCTTGACCATCGAGAGCCGCTGGCACAGGAGCCAGTAGTCGTGGATGGTGTGGACGTGCGCGATCCCGCGTTGCGATGGCAGCGCGAGCACCGCGCCCGACATGCCGGGGACGCCGTGCGAGTGCACGACGTCGGGCCGGAAGGTGCGCAGCGCGTGATCGAGCGTTCGACGAGCGGCGGCGTTGAACAGGTCGAGACCGTGCATCACTGCCCGTTGGGCGGCGTTCTTCGACGCGTACTCATCGAGCAGGTAGGGCCACGGCGGCACGACTGCGACGACATCGTCGCCCTCCACGCCCCAGGTCACCGCGCCGACGTCGTGCCCCCCGGCGCGCAGCCGGTTGGCGAGCTCGGACGCGTAGAGCTCGGCACCGCCGAGAACCCGTGGCGGCCAGAGGCTCGAGACGATCAGGATCCGCATCGGTCGGTCGCGCCCACAGTCGTCGGCAAGTCGTGGAACTCGACGGCGCCGGGCCCCGCACCCCGACGAGACGCGCCGCCGAGCCGGGTGAGTCTAGAAGGCATCATCGGACGCTCTGTGCACGCCGCACGCCGTACGCCGCGCGTCAGGGCGCCCCACGTGGTCGTCTACGCTGCCTGTCCGATCGACCCGCGGGTGCGCCGGACAGGGAGCGCCTGGGCGGAACGGTCGACCTCCTCGCCGCCGTGCGGGCGGCGGCCGCGAGGACCGACAGGACCGTCCGGGGTCTGACGGCCGGATGGGGCGGATCAGAGGAACGGTACGGGTTTGAGCACACCCAGCCCGCGCGGCACGCAGGAAGGACTCCGCGTCGCGATCGTCCACGAACGGTTCACGGAGCCGGGCGGAGCCGAACGGGTCGTCGAGGAGATGCACCGGATCTGGCCCGACGCGGTCGTGCACGCGCCGCTCGTCGACCGATCGACGTTGCCGCCCGGTCTGCTCGACGCGAACGTGCGGGCGACACCGCTGCAGCGCCTGTACCGGGGCGACGGCACGTACGCGCACCTACTCCCGCTGCTGCCGCTCGCGATGGCCCGCATCGACCTGTCCGGAGTCGACGTCGTGATCACGAGTCACCACGCGTTCGCGAACCGGATCCGACCGCCGGACGGCGTGCCCGTCGTCTCGTACACGCACACGCCGGCGCGGTGGATCTGGGAATCGTCGATGCGCGCGAACGAGATCGGCGGCCGCGTCGGGCGAGCGGGCCTCGCCGCGTTCGCCGCGACGCAGCGCGGGCCCGACGCACGCGCGGCGAAACGCCCGGTCCGCATCGTCGCGAACTCGGGGCACGTCGCCTCCCGCGTGTCGCGCTGGTGGCAGCGCGACGCGACCGTCGTGGCGCCGCCGGTCGACGTCGAGCGGTACACGATCGATCCGCGCGTCGAGCGCGAGGACTTCTTCCTGTTCGCCGGACGGCTCGCGCCGTACAAGCGCGCTGACCTCGCGGCGGCTGCGGCGCGACGCGCCGGCGTGCGCCTCGTGGTCGCCGGTGAAGGCCGCGGCCGGCGCGACCTGGAAGCGCTCGCGTGGCCCGGGTTGGAACTGCTCGGACGGGTCGACGACGTAACCCTCCTCGATCTCTACCGCCGCTGCCGCGCCCTCGTGTTCCCCCATGAGGAGGACTTCGGCATCGTGCCGCTCGAAGCGCAGGCCTGCGGCGCACCGGTCGTCGCGCTCGGACGCGGAGGCGCGCTCGAGACCGTCGTCGACGGAGTGACCGGCGTGCTCTTCCCGCTCGCCGTGGACGGGCAGGCGGTCGACACGTTGTCGAGCGTGCTCCAGTCGTTCGACCCGGGACGGTTCGAGCCCGCCCGGTTGCGCAGCCATGCGCTGACGTTCGCGCCCGAGCGCTTCCGGGCCCGCTTCAGCGCCGTGGTCGCGGAGGCGCTCGCCGGTGCGACAGTCTGACGACGGACGGCCCACACCGGGGCCGCCAACTCCGGCAGGACGCGGACTGCCCAGGATCTGGCAGGTCGTCGTCGTGTGCATGCTGCTCGCGCTGCTGGGCGCGGGCATTTGGGCCGCGTCACGCGGTCCGTCGCCGGCGCCGCTGAACCCGCCGAGCGTGTCGCACCCTCCGATCACGTCGCCACCGACGACCGCGCCGGCGACGACCACCACCACCGCGCAGCCGGCACCGACCACGGCACCACGTTCGCAGGCCGCGACGCGGGCGGGCTTCGCTACCGGAAGCGGCATTCTGAGTGAGACCGACGAACAACTCGCCCGCGATCTCGACGCGGTCGCGTCGACACGGGCCCAATGGGTGCGGTTCGATTTCGACTGGTCGTGGGTGCAGCACGACGGACCGACGTCATGGAACTGGAGCGCAATCGACCGCATCGTCAACGCGGTCAACCAACGGGGAATGTCCGTGATCGCGCTCCCCACCTACTCGCCGCCCTGGGCCGTCCCACCTGGCGCGACCGACAAGCACCCGCCGAGCAATCCGCAGGACTTCGCGAACTTCGTACGCTCCGCGGCTCTGCGTTACGTGCCGCAGGGAGTGCTCGTCTGGGAGATCTGGAACGAGCCAAACGTCAGCCAGTTCTGGGCCCACCCCGACCCGGCTGCCTACGCCGGATTGCTGAAGGTCAGCGCAGAGGCCCTGCGCTCGGTGTCACGGAACGTCACGGTGCTGACCGGCGGAACTTCACCGGCGGAGACGCATCCAGGCTCGTCGGTGTCGCCACCGACGTTCATCAAGCGGATGTACGACGCGGGCGCCGGGGGCAGCTTCGACGGCGTCGCGATCCACACCTACACGTTCCCGAACGACCCCACGAGCCGGATCTCGTCGAACGCGCTCCTCCAGGCGCGCGACATTCACAACGAAATGGTCGCCCGCGGTGAAGGAGACAAGCTGATTTGGTCCACCGAGACCGGCGCACCGACTCGTGGCGAAGGCAGCGTCAGTGAGAGCCGGCAGGCCCAATGGATACAGATCTATTACAGCGTGTGGAACGGCTGGCCCTTCACCGGCCCGATGCTGTGGTACTCGATCAGGGACCTGAGCAGCGCTTGGGGACAACAGGAGTCGTTCGGGGTGCTGCACGCGAACGGGAGCCCGAAACAGGCCTTCGCTGCGTTCCGGAGCATTCTCGCCGGCTGACCCCAGAGTTGCCCGTGCGCGACGGACCGCCCGTCTCAGGAGGTCAAGACGCGCCGCGCGGACCCGACCACGGGGTGCCGGGCAGAACCGATGGTGACGCCTAGAATGGTCGGCCGTGGACGTCGCCGAACATTTTCGGACGATCCTTCAGAACTGGTGGCGGATCCTCGTCGTGTCAGTACTGATCGCCGCCACCGTGTACGTGGTGGACGCGAGCCGCGCCAAACAGTACGGCGCGACCGCCGAACTGCAGGTCACGTCGGGCCGGGCGGCGGTCGGGCAGGCGTCCTCCGACGACACGAACTTCCTGACCGCGACGTACGCCACGCTCGGCAAGTCGGTGCCGGTCGTCGCGACGGCGGTCGCGAAGTCGGGCCTGAAGATCTCCACGACGTCGGCGCGCAGCCGCATCTCGGTGAGCCAGGAGAGCAACACCGGGTTCCTCAAGGTGCGCGCGACGGCCGCGTCACCGCGCGACGCCGCGGCCCTGGCCCGAGGTGAGAGCACCGCACTCACCGACGCGGTCATCAACCAGCAGCTCGCGGCGAAGTTCGGCGACCTGGCGGAACTCTCGGCGACGATCCGCAACCTGCAAGCCCAACTCAACGGCCTCCCGGCGAACAACCCGCAAGTCCCGGCCATCACGCAGGCGCTGACATCCGCGACGGCCGCGTACTTCCAACGGGATGCACAACCGCAGAACCGCATCGATGTCGTGTCGCCGGCCGTCGCGTCGTCCACGCCGGTTTCGCCCCGTCCGCTTCGCGACTCGCTGCTCGCGCTGGCGGTCGCATTCGTCGTCGTGTCCGAGCTCTGGGTGATCATCCGGGCGTTGGGCGACCGGTTCTCGACGACCGACGACAGCGCCGACATCATGAAGCTCGCGGGCCTGCCCGTGCTGGCGCGCATCCCGAAGGGTTCCGACGCCGACACCGTCGAGGCCTTCCGCATCCTGCGCACGAATCTGATGTTCCTCGAGGGTGCGGGCAAGCCGCGGACCCTCGCGGTCGTGAGCGCGAACGCGGACGCGGGCAAGACGTTCGTGGCCATCCACCTCGCCGAGTCCGCTGCCGCACTCGACGAGAAGGTCGTGCTCATCGACGCGGACCTCCGCAAGCCGGCGGTGCACGAACGGCTCGGTGTCGCCCGCGCTCCCGGGCTGTCGGCCGTGTTGCAGGGTGCCGACATCGCGAGCACCCTGCGGCGCAACGGAACCAGCCCCTTCCTGCGCATCCTTCCGTCGGGCGCGCCCGTGAGCGACCCCTCGGGCGTGCTCGGTGCCCGGGCCTTCCGTCAGGTGCTCGACGGACTGCGGGCCGTGCGTCTCGTCGTCGTGGACACGCCGCCGGGCGCGCTGTTCGCCGATGCGATGGCGGTTGCATCGCAGTGCGACGCAACCATCTTCGTGCTCGACATGAAGACGAGCCGCAAGCGCGCCGTTCGGGCCACCATCGAGTCGCTCGAACGCGGTGGTGCGAACATCGTCGGCATCGTCGTCAACCGCGCCGCAACGCCCCGGCCGACGAGCTACTACAGCAGCTGAGCTCGGCGCTTCATCACACGCGACGAGGCGGCGGGAAGACCCCGGCGCCTCGAACGCGAGTCAGATTTGTCGCGGTCACGACGGCTTGAGTGCCAGTGACCGCCACGTGTCGCCGGACGTGAACCCGGGCGTCACCTGGGTCGGGGCGTCACCGACAGGATGGATGCCGCCGAAACCGTCGAGCACCGCGTAGCCGTTGCCGCTCGGGGTCACCACGATGTCACGGGCGATGTCCCAACCGGGCCAGAACGGGCCGCCCCGGTAACTCGCCGTGCCGGCGGTGTGGATGCCGCCCCATGCGTCGAGCACGTAGATGCCGCGGCCGTCGGGCGTCAGGGCCAGGGCCCGGGCGATGTCCCAGCCCTTCCACCACCCGGCCTGCAGGTTCACCGTGCCGCCGGCCCAGTGCACGCCGCCCCATCCGTCGAGGACGGCCAGGCCCTTGCCGTCGGGTGTGATCTTGATGCTCCGGGCGATGTCCCAACCGGGCCAGTACGTGTCGGGGAGCGACTGCAGGTTGGAAGCGGAGCCGAACCGGTGCACGCCGCCCCATGCGTCGAGCACCACGTACCCCGCACCGTCGGGCATGACCGCCATGTCCTTCGCGAGCCCGGGCGGGAAGCTCGGTGCGCCGTAGTAGGGCGCACCACCAAAGGCCTCGACACGGCCGGTCGAGCTCATCACGTAGTAGCCGCCCGCGGCGCGGACGGCGACGGCCTGCGACGGCGCGCCCACCTTCACGAACGGGCTGACGCCCGTCGCACCGGCGATAGGCCCCATCCCGCCGATGGCGGCGAGCGACTGGATCAGCGCGGTGTACGCGGGCTTCGGCGACAGATCGACGCGGGTGAAGCCGAAGTGGTCGGTGTTGTTCGAGCTGGTGCCGAGATCGCGCACCGAGAAGAACATCAAGGGCCCGGTGAACGACCAGTTGTTCCACATCTGCACGTACTGGCGCACCCAGTCGGCCTGCTGCGCTTCGCTGACGGATGAGGGGCCCGCGGTGGGCGCGCCGGCCTCGGTGCCCCAGATCGGCTTGCTCCCATCACCGTTGGCGGCCATGACCGCGTGCAGCATCGGCGTCTGGAGGACGGCATTCCATCCTGCGCAGCAATCCATCGGAGCGTAGGGGTAGGCGTACGGGTGGTGGCCCAGGGCGTCGAAGTAACCCCGCGCCCCGGCCGCGTACATCGCGGTCACGAAGTTGACCGGGCTCGAGAGTGCGACGAGCGGATCCACCGCGGTGCGGTTGAGGTCGCCGTACGGAGCGAGCCCGCCGCTGACGACCGTCGAGTTGGGCTGCACGCTCTTGATCGCTGTGTAGGTCGGCTTGAGCAGGGCGACATAGTCGGCCGCATTGGGACTGCGCCAGAACGGCTCCCAGTTGGGCTCGTTCCAGACCTCCCAAGCCGTCACGCTGGAGCCGTAGTGCACAGCGGCGGCACGGGCGTAGGCGGCGAACTGGCCGTCGTCCGCGGGCGGACACGCCCGGTCGTTCGAGCAGCGCGCCTGCCGGGCCCACTGCGGCGTGTAGGTCAGAACACCGAGCGCGTGGAGGCCACGGGCATTGGCCGCGAGCACGAGGCGGTCGGGCTGGCTCCAGTCGTACCAGGCCGGGCCGAACGGTTGGACGGTGTCCCAGCTGATGTCGAAGCGGACCCACTTCGTCCCCGCGCTGGCGATGGTGTCGAGCTCGGCCGCCTGCTCGGCGGGCGTACGGTTCCACAAGATGTCGGCGCCTGTCGCGAACCCGAACTTCTCCCCGGGGCCCCCGCTGCTCGCGACCACGGCCGCATGAGCACCGGTCGCAGGTATGGCGAGCGCGAGACCACCGAAGAGCGCGGCGACCACGAAGAGCGCGACAAATCGGGAGATCCGGCGTAAGGCTGCGATGATCGTCGGCTGCACGGAGTGGTTCTCGTCCCGACATATCGGGCGCTTGAGTCACTCCTTGCATTCGGGAACAAGGTCACACGTACGCAAATGGGGCACCCGGCCGAAGGTCCCGAATCGGCCACTCGTCGTGGCCCTCCCCGTCGTGCCGGACCCGGCCAACCGGGCCCCGCGCTAGAAGCGGTCGCGAGCCTCGTTCAGCACTTCGGCAAGCCGGCGCGTGGTGTGGAGCGCGTCGAAGCGCTCCTCGGCCCGCCGCCTCGCCGCACGACCCATCTCCTCGCGCAGCCCCGCGTCGTCGAGGAGCCGGACGATGGCCCCGGCCAGCTCGGTGTCGTCCTCGCCGACGAGCAGCCCGGTCTCGCCATCGAGCACCATCTCGGGAATGCCGCCGACCCGGGTCGTGACGACCGGGACACCCGCGACCATGGCCTCGAGCACCGAGTAGGGCGAGTTGTCCATGTCGCTCGGGAACGCGAACACGGCGCTTCGGGCAAGGAGCTGCACGAGCCTCGGGTCGCCCGGGGTGAAGTCGTTGTGCACCCGGACGCCGGGCTCGGGCGCCAGGGGCTCGAGGGTGACCAGATTCAGCTCACAGCGCCCGCGCAGGTGCTCACGGAAGGCGTGCAGCAACCGCAGGCCGCCCTTGCGCTCGAGCGACTTGCCCACGAACGTGACCTTGGGCAGACCGTCGGGCTCGACCCGCGGCACGGCCGGGGGCATCGGGACGCCGAACGGGATCACCCGAACACGGTCCGGCGCGACGCCGTACACCGTGCGCAACGAACGCGCCGCCCATTCCGACTGGGCGACGACGAGTGTGGCCGAGGCGTACACGGCATCCTCGAACCGCCGAGCCACACGGACCTGCGACGCCGTGTGACGCGTCGGCGTCCGGTAGGGCAGGTGGTACGCGTTCTGGGTGGCGGTGCCATCCGTCGAGACCACCGACGGCCGGGCCGCGAGCTGCGACGCCGACAACAGGGCGGTGCTCTGCGTGTACACGTGCACGACGTCGTATTCGGACGCGGTCTCGGCCAGCATGCGGCGAACCCAGAAGCTCTGCAGGAGCTGGGCCCGCAGCGGCTGCAGGTCCAAATCACGCTTCGCCAGCATCGGGATCGGCGCGGCGAGCAGCTTGCGCACGAGCCGCGCCTGGGGCACGTCGACGAAGTCGGCCTGCACCTCGGGCACCTCTGTCAGCGCCTGACGGAGGTACAGGTGCATCGAAGCGTGCCCGCCGAGGTTCTCGTTGAGGAACAAGGCCCGCAGCGCCCGCCCGCTCGGGCGCGCACGTGCCGCCGTGCCCTCGGCGTTCGTCATGTCGCCTCGCTCACGCAGCGGTGCTTCGATCCGGTGCAGAGTAGGCGGGATCGGGATGCGGCATGGGCCCGCGGAGCAATCGGGCCATCACCGCCTGGAACGTTTCGAAGAGCACCGCGAGGTCGAGGGTCACCGACCAGTTCTCGACGTAGAACAGGTCGAGCCGCCGGTACGCCTCGAAGGACGGGTTGTCGCGGGCTTCGACCTGCCACAGGCCCGTGATGCCGGGACGCACGCTGTGGCGCTCGAGGAGCTCGTCGTCGAACTTCGCCACCTCGTCGGGGAGGGCCGGACGCGGCCCCACGAGGCTCATCGAGCCGAGCAGCACGTTGATCAGCTGCGGAAGCTCGTCGAGGCTCGTGGCCTCGAGGATCCGCCCGACCCGCGTGCGGCGCGGGTCGTCGGTGACCTTGAACAACGGTCCGTCACGCCGCTGGTTCTCGGCCGTCACCTCGGCCAGCCGCTGCTCGGCGTCGGGCACCATCGTGCGGAGCTTCAGCACCTCGAAGGTGCGCCCCGCGCGTCCGACACGACGCTGACGGAAGAACACGGGGCCTCGGTCGTCGAGCTTGATCGCGATCGCCGCGAGGGCCAGAACCGGCGCGGCGAAGAGCAATGAAACGGATGCGACAGCGATGTCGAGGCCACGCTTGACGACGAGCTGCCAGCGCGAGAGCGACACGGGCTCGAGATAGAAGAGCGGCTCGTGCGCGAGCGGCAGTGACCGAAGCCGCTTGTACGCGATGCCCTTCAGTCCCGTGGAGAGATGGACGTGCAGCTCCGAGTCCAGCAGCTGTCTGGTCAAACGGTTGAGCTGATCGTGCGGTACCGCGCTCGCCGCGATGATCACGCCGTTCGCGCCCCGACCCACGATCGCGTCGGTGGCGCCATTGAGGTCGCCGAGCCAGGGGACGTCGTCCCGCCACAGCGCGAGCTCATCGGAGCGGCCGACACAGCCCACGACGCGGAACCCGAGCTCGGGGTGCGTGCGCAACAAGCGCTCCAGCTCGCGCCCCTCGGCGTTGGTGCCGACGATGATCACCGGGCGGCTGAAACGACCCGCCGCGCGCGAGCTCTTCAACCACGTGCCGTACGCGCCGCGACCCAGCGCCAGGAAGGCGAACGCGAGGGCGATGCCGGCGAGCGTCCGCGCGACGGAGACGGACGTGCCCGCCGCGGCCGCGACCAGATACGTGCCGAGGCCCGAGATCGTCGAAGCGCGCGCGAGTCGCGAGACCTCGACCGCGCGAACGCCACAGACGCGCGCTAGGTACAGGCGTTGCGACGCGATGAGCAGCAGCGACCCGACCGTGATGGCCGGCACCGCGATCAGCAATGCCCCCGTCTCGTCGTGGAACGCCGAGCGACCGTGCCACGGCGCGAGCAGGGTCACGAACCACGCGGCCGCCACCGCGATGGTGTCGATCGTCAGGAGGATCCCACGCAGCGGCGTGCTCTCGACGCGACCGACGTACGGTTCGCGGCGCGCGCGGTCCCGCGGCGCCCGCGTGGGGCGCGTCGATCCCAGTCGGTCGGGTCGTACCCGCTCTCCGATGCTCACTTCACGTTCCCGTGGTGGCTCGTCGCGACGCGCCCCGGCAACCTAGCCCACCGTTCGAGAGCCCCGTGACCCCCCGCGCAGCACTCATCGCAAGAACCTCGGCACGCGCGGCGGTGGGACTGAGGGATTCTCTCATCCGCGGGGGAGCCGCCTCAGACGCGGGCCTGTCGGGCCCGATGGGCCAGGAGGCCGCGGATGATCACGGCAGCCCCACTGACAGCGGCCAGGCCGGCAAGGTCACCACCCGTGGAGGGCAGGGCCGACGAATCGGACCTGGTGGCGGCGGCCCCTTGCACCTGGGCGCCCGGATCGACGCTGCTCTGCGTCCCGGCGCCCGGGTCGGGATACGACGCCGCGAACGCGGCGCCCGGAGCCAGCACGGCGGGCCCGAGGGCCCCCGCCGCCAGCGCGCGGAGGGCGCGTCGCGGCACCCTGCTCGAGTCGATCACGTCTATCTCCCGCTCTTTTCCCCAGATCCGCGCGGAGTGTAGTGATGCCGCAACTGCGCGACAACGGGCCGATCGGCTCATCTCACCCGTAGTCACCAGCTGACGACCTGCACCCCCGAGTCCACCCACTGCAGGTTTGCCGCACGCCAGCGCTCGCCTGGGATCCGCGCCGACGATTCGACGGCCACCGAGCGAAGCCCGGGCGGAAGGCTGAATTGCACGGTCAGCGTTTTTTCGTCGCCCCGGGGGACGCCCACATACGTGGCGACCACGCGAGTCGGCCCGTCGGAGCCGGCTGCGACGAGCGGGGCTCCGTTGTCGATCCGCACGTTGCTCGCGGCGCCGGGCACCGTCACGGCCAAGATCCCGTAGTAGTCCCCGGCCCGCAGGATCGTCCCGGGGAAGGGCCCGAGGATGTACTGCGGATCGTTCGCGGGTGCGGTGTTCGAGAGCTTCACCTGCATACGCACGTCGGTACCCGCCTTGGACGTCGTGGGCTCGAACGTCACATCGGTGTGGAGGTACTGGTCGACCTTGTTGCCACCACGGTTCAGGACCGAGACGAGCACGGAGTCGGGAACGAGCTCGCCGTCGATACCGGCGGCCCGCCACGCGCGTTGCTGAACGGGCTTGTTCGACCACGCCAGCACGTGACGGCCCTGGGCCGCCTGGCGCAGCTGGTCGACAAGATCGGTCGCGTTCCAACCGTGCTGGTCGAGAGCGGTGAGCGCAGCGCGGGCAATCGTGCTGAGCTGCTCACGGCGCGACTGCTGGTCGCTCCTGATAGGGACGCCGATGTACTGGTCGTGCAGCACGTACTGCACGACGTTGTCGGCGTCAATCTGCCGGCCCTCGACGTTCACGGGCCCCGACGCGGTCAGGACTGCCTGCAGGCCGACGGGGTCGATCACCAGGATGCCGTCGACCGGCGTGTTCCCAGCAGCCTCCCACATGCGCGCCGCGAGCTCGGCGTTCTCGGGTAACAGCGGGCTCAGCATGAGATTGCGCCATTCCTGGTTCGGGACGCTCCAACCCCAGCGAGCCGCGAGGTCGCCGCCGACGGGGACCCCGGGCGGGTCGAGCGCAAGGTCCGCGCTCGGCCGCATGTCGTGGAGGTTGAAACGGCCGCCGAGGAAGTCGAGGCTCCCGACGCTCAGCCACATGCCGGACCCGTTGCGCATCTCGCCGTTGTTGGCCGCCACGAGCAGATAGTGCGATGGCCCGTTGAGCAACTGACCGAGGCCGCCCGACACGGAGCCCACGTCGCCGAGCGCACGGCGAAGCTTGTCGAGGTCCCCTGCGAACTTGTTGCGAGCGTCGCGCAACGGCCCGATGAGCGCGTTGCGGGGCCCGAGATCGACGTGCTCCAACTTCCGCGACGACTCGTCGGCGATGAGCCCGATGTCGCGGATCTGGTTCAGACGCGATCCGCCTGTCGCGACGTGCACGTTGAGTTCGTGCCGTGAGCGGGACATCGCGTCGCTCCCGACGGCCACGACCCGTTCGGCCGAACCAGTCAACGCATCGATAGAACGGATCTGGCGACCGATGACCGGAACGAAACGCAGCGGCGCGATCCAAGGAGACGCGACATGACGGTGCGCACGCGCAAAGTCTGTGCGCGCCGCGCTGAGGAACCCGGCGCCTTGACCGCGGACCACGTCGGTCGGGGTGAGCGTGGAGCGGGCCAGGCGCACCTGATCCATTCCGAGGTTCGCGTCGTGGCGCGCGCGCAGCAGCGAAACCGTGGACACAGCAAGCCACGCGAGAAGCAAGACCGCAAAAAGGAGAAGGTACGGCCACCACCGCCGTCGGCGGGGCGCCACCGCGTCCGTAACCACGGGGGGATGGTACGCGGCGTGCACGCACGCGAGGTGACACACTGCCGGGCCGGCCCGGTGCCCTGGTGGCGGCCGTTGCGATCAGCTCGGTACGGCGAGGGTGCTGAGCGGTGTGGGCCGGACGGCGCGTTCGGGCTCCGGCGCGGGGTGAGGGCCGGCGCCCAACGTTGCGACCACACCGACCATCAACCAGAACAACGATTGCATCGGCACGATCTCGAAGTAGGTCGCGACGGTGGACGCCACCAGGATCGCGAGCACCTGTGCGGTGAAGGACATCACCATGCGGGCATCGACGCCGCGGTGCGCCCGTCTGAGTAATCGCTCGTCGCGCCGGCTCTGAACGAGCAGCGAGATCAGGAGCAGGATCTGCATCCAGAGCCCGATGACACCCAGCTCGAATGCGGTCTTGAGGTATGTGTTGTCCGGCTGCAACGTCGGCGCGGTGAGCTTCTTGTCGGTCGCGACCTTCTCCGCGGCCGCACCGACCGATCCGATGCCGCCGCCCAGCGGCTGGCGGACGACCTTGTTGATCTTGTCCGACCAGAGTGTCGTGCGCGCGTTGAGCGAGTGCGACTGGAATGCCGCGGTGGTGCCCTTGCCGACAGGGATGAAGAGCAGCGCGACGAGCACGACGGGGATGCCGAGCAGCAGCCACTTGTAACGGTGAAACGCGAAGTAGAGCAGTCCGACCCCGAGCCCGATCCACGCGGCCCGCACGTAGGTGAAGAACATCGCGACCGCGAGAACCGGGACCGAAAGGAGGAACAGCTGATTTCGCGCGCGTCGCAGATCGGAGAGCGCGTGCGGCAGCGCGATCAGGATGACCAGCATGAGGTAGAACGCAAACGGGAACGGCTGGTTGAACGTCGAGAACGATCGCAGGTTCCCGGACGCGAACCGGATCGTGCTGTTGTACTTGTAGCCCCAGCTGGTGAGGGTGACGTCTCCGATCGACTGCTGCATGATGCCGTAGATGGCGGTCCCGAAGCCCACGACCATGAAGATCGTGACGAGCCAATCGCGTTCGCGTTCGTTGAGCGGGCACCGCCAGATCGCGATCGCGAGCAGCATGTCCCAGTAGTCGACCTTCAAGCCGATCGCGGCCTGGCTGCCCAGCACCGTGGCCGCCGACAGCACACCCACCGCGAGGTAGCCCACGGCCGCGGGCAGCCAACCCGGGAGCTTGCGTCCGGGAGGCGCCCGCACCTCCGGACGGGCGACGAGGCTCAGCACGAAGATCGCACCGACCGCGAACTCCTTCCACCCCGCGAAGAACGACGGCAGCGGTGCGACGAGCAGGAGCCCGTTCAAGGGAACCAGCGCCGCGAACACGAGGACCCCGAGCTGTGGCCGCCGCATGATGGCGAGGAGGAGGGGAATGAGGATGGCGAGCGCGACGAGGTAGAGCCCGAATCCCAGGAGCAACACGGCGACGAGCAGCACGACGCCGGCTGCGAAGCCCCATGCCGAGCCCTGCAGGGTCGCGCGGTCCCAGACGCTGGCCCGAAGAGTCATCGGCGCCGAATCGTAGCGCCGCGCTGCCCCACCGCCTGCGGCAGGTCGGATGCGTCGAGGCGCGCAAGACTCCGTGGCGGCATCCGAAACACCGTCCCGGGCCGGGCCTACCCTCTCGTGCGAGATGGGCGCGCGCCGGGCCGACGACACGGGTGACGACGAGGAAGAGCTGCCGAGGATCACCGCCTCCCACCTTCGACGCGCCGGCACGATCTGCGCGAGGCGGCTGGCCAACGAACACCACGACCGCCGCAGCATGCGGCGGGGTACGGGGCGGTTCCGTGTGCAGAACCAGCTCCTCGAGGACGCGCGGCTGACCCACTTCGACTTTGCGCAGCCGGACCCGGCGCACTTCCGGCCCGGTCACGAGCTCACGGCCGAGGAGGCGCATCTCTATCGCACCGCGGCGCGCTGGTATGTCGCGCTCTATCACGACGAGCGCGTTCGCAGCGTCGACCTCGGGACCGACGACGCCTCGGGCGACCTCGACAACTGGGCTACGTGCGTCGACGAGATCGGCGTCCGGCTCGTCGGCCGCTGCGGGCTCACGGTGGAGCACGACGATGGTCGCCGCGGCGTGCGCCTGCTCCGGCTCGGACGCGGTGTCCCGGGCGCGGACCTTCTCGACGACGTGGACGTGCGCTTCGCAGTCTTGCGGCTGTCGGCGTGGTCGGGTGCCGAACTCTGCGTGTCGGTGGGAGACCTGGTGCACGGTGCGCGCCGCGACGGGACGGTGGACGGGCCCCGGGTCGCGGAGTTGCAGCGCTGGCTCGCCGGCCGGGTCGACGTTGTTCGCGCCCGCGCCGCGGAGGCCGACCCGACGCCCGGGCTCGACTGCGCGTCGTGCGCGTTCGTCCCCGGGTGTCCCGCGCACCGATGAGCGGCGGCGACTTCAGACTTCCCGAGATCCTGCCGCTGCACGCCACCGCGGTCGCGGAGTGGCAACGGTGCCGGCGCGAGTACCGCAGCGATCAGTTGCTCGGTGTGCCGCCGAGCGACGAAGGGCCGTCCCCCGACATCGGGGTCGCGGTGCACGCGATGTTGCGGCAGGTGCACGAGACGGGGTCGTGCCGCGACGACGATCACGTCCGGGACGTGCTCGCGGCGCACGGCTTCGACGGGCCGGGCCCGGTGCTCGGCTACGTCGAACGCCACGCCCGCCGCTGCCCCGCCGACCCGACATGGTCGGCCCACGAGCTCGACCTCGCGCGGTTCCATCGGATGCCGCCGCCGATGTTCATGGTGACGGGTCGCATCGACGCGGTGTGGATCCACGACGGCATCGTCGACGCGCGCGACTACAAGACCGGAGCGGCACCGAGCACGGACCACGTCCGCGACGATCTGCGCGCGCGTCTCCAGGCGTGGCTGCTCGCCGCGCGCGCGGCGCGGAAGGGACTGCGCCTGCGTGTGCGCTACGAGTACCTCTCGGCCGAGATCGACGAGGACCCGCAACCGTTCGAGCCCGATGCAGACGACCTCGCCGCGATCGACGAGGAGCTGCGCGGCGTCGCGGAGCAGATCTGGAACGAACGCGAGTTTGCGGGGGTGGCGGATCCCGAGGTCTGCAGATGGTGCCGCTATCGCTCGATCTGCCCGGCGAGCGCGGCGCCGGCCATGCCCAGTTGGCCCCTGCCGCCAGAGGAGCGGCTCGAAGGCGCGGAGACTGCGCCGGCCGATGACCTCGCGGCAGAGGCCTACTGAGCCCTACTGAACCGGCGCTGAGCCCTACTGAACCGGCGGTACCCTGACGGGATCATGTCCCGTGTTCCCTCGGCCCAGCCCAGTCGCGGCCGCACGATCTGGTGGGGCTTGACGCGCCGCTGTCCACGATGTGGCAGCGGACATCTCTTCGAGCGGTACTTCACCCTCGTGCCGGACTGCCCCCGTTGCGGCCTGCACTTCGAGCGTGAACCGGGCTACTTCGCCGGCGCGCTCGCGATCAACATCATGGTCATCGGCGCGGTGTTCGCGGTGGTGTTCGTCGTGCTGATCGCGCTCACCGTGCCGAACATCCCCGTCGTTCCGCTGCTCGCGGTGTTGTTGCCGATCATGCTGTTCGGCCCGATCCTCTACTACCCGTTCTCCAAGACGGTGTGGATGGCGGTCGACCGCGCGTATCTCCAACGACTCGACCGCAACGAACGGTTCGACGAGCGCTCGCGTTAGCGCTTCAGGTCGACCCGCAGCGTGAGCACCCCGTCGTCGTACGTCCAGGTCGCGTCGCCGACGATCGCGAAGTCCTGGTAGTCGAGCTGGGCCTGCTGCACGAAGCGTTCGCGCTCGGGCCCCGCCACGGGCGGCAGGGGCCGGTCCTTCACCGCGGCTGCTCGGTCACGGAATCGCTGGAGCATTGCGTCGACGTCGAGCTCGTCGGCCATCTCGATGACCCTACCCCCAGCCTCGCGACGAGCACGCGATCACGGCCTGCGAGATCGCGACGCACGAATGCCTGCTCGTAGCCCGAGTCGAGCGCCAACCCCACCGCGTCGGCCGCCTGGTGAGGCGCGATCTCGCACACGACGGCCCCCGACGGCTCGAGCCACTCGGCTCCGCCGACGACCACCCGCTCGATCGCCTCGAGGCCGGTGGGACCGCTCACGAGCGCCTCGAGCGGCTCGTGCCCGGCCACCTCGGGCGGCAGCGACACGATCTCGGAGTTCGCGACGTACGGAGGGTTCGACACGACCAACCGCAGCTGACCGCGCAACCAGACCGGCAGCGCGTCGAACCACGACCCGACCGCCAGCCGAACCCGCGCCGCGGCCGTTCCCGCCCCCGCGAGGTTGGCTCGCGCGACGGCGAGCGCGTCCTCGCTCACGTCGGTCGCCCATACCTGCGCGCGCGGCAACTCGTCGACGAGGGCGAGCGCGAGCGCACCCGATCCGGTTCCGAGGTCGGCGAGGTAGTAGTCGGTGTCAGTGGCCGCCCAGGAGCTGCGCTTGCCCCGGGTCGCGCCGAGGCGCACCGCCTCCTCGAGCGCGATCTCCGCGACGATCTCGGTCTCCGGTCGTGGGATGAGCACACGCCGGTCGACGAGGAGATCGAGTCGCCGAAACGACCAGTGTCCGAGCACGTACTGCACCGGTTCACCCGCGACTCGGCGTTCCACCATCGACGTGAGGCGCGCGACGGCTCGCTCCGGCGGCCGGTCCGCGCCGTTGCGGAACAACTCGGCCGGCTCGTAACCGGAGACCTCTTCGAGCATCCATCGGGCTTCCACCTCTGCGCTCTCGATGCCCGCCGCGGCCAGCGAACGCCGGGCGTCGTCGCACAGGTCACGCCACGTGTTCACGCAGGGATCACTCCGCCGCGCCGAGCTGCTCGGCGCGCTCCGCGGTCGCGAGTGCACCGACGATCTCGTCGAGCTGGCCTTGCAGCACCTGATCGAGCGAGTGCCACGTCTGGCCGACGCGGTGATCGGTGACCCGGTTCTCCTTGAAGTTGTAGGTGCGGCTCTTGTCGGAGCGGTCCCCGCTCTTCACCTGACTCCGCCGCGCGCTCGACAGCTCCTGTTGCTGGCGCTCCTGTTCGATCTGCAGGAGCCGGGAACGCAGGATGCGCATCGCCTTCTCCTTGTTCTGCAGCTGGCTCTTCTCGTCTTGACAGGTGACGACGAGGCCCGAGGGCTTGTGCGTGATCCGCACCGCCGAATCCGTGGTGTTGACCGACTGGCCGCCCGGCCCGGTGGAGCGGTACACGTCGATCTCGAGGTCGTTCGGGTCGATGTCGACGGCGATCTCCTCGGCCTCGGGCAACACCGCGACGGTCGCCGCGCTCGTGTGCACCCGACCCTGGCTCTCGGTGACCGGTACCCGTTGCACCCGGTGGACACCCGCCTCGTACTTCAGACGAGCCCATGCATCGGGACCCTTCACCACGAACGTCACGTCGCGAAACCCGCCCATCTCGGAAGGCTGGCTCGCGAGCATCTCCACCTTCCAGCCGTGAGCCTCCGCGTACCGCTGGTACATCCGCAAGAGGTCACCGGCCCACAGGTTGGCCTCTTCCCCGCCGACCGCGCCGCGGATCTCGACGATGACGTTCCTGCCGTCGTTCGGGTCGCGCGGCAACAGGAGCTCGCGCAGACGCGCCTCCAGGTCGGCGAGCGCGTGCTCCTTGTCCCCCACTTCGCCCCGCAGGAAGTCGCGCATTTCCGCGTCGGTCTCGGCGCCGAGCATCTCCTTGGCCTCACGCAGGTCCACCTCGTTGCGCTTGTAGTCGCACCAGGCGTCGACGACCGGCTTCAGCTCGGCGTGACGGCGGCCGGCGTCACGCGTCGCGCGCTGATCGCCCGAGGCGTAGATCTCGGGCAGGCGGGACTCGAGCTTCTCCAGCTCGGTCTCCAGGTCCTCGAGGCGGTCACGCGGCAGCATCGCTTGATTGTCGCGCTCGCTGCGGGCCGGGATACCCGGCCCGCGGGCGCTCGCCGCTCCTGCGCCAACAGGCGGCGAGTTACGGGATGGCCGATCTGGAAATTTCCTGTTATGCCAAACCGGGGAAGCTGAGCTCTTCGCGGCCGGTGGCGCGCTGCTCGGCGACCTGGTCGAGCCAGGCGTGGAAATCGTCGGAGCCCGACCGGTCGGCGATCGCCCGCGGGATGGCGGGATAGGCGTAGTCGGGCGCCGGCAGCGGTGGATGATCCTCCGAGGGCTTCCGCGCCATCGCCTGCTCGACCACAGGCTCGAGCCGTTTCGCCTTGGCCTGCTGCTGCTTCTCGTCGCGCTCGGCGAACTCCGGCAACACGTCGCGGCCGAACAGCTCGATGCTCTCCATGATGTGCTCGTGGCGGTTCTTGCCCGCTTGACTGACGAAGATCACCTGGTCGACACCGAAGTCCTCGTAGCGTCGCAGGAACTCGCGCAGCTGCTCGGGGGTGCCGATCGCGCCGCGCAGCCCGGACACGCCCTGCTCGACCGCTTTCGCGCCGAGCCGGTCGGAGTGGCGCGACGCGGCGATCACTGCTTCGGGCGAGTAGCCCTTCTCGGCCCGCAGTTTCTCGTACTCGGCCCACACGTCGGTGTGCCCGGGCTGGTGCCGGCCGAAGATGTAGTAGTGCGCGAGCGAGTATCCGAAGAAGTTCGCGCCTTCGAGCCCGCGCGCCAGGGCGACGTCTTCGTCGGGATGACACATGAACGCGGTGACGCACGCGAGGTTCGGGTTCACGGCGTCGCCGATCGGGACGCACTCGCGCTCGAGCGTCGTGTAGTAGTCGTGGATCCATTGCTGCGCTTCTTCGGGGTCGATGAACGCGAACGTCAGCGCTCCGATCCCCTTCTGCGCCGCGAGGTGGATCGTGTCGCGGCGGCTGCACGCCACCCACGCCGGCGGGTGCGGCTTCTGGCGTGGCTTCGGGACGACGTTGCGCGGCGGCATGGTCACGTGCTTGCCCGCAAAACCCGTGAACGGCTCTTCGGTGAGGCAGCGCAGCGCGACCCGGAGACCCTCCTCCCACATCTCGCGCTTCTGCAGCGGATCGACGAGAAAGCCACCCAACTCGGCCTCGGAGCTCGACTCGCCCGTGCCGAAGTCGACCCTCCCGTCCGACAACAAATCGAGCGTGGCGATACGTTCCGCGACGCGCGCCGGATGGTTGAACGGCGGAGGCGTCTGCACGATGCCGTGACCGAGACGGATGCGGCTCGTGCGCTGCGACACCGCGGCGAGGAACACCTCAGGAGCGCTCGAGTGGCTGTACTCCTCGAGGAAGTGGTGCTCGACCTCCCACACGTAGTCGATGCCGAGGCGGTCGGCCAGCTCGCATTGTTCGAGCGCGTTCTGCAGCAGTGTGAACTCGGAGTCGTCGCTCCAGGGGCGCGGAAGCTGGTGCTCGTAGAAGATGCCGAACTTCACTGCGCGGCCTTCAGTAGCCCGGCCCGGTGTCGACGAGCGCTCCGTCGCGTGCCGGGCGCACCGATCCCAGTGCGTGGAACTCCTCGAGGACGTCGTCGCGGCGCGGATGGCCGGCGAGCGCGTACTCCACCTCGTCGAGGGTCTGTCGCAGGAGCTGTTCCCGTCGAGCACCCAGCGAGTCGGCGAGCAACAGATCCCACAACGTGCCGATCACCTCGGCCCCCGGTATCCGGCGTCCGGAGTCGCCGACGAAGGTGCGCTCGCGCATCTCGCTCAACGCGGTGCGCAGATACTCGACGTGAGGCGTCTCGTCCTGACGGATGTACGACACGAGCCGGGCGGCCTCGCCGTCGCCGGCCACGAGATCGTCGTCGGAGAGGACCGTCTCCGCCCACGCGAAAGTGTGGAACGCGGAGACCTCGATCAGCAGGATGCTGATCATCCGTTGCACCAGCATCTCGAGGCCGAAGTCGAGATCAGGAAATCGTCGCATCGCCTCGAGCCGGCGACGGACGACCTCGGGATCGGGCACGCCGCCGTTGCCCGGCCCCGCGATGCCCATGCGCTCCATCATGCGCTCGGTCTCGTCTTCGGTGACGGGCCGGTCGAACGCGATGTCGCGTGCCGCGAACCACATGTCCTTGTGGCCGACCTCGTCGGCGAAGCCGGCTTCGTCGCGCGCGTGCGCCTCGAGCAGCCCGCCCGAGAGGTGCGCGGTCGCGGTTCCCGAGATCGACTCGTCGAAGAACCGTTGCATGTCACCGACGGCGGAGTGACGGATCATGGCCCCGAAGCCCTCGACGGTGCCGATGCGCGTGAGCGTCGTGATGACCGGGCCGGGGACGCCTTCACGCAGGAGGAACTTCGCCTGCGCGACGTTCGGATACGACTCGGGCCACGTGTCGAGCGGCGCGTGCACGAGGTCGGTGCCCGTCTCCTCGCGATGGTGCCGCTGCCACGCGTCGATCGCCGCGCTGCGATGCCGCGTGCGTGGGGAGCGGTACGTGCCCTCCCCGTCGAAGCCGCCGTGACAGCGTCTGCCCGCGGCGACGAGCGGCTCGACCACCGGGTGCGACTCGAGTAGCTCGCGCTCCGACCATTCCAGCTGGAGGTTGCTCACGTGGGTCTCCTCCCGGTGCCGGTCGACGGCTGGTACACCGGCGAGTGTATACTTTTCAGTATACCCATGGCAACGGCATCCACCCGCCCGCTCCCCCGCGCCGAACGGCAGGCCGCGATCCTCCGGGGTGCCGCGGCGGCGTTCGCACGGGCCGGGTACGCCGGCACGTCGATGGAGGACATCGCGGCGGCGTCCGGGATCACGAAGCTGATCGTGTACCGACACTTCGACACGAAGGAGTCGCTGTACCGCGCCGTCCTGCAGCGGGTCTTCGACCGTCTGGCGGAGGAGTTCCTCGCCGCGTACGCGCAGCGGGCCGGCGGCATCGGCGCTCGCACCCTCATCACCGTGGCACGCGAAGACCCGGCCGGCTTCGAGCTGCTGTGGCGCCACGCCGCCCGCGAGCCCGCCTTCGCGGAGTACGCACGTGAGCTGCGCGACCACGCAGTCGACGCGTCACGCGCCGTGCTCTCGGGACGGGTCGAGCCGTCGTTGCACGAATGGGCCGCGCAAACGGTGTTCAGTTACCTCGTCGAAGCGACACTCAACTGGCTCGAGTTCGGTGACGCCACGCGCGACGACGAGTTCGTCGTTCTCACCACGGCCGCAGCGCGCGCCGCGGTGCAAGGATTGGGCGCAACACCCGCGCGATCCGCTCGCGCGGAACGGTCGCTCTAGCTGAACGCGGGCTTGATCACCGGTTGCGCCGTAGGCACGCGCGCCGCGCGACCGTCGACCTCGGCCAGCTGCTCGGCCGTCATCACCGCGCGCAGTGACGCGATCGCGACCTCGAGCTGGTCGAGAGTGGGCTGGCGGGTGGTCAACCGCTGCAGCATGAGGCCCGGACGCATGAGCGCACGCACCCAGCGTCGATCCATGTGCTTCGCAGCGAAGCGGATCACCTCGTAACCGAGGGCCGCGATCACGGGGATGAGCACGACACGCGACGCGACGAGGACGAGCCATCCCGGCCGCCCCACGAACGAGTACACCACGATCGTCAGCACCATCACCGTGAGCAGGAAGTTGGTGCCGCAGCGCACGTGTTCGGTGGTGAAGCGTTGCGCGGAGCCGGGCGTCAACTCGGCATCGTTCTCGTACGCCGCGATCGCCTTGTGCTCCGCACCGTGGTATTGGAACAAGCGCCTGACATCTTCCATACGGGAGATCAGCACGAGATATCCGATGAAGATGCCGAGGCGCAGGACGCCTTCGGCGATGTTGAACTGCCACCCGTGACGTCCGACGACGCCGCCGAGACCCCTCGCGGCGACCGCCGGCAACACGATGAACACGCCGACGAAGAAGACGAGCGCGATGCCGACCGCCCACCCCATCGCGCCGCTGCCGATCTGCTCCTCCTCAGGCAGCTTGCGGCTGGCCGACCACATGAGCGCGCGCATGCCGAGCGTCAATGACTCGGCGAGCGTCACGACGCCCCGTACGAGCGGAGCCTTCGACCAGCGCTCGGCCCAACGGGGTGCATCGTGGACGACGACGTCGATGTCACCCTCCTCGGTGCGCACCGCGACGGCCCAGGTGGACTCGCCGCGCATCATCACCCCTTCCATGACGGCCTGGCCGCCCATGTACCGGGGTTGGTCCGACGCCGTCATCAGAGGGTCCGCTGGCCCATGTCACACGCTCCGGTCGATCAGGCCTTTCGGGACTTCGCCGCCTTCTGGGCCTTGGCGTAGCGGCGCTGGAAGCGCTCGACCCGGCCGCCGGTGTCGACCAGCTTCTGCTTGCCCGTGTAGAAGGGATGGCACTCCGAGCACAGCTCCACCCGCAGCTCAGGCACGGTGGAGCGCGTGGTGAAGGTGTTGCCGCACGAGCAGCGGACGGTGCACTCGACGTAGTTCGGGTGGATGCCCGTCTTCATGACGTTCCTCTCGGGATCAGGGGACTCAAGCTTAACGACGCGTGGGCTCGAACGATTCCCGCTAGCCGCCGGGCGTGGGCGCCTTGGCGATCTCGGCCAGGAACTCGTCGTTGCTGCGGGTCGTGCGGATCTTGTCGATCAGCAGCTCGAGGCCGGCACCCCCCTCGAGGGCGTTCAGCACCCGGCGCAGCTTCCACACCTGCTGGAGCTGGCTGCGGTCGAAGAGCAGCTCCTCGTGGCGGGTGCTCGACGCCTCCACGTCGATCGCGGGATAGATGCGCCGCTCGGCCAGGCGACGGTCGAGGCGCAGCTCCATGTTGCCGGTGCCCTTGAACTCCTCGAAGATCACCTCGTCCATGCGACTGCCGGTCTCGATCAGCGCGGTCGCGACGATCGTGAGCGAGCCACCCTCCTCGATGTTCCGGGCCGCACCGAAGAACCGCTTCGGCGGGTACAGCGCGGTCGAGTCGACACCTCCCGACAGGATGCGGCCGGAGGCGGGCTGGGCGAGGTTGTAGGCGCGCGCCAGACGGGTGATGCCGTCGAGCACGATCACCACGTCGTTGCCGAGCTCCACGAGCCGCTTCGCCCGCTCGATCGTGAGCTCCGCGACCTGCGTGTGCTCCTCGCTCGGGCGGTCGAACGTGCTCGCGACGACCTCGCCGCGCATCACGTGGCGGCGCATGTCGGTGACCTCTTCGGGGCGCTCGTCGACGAGCAGCACCATCAGGTGCACCTCGGGGTTGTTGCGCTCCACGGAGTACACGAGCTGCTTGAGGATCGTCGTCTTGCCCGCCTTCGGCGGCGACACGATGAGGCCGCGCTGACCCTTCCCGATCGGGGAGATCAGGTCGACGATCCGGCCGGTCATGTTGGCCGGGTCCTCGCGCAGCTCCAGCCGGAGCTTCTCGTCGGGGAACAGGGGCGTCAGGTCCTCGAAGCGCGGGCGGGAACGGGCGTCGTCGGGCGACATGTCGTTGATCTCGTCGACGCGCAGCAACGCGGGGTACTTCTCGTTGCTCGCCGGCGGACGCGTCGCGCCGCGTACGAAGTCGCCCTTGCGGAGAGCGAAGCGCCGCACCTGCGAGGCCGACACGTACACGTCCTTCGAGCCCGGCAGGTAGCTCGTCGTGCGCAGGAAGCCGTATCCCTCGTCGCGCAAGTCGAGCAGGCCCTGCACCTCGATCGGCTCGCCCATCGGCTCCTCGGGCCGTGGGCCGCCTTCGTACTGGCGGTCACGGTCGCGGCCGCGGCGCCTTCGCCGGCGCCGGTTGCCCTCGCCGTACGACTGGCGGTCGTCGTCGTCGGTGCGCGCCGGCGTGGAGGCCGGAGCAGTCGTCGTCGTGGTCGATGCCTCGGCGGCCCGGTCGCCGTCGTTCGTGGCCGCCGCCTGGGAACCGTCGCCCGCAGTGCCGTTGCTCCCGGGACGGTCGACCGCGGGCTCGGCGGAGCGGGCGTCGGTCGTCGTTTCCCCGGTGTCAGCGCGCTCCGTCGCAGCCGACGGACCGGCATCCGAGGTGTCGGCCGTGGCCGCCGCGAGTGCTTCCTCTTCGGCGGCCAGCGCGGCGATCGGGTCCTCGACCGGAGCTTTGCGGCTCCGCACGCGCTTCGGCTTGGCGGCCGCCGGCTCGGCGCCGTTCCCGGTGCCGTTGGCGCCCGCCGCGGCAAGGATCGCCTCGACGAGGTCGGCCTTGCGCATGCGTGTGACACCACGCACGCCCATCGCACCCGCGATGGCATGCAGCTCCTCGCGGTCCTTGCCGTCGAGCATGGAACGCTCGAGTTGCTGCTCGCTCATCTCAATGACTCCTCAGGGAACGGGTTGGGGGGTGGGCACGGCGGCCAAGGCCCGGCTCAACACGAGCTCGATGACTTGGGACAAGGTCGCGTCCAGGCTGTACGAGGGGATGATCGGCATGCCGTGGTCACGGGCCAGCGAGGTGACGTAACGCTGAATGGTTCGGATGTGGTCGAAGTACTGGAGATATCTGTCCATCGGCCGGCCCCGGGCATCGTGGGCCCGGCGGACGAAATGCGAGCGGTGAAGGTCCTCGTCTTCGACGGTCACGAGGAAGGACACGACGACCGCACGCTCGAGTTCGTCGAGATCCACGAACCCGGGGGCGATGTGTGCGCCCTCGAGGACGAGGTCGGTCCCTTCCATGATCGCGCGCCGAACGAGCGCCTTGATGCCGACCGCGACGGCCGCCGCCTGCTCGCGGTAGCCGATCACCACGGGATCGGCGTTGCGCGGCACCGGCTTGAGGACGGACCGGTCCGTGTCGAACGACGAGGCGTGCAGCGCCGGGAGCAACTCGTCGCTCAGCATCGCTCGCATCACCTCGCGGATCGCGTCGGTGGGGATCACACGGGTGATGCCGAGGCGGGCCGCGAGCTGCGTGGCGATCGTCGACTTGCCGACGCCGGCCGCGCCGCCGATGAGGATGACGAGCGGACGGCCGAGCTCGTTGACCCGCTGCCACTTCTCGAAGGACGTCGCGTACCGCTCACCTACCTCGTCGTGCAGCGCCGCGCGAGCCTGCTCGGCGAGCTGCGCGCGTGTGAGCGATGTGACGCCGTCCGCGTGAAGCCGATCCTCGATCAGCTCGGCGACGTGGAACGCGCGTGCGGGTGTGAGCCCTGTGGCCATGATCGCGCCCGCCATCACGCCCTTCGAGTACGGGAGCTCGTGTGCATCGTCGCTGATGACGATGTGGCGCGACACGGTCATGCACACGCCTCCGGCTCGGTCTCCGCGAACCGTCGCCGCGCGAGCTCGGCAAGGGCCACGACGCGCTCGGTGAACGAGTCGTCGTGCAGTTCGACGTCGTGTCGGAGGAAGACCACGTCCATGCCCCGTTGAAGTGCCGAATCGGCTGCCGTGTCGATGCCGGCACCCTTCATTTCGGTCACGAGCACGTCGGCGTCGCGGACGTGCTCGAGGTCGACTCGCAATCGCTCTCGGTTCGCCAGGTTGTTGCTCCAGCCGAGGACTACTGCGCCACAGTCGGCTTCGAGCCGGCGGGCCAGCGCCGGCGCGACCTCCCTGGACGCCGTGGTGGCGAGGAAGATGCGTCGTGCGTCGAGTGGTTCGAGCGGAACGGGCCGGAAGCTGCTGAAGACGACCGGGGCACCGGGAACCACCGAATGCACACGGGATTCCAAACCCCGTTCCCGCAGCAATCCCGATGCGTTGCGCTCCGGCAACGATTCGGTCTCGTTGCGTTTCGGGGAGAGACGCCCGACCCTGCTGGTTGGCCTGTCGGGGTCGCCGCCGAGTGTACCCACGACGAGGTCGCTCAGCAACAACCGTGTCACGCCGACACGGCCAGTCACGAGATCGAGATCGGCGTCGATCGGAACCGCACACACGGTCACGTCCGCGTGAACGGGAGGGATCGCGCTGCCGGACCCCTCCAGGAGCAGCACAGGTTCCGCTCGTTCGTTCGCCAGCATCACACCTTCCGCGAACGCGTCGTACGACGGCGTGCCCGCGACGCCACCGCCGCAACGGCGCGTGCCGACACACGGGACTCCCGCCATCACCGCGTCTTCGAGGTGGTCGCTCGCCGCGTGCTCGCCGCGCGCGGCGCGCTCGAGCAGGGCCCGTGTCGACAAGTCGTCTCGCGACGGGTCGACGAGCTCGGCTGCGGGCGGCCCGCCCCGTGCCATCGTCACGATGACCGGAGGGCACCCGCGGGCCGCGAGCGTGCGCGCGATCCCCTGCGCGAGGGTCGTCTTCCCGGTGCGCTTCCCGGTGCCGATGACCGCGATCGTGGGCTTCGTCGCGACTCTCGGCCGCGGCGGCGGCGTGTAGACGAAGTCCGCACCTTGGTAGGTCACGCCGCGCACGAGCGCGTGGGCCGCGAGCAGCCCGCGGAGCCGGTCGTCGATGACGGGCTCGTCGGACAAGTCGACAACCGTGGCCGGGCGGAACTGCTGCAACGCCTTGAGCGTCGCGTCGAGCGCGTCCTCACCCGACACCAGGGGGACGCCGATCTCCACGACGGCGTCGCGCGCGAGCTTCTCGCCGCCGCCGAGCAACGCCGCGCCGACGAGGTCGGCGCCGCGCGCACGCAGATCGTCGAGCGCGGCGCGCACGACCGTTGGTGAATGGTCTCCGTCGACGAGCACGACGACGCGCCCGGCTGGTGTGACCGGCGAAGTCGTGGGATGACCTCCGGGAAGCGTCCCCTACAAGAGGTTCGGGGACGTGGAAGCAAGGTGATGATACCGCGACGAGGCCGCGCCCAACCCTCGTCGCCGCGCCGTCGTCGCGGCGCTTCTCAACGGGTGACGAGTCGCGACATCAGGTCGTGGGCCGGAACCTCCGGCGCACCCGCGGTCGCCGCTTCGGTGTACACGCCGCCGGCTCCGGCACGCTCCGAGTCGTACAGCACATAGGGCACCGGGTCGGACGTGTGTGTGCGCAGCGCGCACGGCGTCGCATGGTCGGGGAGCAACATGATCCGGTGCGGGCCGAGCTCGGGAAGTGTCTCGAGCAACGGGCCGATCACTTCGCGATCCCACGCTTCGAGCGCGGCGACCTTCTCGCGCACGTCGCCCTGGTGGCCGGCTTCGTCCGTCGCCTCCACATGAAGGAGGAAGAAGTCGCGGTCATCCAGGCTCGCGAGGCACGCGTCGCGCTGCGCGGCGTAGTCGTTGTCGAATCCTGCGGTGGCGCCCGGGACGTCGACGACCTCGAGGCCCGTCAGCACGCCGAGACCGCGAACGAGGTCGACCGCCGAGCTGAGCCGGCCGCTGACGCCGAAGCGCGCGGCGAAAGAGGGCAGCCGCGGGCGCACGCCTTGGCCCCATAACCAGATCTGCGACGCGGACGAACCGACATCGCGCGCGACGCGGCGAACGACGTCGCGCGACGCGTCCATGAGGTCGACGAGCTTCGCCGCGGCGGGACCGGTGGGAAGCTCGGCGCGCTGTCCGGTGAGGTCGTGGGGCGGAACGCACGCTGCGTCGCCGAGCGACGCGGGAAGCACCGCGAGATGGCGGTACTCCACGCCGGGATGGAACTTCACGCCGTC
This sequence comes from Acidimicrobiia bacterium, assembly GCA_024281095.1. Lineage (GTDB taxonomy): Bacteria > Actinomycetota > Acidimicrobiia > IMCC26256 > JAMXLJ01 > JAMXLJ01. The sequence continues at coordinate 52,366 of JAMXLJ010000127.1, read as the reverse complement.
ACGGCCGTCGCCGAGCGCGGCGTCGAGCGCGGCGACGATGGCGTGGCTCTGCGCGTTGGTGGGATGGCCGGCGGCGAAGTCGACCATGACGCCCGCCTCGTCGATCGTCACGAGGTTGCACCGATACGCCACTTGGTCGGGAGCGAGCTCGACACCCATCGCGGCCGCTTCGATCGGCGCGCGTCCGGTGTGGAAGCAGGCCGGGTCGTACCCGAGGATCGCGAGGTTGCCCACGTCGCTGCCGGGCGGCAGCCCGGGAGGTATCACCCGCGCCCGTCCGACTTCGCCAGCCGCCGCCATCGACTGCAGGTTCGGCATCGACGCGGCTTCGAGCGGCGTACGGCCATCGAGTGTGTCGATCGGCTGATCCGCACACCCGTCGGGTACGAGAACGACGTACGTGGGCACCGCACGATGCTACGGGAACCACTCGTGCCGAGGGAGCGGAGGGAGCCGTGGAACTACCCGTTCAGTGCGAAGCGCTCCGTCTCAGCACGAGCGCAGCAACGCGCCGGGTGAGCCCGGTCGGCGTGCTGTCGGACAGCGCCGCGGTGACGCGGTAGAGCGGACCGGGCACGCACACCGCACGCTTGCGCTCGAGCGCACGCAACGACTCCTCCACCACCGAATCCGCGGTCATCCACGCGAAGCCCGGAACATCGGACTGATCGACGCCGGCACGGGCCTGGAACTCCGTGCGCGTGAAGCCGGGGCAGACCACCATCACGTGCACGCCGTGGCGCTTGGCCTCCTCGTGCACCGCCTGCGTGAAGCTGCTCACGAACGCCTTCGTCGCGCCGTAGGTCGCCATCCCGGGATTCGGTTGATACGCGGCAAGCGACGACACGTTGACGATCGCGCCGCCACCGCGGCGCGACATCGGTCCCAACGCCGCGTGCGTCAGACGCACGAGCGCGAGGACGTTCAGCCGGATCTCGCGCTCCTCCTCGTCGATCGGCAGGTCGACGAATTCGCCCGCAGTGCCGAACCCGGCGTTGTTCACGAGCAAGCCGATCGTGCGACCGGGGTCCCGCAGGCGTTCCTCGACGTCGGCGATGCCCTCGGGCGTCGCGAGGTCCGCGGGCAGCACCTCGACGTCGACGCCGCACTCGTCACGCAGCTCGCCGGCGAGCTCGTCGAGCCGCGGCCGTGACCGCGCCACGAGCACGACGTCGTCGCCGCGCGCAGCGAGCGCGCGAGCGAACGCCTCACCAATGCCGGACGACGCTCCCGTGACGAGGGCTCGAGTGGTGGTGTGGGTCGACATCGCGACCCATCTTCACAGGCCGAGCTCGGCCGCGACCAGCCCCACCTCGGGCGCAACGGACTCGCCGACCGCGACCTCGCTGATGGCACGCTGCGGATCCTTCAGGCCGTGCCCCGTCACGGTGCACACCACCGTCTCGCCCGCGTGCACCAACCCGGAGTCGGCCGCCCGCAGGAGCCCCGCGACCGAGGCCGCCGACGCGGGCTCGACGAAGCATCCCTCTTCCGATGCGAGCAACCGGTACGCGTCGAGGATCTCGGCGTCGCTCACCGCACCGATCGCACCGCCGGACTCGTCGCGCGCGCCAACCGCACCCACCCAGCTCGCCGGGTTCCCGATCTGGATCGCGGTCGCGATCGTCTCGGGGTGCGGGACCGGCTCGCCGAGGACGATCGGTGCGGCACCGCTCGCCTGCCAACCGAGCATCCGGGGGCGGCGCTGCGCGCGACCCTCGGCGTGATACTCGCAGTAGCCCTTCCAGTACGCGGTGATGTTGCCGGCGTTGCCCACGGGGATGCAGTGCACGTCCGGCGCGTCACCGAGGGCGTCGACGATCTCGAACGCGGCGGTCTTCTGGCCCTCGATGCGATGCGGGTTGACCGAGTTCACGACGGTGACGTGGTTGCGCTCACCGAGTGCGCGCACGATTTGGAGCGCGGCGTCGAAGTTGCCGCGGATCGGCACCACGCGAGCGCCGTGGATGAGCGCCTGCGCGAGCTTGCCCAACGCGATCTGACCCTCGGGAAGCACGACGCCGCAGACCAGGCCCGCCCGCGCCGCGTACGCGGCCGCCGACGCGGACGTGTTGCCCGTCGAGGCGCAGATGACCGCCTTCGCGCCGTCCTCCAGCGCCTTCGACATCGCAACGGTCATGCCGCGGTCCTTGAACGACCCGGTGGGGTTCAATCCCTCGACCTTCAGCAGCACCCGAGCGCCCGTTCGCTCCGACAGGCGCCGGGCCTCGAGCAGCGGCGTACCACCCTCGAACAACGTGACGACCGGCGTCGACTCGCCGACCGGCAGCCGATCCCGGTACGCCTCGATGAGACCGGGCCAGAGCCCGTCGGCGCGCCTCATCTGTCGTCGCCGATCACGCGCAGAACGCTTCCGACGCGGTGCACCGTGGGCACGTCGCGCAGGTCGTGGATGGTGGCGCGCAGGTCGGCTTCCCGGGCGCGGTGAGTGATGAAGATCAGGCGCGCGTCCGCCCCGATCCCTACTTGCTGCATCGACTTGATCGACACGTCACGTTCGCCGAAGGCCGCCGCGATCGCGGCGAGCACGCCGGGACGGTCTGCGACCTCCATCTGAAGATAGAACTGCGACTCGACCTCGTCGATCGGACGGATCCTGCGGCGCGTGAGCGCGCCGATGGTCGCGCCGCGTCCACCCGACACGAGATTCTTGGCCGCGTCGATCACGTCGCCCAACACCGCCGACGCGGTGGGCTCGCCACCCGCGCCGCGCCCGTAGAGCATCAGCTCGCCGACGGCATCACCTTCGATGAAGACCGCGTTGAACGAGTCGCGCACGGCCGCGAGCGGATGCGTGCTCGGCACCATCGTCGGATGTACGCGCACGGCGATGTCGCCGTCGACCTCCTCGGCGATCGCGAGAAGCTTCACCACGTAGCCGAGCTCGCGCGCCGACGCGATGTCCTGATCCGTGAGCTCGGAGATTCCCTCGCTGTACACGTCGCCCGCGACGACGCGCGCGCCGAACGCGATGGTCGCGATGATGGCCGCCTTCGCCGCGGCGTCGAAGCCCTCGACGTCCGCAGTCGGGTCGCGTTCCGCGTACCCGAGGGTCTGGGCCTCGGCGAGCGCATCCTGAAACGACGACCCGTCCTCGGCCATGCGCGTGAGGATGTAGTTGGTCGTGCCGTTCACGATGCCCATCACGCGCCGGATCCGGTCGCCCGCAAGGGACTCGCGCAGCGGGCGCATCAACGGGATGCCACCCGCCACAGAGGCCTCGAACAGCAAGTCGACACCGGCCGCCTCGGCCGCGTCGAACAGCTCCTTGCCCACGTTCGCGAGGAGCTCCTTGTTCGCCGTGACCACAGGCTTGCCCTGCTTGATCGCCTCGGTAATGAGCGAGCGGGCCGGCTCGATGCCGCCGATCACCTCGACGACGATGTCGACCTCGGGATCGGCGACCACCGCATCGGCGTCGTGCGTGAAGCACGACGCCGGCAACGGCACGTCGCGCTCTCGGGCGAGGTTGCGCACCGCGACCCGGACGATCTCGATCCGCACGCCCGCGCGGGCCTCGATCAGCGCGCGGTGTTCGTCGACGAGACGCGCCAGCGGCGCGCCGACGTGGCCGCAGCCGAGCAATCCGACCCTGACCATGCCTTCTCGCTCACTCACTCGCTCTGGGCTCCGGGGTTCACCTTGCTCCACCGCGTCGTTCGTTCGCTGGCGAGCTCCCTGCGCTCGCGTCCGCTCGCTCCGGTCGCCGCATGGGCACAACGGTGGCCCGGAAGCGTCACGACTGGTCCAAGCGTAGGAGGTCGTCGAGGGTCTCCCGGCGGAGTATCACTCGGGCCGCGCCTTCGGTGACGAAGACGACCGCGGGCCGTGGCACCCGGTTGTAGTTGGACGCCATGGAGTAGCCGTACGCGCCCGTCACCGGCACTGCGAGCACGTCGCCGACCGCGACGCCATCCGGCAGTGTCGCGTCACGCACGAGGAGGTCACCCTGCTCGCAGTGCTTGCCGGCCACGGTAGCGACGAAAGGACGGTCTGCATCGGCACGTGCAGGGAGGAAGGCTTCGTAGCGGGCGCCGTACATGACCGGTCGCGGGTTGTCGCTCATCCCGCCGTCGACGGCGATGTACGTGCGCACGGACGGCACGTTCTTGATCGTGCCGACGCGGTACAGCGTGAGGCCGGCCGGTCCCGCGATCGAACGGCCCGGCTCCACCATCAGGTGCGGCCGCGAATCAAGTCCCGCGGCTGCGCACGCGTCGTCGAACGCATGGTGCACGACCTCGGCGTACTCGGCGATCGTGGGCGCCGCGTCGCCCGCGTGATAGGCGATCCCGAGCCCGCCACCGATGTTGAGCTCCTCGACGGGAGCGCCCAGTTGCTTCCCCACGGTCGCGACGAGGTCGACGACCACGCGCATCGCCCGCGCGTACGACGTGAGGTTCCAGACCTGGGACCCGATGTGGCAGTGCACGCCCCCGAGGCGCATCGCCGCGCTCTCCGCGACGCGCAACACGGCTTCGAGCGCAACGCCGGCGTCGACGCCGAAGCCGAACTTCGAGTCCTCCGTTCCGGTCTCGATGTAGGCATGGGTGTGCGCCTCGACACCCGGCGTGACACGCACCGAGACGCTCGGTGCGTCGAAACCCTCGTCCACGAGGCGCTCGATTCGCTCGATCTCGTCGAACGAATCGACGACCACGCGCCCGACGTGCTCGCGCAGCGCGCACCGAAGCTCGTCATCGGACTTGTTGTTCCCGTGGAAGACGAGACGGTCCGCCGGAAACCCGGCTTGCAGCGCGGTCTGCAGCTCCCCGCCCGTCACGACGTCGAGGTGCAGACCCTCCTCGTGCACCAGGCGCGCCATCGCCAGGCAAAGAAACGCCTTTCCCGCGTACGCAACGGAATCCTCGCCGAAGCACCTCCGGTACTCGGCACAGCGCGCCCGCAGTTCACCCTCGTCGTACACGATGAGCGGCGTGCCGAAACGGTCGGCGAGCTCTTCGAGGTCGCAGCCGCCTATCGAGAGCCGGCTCGTTGCGATCTGCGCGCTGCGCGGAAGCAATCCGAGGTCGATCGGCGCGCTCATTGTCCGTCGTCGCCCTCGTCGAGGCGCGACATCTCGTCGGGAGCGTGCACACCGAGCAAGCCGAGCGCGTCCGCGAGCGCGATACGCGCGGCCTCGGCCAGCCAGAGACGTGCCTGCGTGATCGCATCGTCCTCGGAGATGACGCGGCAGTCACGGTAGAACCCGTGGAACCGTGCCGCGAAATCCCGTACCCATGCCGTGACGCGATGCGGCGCCCGCAACGCGGCCGCTTCGGCCACCGCGTCGGGATACAACGCGAGCGCGCGGAGCAGGTCGAGCTCGCGCTCGTGCACGAGCACCGTCAGGTCGACCTCGTCGAGCGGACGACGCTCGACGCCGAGCTCCGCAGCCTTCCGGCCGATGGACGCGATCCGAGCGTGCGCGTACTGCACGTAGTAGACGGGGTTCTCCATCGACTGCGACGTGACGACGTCGAGGTCGAACGTCTGCGCGCTGTCGATGCTCTGCAGCAGGAACGTCAACCGGGCGACGTCGGGATCGACTTCGTCGAGGATGTCGGCCAGCGTGATGATGTTGCCCGTCCGCTTGGAGATTCGCACGACTGCACCGCCGCTCACGAGCGTGACGAGCTGACCGAGGATCACCTCGGGCTCGTTCGGCGGGAAGCCGAGCGCCTCCATGCCCGACTGCAACGACTTGACCTGGCCGTGATGGTCGGCACCCCAGATGTCGACGAGGTGATTCCAGCCTCGCCTGAACTTGTCGCGGTGATACGCGAGGTCGGCCGCGAGATACGTCGGCGCGCCGTCGCCCTTGACGAGCACACGGTCGCGGCTGTCGCCGAACGCGGTCGACCGCAGCCACACCGCGCCGTCGTCCTCGAAGGCGTGCCCGCGCGCCGCGAGCTCGCGCAGCACGTCGTCGACCTCGCCATGTTCGTGCAGGTCGCGCTCGGAGAACCACGTGTCGAAGCGCACGCCGATGCGGGCGAGGTCTTCCCGGAGACCACGCACGACCTCGTGGTAGCCCCACTCGCGCGCCTCGTCCTCCGTGACGTCGTCGCCCCGTTCGGCACGAAGCCGCTCGGCCATGTCGACGAGGTACTGGCCGCGGTAGCCGTCTTCGGGCGGATCCTCGCCGCGGTAGCGCGCGTAGAGGGACCTTCCGAAGGTCTCGAGCTGCGCTCCCGCGTCGTTCAGGTAGTACTCGCGGTGCACCTCGGCTCCCTGCGATGCGAGCAGGTTCGCGATCGCATCTCCGACCGCGACCCAGCGTCCGCCGCCCGCGTGCAGGGGCCCAGTCGGGTTGGCCGACACGAACTCCAGGTTGATCCGCTGCCCCGCGTACGCCTGGCCGCGGCCATAGCGGTCACCGGAGGCAACCACCTCGCGAAGCACGTCGTACAGCCACGTCGGCGCGAGGTGGAAGTTGATGAAACCGGGCCCGTCCACGGTGATGCGCTCGACGTGGTCGGGCCGGGCCCGTTCGAGCGCCGCCACGATGCGTTGCGCCACGTCTCGCGGGGGTGAGCCGACGTCGCGGGCGAGCCGCATCGCCGCGTTGCTCCCCCAGTCGCCGAAGCCCTTGCGCGCGGGTTCGACCAGCGCGCCGTCGCCCGCGGGCGCCGGAAGGCCGGCCGCGGTCATGGCGTCGCGCAGTGCGTGGTCGAGACGTTCGCGTATCACGGAGTGTGGTCGCTCCGACGGGGAAGGGCCCAGCGATGGTCAGCTCGCGAGTGCCTCAGCATCCCACACGCGTCGTCCCCGCCGGCGCTGGCCGTCTGCGCGTTCGGCTGCCTGTTGCGACGTGTGGTCGCTATTGTTCGGTATGGACGGGTCGGATCAGCAGGATCACGCCCCGTGGCAGTGCACCGGGGCAGGAATACAACAGAGCGTGGCGGGCGGGCCACGTTGGGGAGGATGGTCGTGGCGCGACAGAGTGGTCTCGGCCGCGGCCTCGCCGCCCTGCTTCCCTCCGGCCCGCCCGAGCACGGTCAGCTCCACTATGTCGGCCCACCCTCGGGTGAGGACGGTGGCGCGATGGCGCAGCTCAGCGCGCAGCTCATGGCATCGCTCGCGACGAGCGACTCGGGTCTCTCGCTGATCTACCAGGCGCTCGACGGGTTGGTGGAGCAGTTCGGGCTGCGCGACGCCGCGGTCGTGATCGACGAACCGGGGCTCTCCCGGCAGGTCTTTACCGCCGGACGCCGCCCGCTCGACACCGAGGAGGAGCAGGAACTCCTCGAAGCCGAGCCCGGCCTCTACACCGATCCGCCGCTCGACACGCGTCAGTTCGACCCGGCGGTGGTCACGAGCCTGTGCGCGGTCGCGTTGCGCCTCGACCTCCTGCGCTACGACTCCTGGCACGACCCGCTCACCGGGCTCTTCGACCGCCGCAGCTTCGACCGCCTGTTGGAGATGGGCGTGGCCCGCAGCCTTCGGTACAACTGGTCGTTCACGCTCGTGCTGCTCGACGTCGACAGCCTGAAACAGATCAACGACACGCAGGGCCATCCCGCCGGCGATCAGGCACTGCGCGCGCTCGGCGACCGGTTGCGGCACGTGCTGCGTTACGGCGACATCGCCGCTCGGATCGGGGGCGACGAGTTCGCGCTGATCCTGCCGAACACGCATCCCGAAGACGTGCCCGCGCTCCTCGAGCGCGTCGCCGCGCGTCAGCCCGGCGAACCGCCGATCGTGCCGTTCTCATATGGGATCGCGTCGACGCCCGCAGACGCGGAAGACAGTGAGGCACTGGTGAAGCTCGCCGACCGCCGTCTCTACGAGGCCAAGGAGGCGCGGCGGTGACGACGCTCGACGATCTCGAGCTCGAACTGCGAAAGCTTCCGGGCGTGCGCGCGACAGGCTTCACCGAGCGCGACGACGTGCTGCTCGTGCAGATCCACGTCGGCGAGGAGGAGACGGAGCCTGGCCTCCCGCTCCAGGCCACTCGGATCGCCTACCGCCATTCCGACCGGCCGGTCGCGGTCGAGCTCGTGCGATGGCGCACGCGCCGCCGCACGACTGCGCCGGGCCAGGAAGCGCCCCCTGCGCCCCCGTCCACTCCTGCGCCCGAGACCGCTCCGGCGAGCGCGCCGGGCGCCAGGGCCAACGTGCCGACGTCGGGGGCGGTGCCCACGCCCACCGAGGCGCCGCGCCCGCCGACCCAGTCGCAACCCCGGCCGCAACCCCAGCCATCAGCTGCCGCGCCGGAGCCGGCCGCTCGGGAAAACCCCGCGCGTCCCGAACCACCGGGAGAGGCCACGCTGGAACCCGCGGCGCCGTCGCCGCCAGGGCCCGCGCCATCTGAGCCGCCCACCCCGGAGCCGGTACCGGGCCCCTCCGCGACGCCCGGTGCCGCCGGCGGTGCACCGGTCAGCGCGGAGCCCGTGGCGCCCCCGCCTTCACCGCCCCCGACGCTGCCGACGGCGCCCGACCAGGCTGGTCCGGAGCCGCCGCCACCGCCCCAGAGTCCCCCGCCGCCGGCCGAGACCCTCGCCCGCGAGCCCGAACCCGAGCGCAGGGAGCGGCGCAGCGAGGGCGGCGACGACGACCGCGTGCGACTGCTCGCCGTGTTGACGTTCCCCGACACCGACGAGCTCGAGGTGCACCTGACGCTGTCGGCGCGGCGGACCATCGGACGCGCCGCGGCGAGCCGGGGCCTGCTCGCAGCGGTCGAGGCGACCCTCGACGCGTTACGCGGCTTCGTGCCCGGTCTGGCCTATGAGCCCGCGTGGGCACGGACCCTCGAGACGAGCACGGGTGACGGCTTCCTCGTCGCGGCCGGCCTCGTCGGTACGGAAACGCAGAAACCGCGACACGGCCTCGCGTCGGGCGCGAGCGCCATCGAGGCCGCGGCGCGAGCAACGCTGCAGGCTCTCAATCGCTCGATCGTCTTCGAGCTCGCGACGATTCGCAACGCCGCCGCGGGCTGAGCCCTCCAGGGGAGCGGCGAGCCCCCGCGGTACGCTCGCCGTTTCCGCCCTCGTAGCTCAGGGGATAGAGCAACGGCCTCCGGAGCCGTGTGTCGGGTGTTCGAATCACCCCGAGGGCGCGCGCTCGAGTTGTTCAGGACCGCGCGCCCACGCCGGCGCCTAACCTGCCGGCCATGGGTCAGCTGGACGGACGGGTCGCGCTCGTCACGGGAGGCGCGTCGGGCATCGGCAAGGCGACCGTCGCGCGGTTCACCGAGGAAGGCGCGCGCGTCTGCGTCGTCGACTTCGACACTGAGGGCGGTCGGGCCGTCGCCGACGCCACCGGCAACATGTTCGTGGCCGCCGACGCGGGCGACCCGGCGCAGGTCGACGACGCGTTCGCGGCGTGCGAGCGGGAGTTCGGCGGTGTCGACATCGCGTATCTCAACGCCGGCATCGCGATCGGCCAGGCCGACATCACGGCACTGTCCGACGAGGAGTACCGGCGGATCATGCGGGTCAACGTCGACGGTGTCGTGTTCGGCACGCGGGCCGCGGTCCGGGCGATGACCCGACGCGGCGGGGGCGCCATCGTCGCCACGTCGTCGCTCGCCGGGATCATCCCGTTCCCGCTCGATCCCGTCTACGACCTCACCAAGCACGCGGTCGTCGGGTTCGTGCGCAGCATCGCCCCCACCCTCGCGGGATCGAACATCACCGCGAACACCGTGAATCCGGGCATGACCGACACGAACATCCTGAGCGACGAGCAACGGAAGCTGCTCGATTCGGTCGACTTCCCGCTGATCCCGCCCGTACAGATCGCGGATGCCGTGTTGGAGATCGTGACGACGGGCAGGACCGGCGAGTGTTGGGTGTGTCAGCCCGGCCGTGACCCGATGCCGTACCGGTTCCACGACGTTCCCGGGCCCGGCTCGGGGGCCGCGGGCCGGCGGCCCCCGGGCCTCCAACCCCGCTGATCCTCGGGCCCGGCCGGGCCTGAACCCGAAGTCCGAGGGCCCGGACCGGGCCCGAACCTGGAGTCCCAGGGCCCGGACCGGGCCCGAACCTGAAGTCGTCGTATCGTGGACGAGGAGCCGATGACGTGACGAACACCGACGGTCGCAACCAGCCGCCCCCGCAGGGCCCCCTCCAACCGGAGATCGTCGACGGCGCGCCCGAGGGCGAGGGCGACCGCGACCAGTCCAACGAGCAGGTCACGCGCCCCACGAAGCTGATCCGCATCGCGTCGATGGTGCGGAACATGCTCGAGGAGGTGCGCCGAGCCCCGCTCGACGACGCGGGCCGGCGCATGCTGCGCGAGATCCACGACCGCTCCCTGCACGAGCTCGAGGAAGTGCTCTCGCCCGACCTCCAGGCCGAGCTCAAGGAGGTCACGCTGCCGTTCACCGCGGAGACGCCCAGCGAGTCCGAGCTGCGCATCGCCCAGGCCCAGCTCGTGGGCTGGCTCGAAGGCCTGTTCCACGGCATCCAGGCCACGCTCTTCACCCAGCAGGTGGCGGCCCAGTCACAGTTCGAGCAGATGCGCCAGCGCCAGATGCTCGAGGCCGGCGGCGGCCCGGCCCGCCCGCCCGGCCCGCCCGGCGCCTACTTGTGACCGTGTACCGGTGAAGGCCCGCGCATGAGCTCCCCGTCGAGCACGTCGCCCGCGTGGACGCCCGACAGCTGGCGTGACCGACCCGCGGCGCAGCAACCCGACTGGCCGGACGCGCGCGCGCTCGAGGCCACGCTCGAGGAGTTGCGTCGCATGCCGCCGCTCGTGTTCGCGGGTGAAGCGCGCGAGCTCACCGACGTGCTGGCGGCGGTGAGCGAAGGCGGTGGCTTCCTGCTGCATGCGGGCGACTGTGCCGAGTCGTTCGACGCGTTCTCAGCCAACGCCATTCGCGACAAGCTCAAGGTCATCCTGCAGATGGCCATCGTGCTCACGTACAGCACGGGCGTGCCGACAGTGAAGGTGGGCCGGATCGCGGGTCAGTTCGCGAAGCCCCGCTCGTCGCCCACCGAATCGCGCGACGGCGCGGAGCTGCCGTCGTTCCGCGGCGACATGGTGAACGACTTCGCGTTCGACGCCACCGCGCGCACGCCCGACCCCGCCCGTCTGCTTCGCGGCTACCACCAGTCCGCCGCGACGTTGAACCTCGTCCGCGCGTTCACCAAGGGCGGTTTCGCCGACCTCAGTCGGGTCCACGCGTGGAACCTCGAATACGCGGCGAGCAGTCGTGAAGGCAAGCGCTACGACGAGCTGGCCCACGAGATCGACCGCGCCCTGCGGTTCATGGCCGCGTGCGGCATCGACCTCGAAGCCGAGCTGCAACTGCGCCAGGTCGACTTCTACACGTCGCACGAGGCGCTGCTGCTGGGCTACGAGGAGGCGCTCACACGGCGCGACAGCCTCACCGACCAGTGGTACGACTGCTCGGCCCACCTGTTGTGGATCGGTGAGCGCACACGCCAGCTCGACGGTGCCCACGTCGAGTTCCTCTCCGGCGTGCAGAACCCGCTCGCCGTGAAGCTGGGCCCGAAGGCGGACCCCGACGAGGTCACCGCGTTGTGCGAGCGGCTCAACCCGATGCGCCGTCCGGGCCGGCTCACCCTGGTGAGCCGGATGGGGGTTCAGCACGTCGACGAGCGCCTCCCCGCGGTGATCGAGGCGGTGCGCCGCGGCGCCCATCCCGTGGTGTGGGCGTGCGACCCGATGCACGGGAACACCTTCGTGCACGCGAACGGTTACAAGACGCGGCATTTCGACGACGTCATGGCCGAGTTGCGGGCGTTCTTCCGTGCCTGCGAGGCAGCCGACGTGTGGCCGGGCGGCGTGCACGTGGAGCTCACCGGCGAAGACGTCACCGAGTGCCTGGGTGGGACGGAGGAGATCCTTCCCGACCACTTGGAGCAGCGCTACGAGACGGTCTGCGACCCGCGGCTCAACGCCCGCCAGTCGCTGGACCTGGCGTTCCAGGTCGCCGAGCTTCTCCGCACCTGACCACGCACGGTCACCGCGCCAACGGCGCGACGATGGATGGGTACAAGAGCGTCGGTCGACGGACGGGTCGTCCGGTGTGGCCCCGGGCGCGGCGCCCGGAGACGAGGTGCTGGCGGGAGCCGCAGGCTCGAGGCGTCAGTCAGTGCGGCGCAGGGAGCTTTCACCGGTGCGGCGCCGGAGCGACGGGAGGAGCGCAGGCGCTCGCCAGCGAACGAACGACACACGTCAACCAGGGCGACGACCGGAGCCCCGCAGCGAGTGAGTGAGCGAGAAGACATGGATATCGATCTCGGACCGAACTCGGGCCTCGTCGAGGAGATGTACCGCCGATACCTCGAGAACCCGCAGTCGGTCGCCGAGAGCTGGCGCGAGTTCTTCGAGGACTACCAGCCGCGTTGGTCGCAGGCCAACGGCAACGGTGGCGCGGCGACCGCCGCGCCGGCGCCACCCGCACCACCCGCACCGACACCTCCTCCCCCGGCGCCCACACCGCCCGCCCCGAGCAGCGTCGGCATCAGGGCCGAGACCTCGGAGCCCGACACGGCCACGACCGCGCCCGTCCTCGACGGCGAACAGCCGGTGCCGCTGCGTGGCGCCGCGGCACGCATCGTCGAGAACATGGAAGCGAGCATCAAGGTCCCCACCGCGACGTCGCTTCGTGTCGTGCCGGCGAAGCTCCTCGAGGTCAACCGCCAGATCCTCAACAACCACCTCCGCCGCAGCGGCGGGAACGGCAAGGTCAGCTTCACGCACCTCATCGCGTACGCGGTCGTGCGCGCGCTCGCGAAGGTGCCGAACATGAACTCCGGCTACGGCCTCGTCGACGGCAAGCCCGTCGTCGTGCGCCACGAGCACGTGAACCTGGGCCTCGCGGTCGACGTGCACCGGTCGGACGGCAGCCGGTCGTTGCTCGTCCCGAACATCAAGGCCGCGGACACGGTCGATTTCGCGCGGTTCTTCGCCGCGTACGAGGAGCTGATCCGCAAGGTACGGACAGGCAAGCTCGAACCGGGCGACTTCGCCGGTACCACCGCGTCGATCACGAACCCCGGAATGATCGGCACCGTGTCGTCGGTGCCGCGCCTCATGCCGGGTCAGGGCTTCATCGTGGGCGTCGGCTCGATCGGCTACCCCGCCGAGTATGAGGGAACGGACCCCGCCACACTGGCCCGTCTCGGCGTCGGACACGTCGTCACCCTCACGAGCACCTACGACCACCGTGTCATCCAGGGCGCCGAGAGCGGCGAGTTCCTCGGTTGGATCCACCGGTTGCTGCTCGGCGAGGAGCAGTTCTACGACGAGTTGTTCCGGAGCTTCGGCGTGCCGTACGAGCCGGCCCGGTGGAGCACCGACGTCTCGACCGACGACGAGCAGAGCGCCAACGAGAAGGTTGTCAGCGTCCAGCAGCTCATCAACATGTACCGGGTGCGCGGACACCTGATCGCGCATCTCGATCCACTCGGGCGCACCGAGGTGCACACCCATCCCGAGCTCGACATCAACGAGCACGGCCTCACGATCTGGGACCTCGATCGCGTCTTCCCCACCGACGGCCTCGCCGGCACGCGTGCGATGACGTTGCACGACATCCTCGGTGTGCTGCGCGACGCGTATTCGCGCACCGTGGGCGTCGAGTACATGCACATCCAGGAGCCCGACCAGAAGGCGTGGATCCAGGAGCACGTCGAAGGCGTCGACAACACACCCGCGCAGGAGGAACAGCGCCGCATCCTCGAGCGGCTCAACGCCGCGGAGGCGTTCGAACGCTTCCTCCACACGAAGTATCTCGGCCACAAACGTTTCAGCCTCGAAGGCGCCGAGACGCTCATCCCGATGCTCGACGCGCTGCTCAGCGAGGCGGCCGACGCGGGCATCCGTGACGCGGTGCTCGGGATGGCGCACCGTGGGCGCCTGAACGTGCTCGCCAACGTGATCGGCAAGTCGTACGGACAGATCTTCCGCGAATTCGAGGGCGAGCTCGACCCGATGTCGGCCCAGGGGTCGGGCGACGTGAAGTACCACCTCGGCGCGACGGGTTCGCACACCGCGCCGTCGGGCAACCAGGTCTCGCTCACACTCGCGTCGAACCCGAGCCATCTCGAAGCGGTCGACCCGGTCGTCGAGGGCATGGCGCGCGCGAAGGACGACATGAGCACCGACGGACGCCACTGCGCGGTGCTGCCCGTGCTCGTGCACGGCGACGCCGCGTTCGCCGGTCAAGGCGTCGTGGCCGAGACGTTCAACCTGTCGGCCGTCCCCGGGTACGAGGTCGGCGGCACCGTGCATCTCGTCGTGAACAACCAACTCGGGTTCACGACCGGCCCCGAGGCCGGCCGTTCGAGCGTGTACGCGACCGATGTCGCGAAGATGGTGCAGGCACCGATCTTCCACGTGAACGGCGACGACCCCGAAGCCGCGGTGCGGGTCGTGCGGCTCGCCTTCGCGTTCCGGCAGGCGTTCCACAAGGACGTCGTCGTCGACCTCGTGTGCTACCGCCGCTACGGCCACAACGAGGCCGACGAGCCCGCGTTCACACAGCCGAGCATGTACGAGCTGATCGACCAGCACCGCTCCGTGCGCAAGCTGTACACCGAGCACCTCATCAACCGGGGTGATCTCACGCTCGACGAAGCGGAGGCGTCGCTCGCCGACTTCCGGCGCCGCCTCGACCAGGCGTTCGAGGAGACCCACCACAGCAAGCCGCCGTCGGCCGAGCCCTCCGTTCCCGTCCAGGCCGACCGGCCCGCGGTCGCCACGGCGGTGGGGCGTGAGGTGCTGGCGAAAGTCGTGGACGGGCTCACCACACGGCCAGAGGGATTCACCGTCAACCCGAAGCTCGAACGCATCTTGCAGGCCCACCGCGTTGCGTTCGAGCGCGACGAGGTGGACTGGTCGCTCGCCGAGTCGATGGCGTTCGGTTCGATGATGCTCGAGGGCACGCCGGTGCGCCTGGCGGGCCAGGACACCCGAAGGGGCACGTTCAGCCAGCGTCACGGGGTGCTGATCGACGTCGAGACCGAGCGCGAGTACTTCCCGCTCGCTCACCTCTCATCCGATCAGGCGCCGTTCATGCTGTACGACTCCGTGCTGTCGGAGTACGCGGCGTTGGGGTTCGAGTACGGCTACTCGGTCAGCGCGCCCAACGCGTTCGTGGGGTGGGAGGCGCAGTTCGGCGACTTCATCAACGGCGCGCAGATCATCGTCGACCAGTTCCTCGTCGCCGCGGAAGACAAGTGGGGTCAGCGCAGTGCGCTCACGCTGTTGTTGCCGCACGGATACGAGGGCCAGGGGCCCGAGCACTCGAGCGCACGCATGGAGCGGTTCCTCACGTTGTGCGCCGAGGACAACATGCGGGTCGTGTACCCGAGCACCGCGGCCCAGTACTTCCATGTGCTGCGCCGCCAGGTGAAGGACCCAGCGCGACGGCCGCTGATCGTCTTCACGCCGAAGCGGTACCTGCGTATGCAGAGCACCCGTTCGCCGGTGTCGGCGCTCACCAACGACGGATTCCATGTCGTGCTCGACGACCGCGCCGCCGACACACTCGATCGGGACGCGGTCCGTCGGATCGTGCTCTGCACGGGCAAGCTCGGTCACGAGCTGATGGACCGCCGCGACAAGACCGGTGCACCGGTTGCCGTGGTGCGCGTCGAGCAGCTCTACCCGTTCCCCGGCGACGAGATCGACGCGGTGCTCGGCCGCTACCCGAACGCGTCGCAGGTGTGGTGGGTACAGGAGGAGCCGGAGAACATGGGCGCGTGGAACTTCGTGCACGGCCGCCTGCACAGGTTGCTGCGCGACCGCGATCTGCGCCACGTCGCCCGCGACGCGAGCGCGAGTCCGGCGTCGGGGAGCCAGACCGTGCACGACGCGGAACAGGAAGCCCTCCTCGACGCCGCCTTCGCCGACCTCTAAAGGCGTTCATGCGTGGAAATCGGTCGCTGAGCGACGCGAATCCACGCATGAAGGCGGTCAGCGCGGCGGCATCCGCAATGCGCCGTCGAGGCGGATGACCTCGCCGTTGAGCATCGGGTTCTCGGCGAGGTGACACACCAGCGCGGCGTACTCGGCCGGGCGGCCGAGCCGGTGCGGGAACGGGATGTTCGCGGCGAGGGCCTCGCGCGCGTCAGCGGGCAGCACGGACATCATCGGTGTCTCGAACGTCCCGGGCGCGATGGTGCACACGCGTATTCCGACCGCCGCGAGATCACGCGCCGCCGGAAGCGTCATGCCGACGACACCACCCTTCGACGCCGAGTACGCGATCTGGCCGATCTGGCCCTCGAACGCGGCGACCGAAGCGGTGTTGACGACGAGACCGCGCTCGCCGTCGTCGAGCGGCTCGGTGGCCGCGATCGCGCTCGCAGCGAGACGCAACACGTTGAACGTGCCGATCAGGTTGACCCGGATGATGCGTTCGAACGCGCCGAGATCGTGCGGCGTGCGGTCGCGGGCGATCGTGCGCGTCGCGATCGCGATGCCGGCGCAGTTGACCGCGAGCCGCAGTGGCGCCCCGGTCCCGGTCGCCGCGTCGACCGCGGCGGCCACCTGTTCGGCGTCGGTGACATCGGTGTGCAGGAATTGGGCGCCCCCGCCGAGCTCCGACGCGAGCGCCTTCCCACGCTCCTCGTCGAGGTCGAGCACCGTTACCCGAGCGCCGTGTTCGGCCAGCGCCCTGCTCGTCGCCTCACCGAGCCCTGACGCGCCGCCCGTGACGATCGCCGCGACACCGTCGAGTCGCATCCTTTTCCGCCTCCCATTCCTGCCGAACGCCGGAGGCTAACCCCGTACGATCGGCGCCATGGATTTCGAGCTCAGCGCCGAACAAGAGGCGTTCCGCCGCGTGGTCCGCGAGTTCGCCGAGAGCGAGATCGCGCCGCACACCACTGAGTGGGACCGCGACCACGTCTTCCCGGTCGACGTCGTCCGTTCGATGGGTGCCCTCGGTCTGTTCGGTCTCGTGTTCCCGGAGGAGCACGGCGGTGCAGGCGCGGACTTCACGACGTTGTGCATCGCGATCGAGGAGATCGGCCGGGTCGACCAGAGCCTGGGCATCACGCTCGAGGCCGCAGTGGGCCTCGGTGCCAACCCGATCTATCGATTCGGCACCGAGGAGCAGCGGGCCCGGTTCCTGCCCGACCTCATCGCCGGACGCGCCCTCGGCGCGTTCGCGCTGACCGAGCCCGAAGCGGGCAGCGACGCGGGCGGCACGCGCACGAAGGCCACGTTGGACGACGCGACGGGTGAGTGGGTGATCGACGGCGAGAAGGCGTTCATCACCAACTCGGGCACACCGATCACTTCGGTGATCACGCTCACCGCGCGCACGGGCCCGGGCGAGATCACGGCGCTCATCGTGCCGGCCGGTACGGACGGGCTCGAGGTGCTACCCGCGTACCGCAAGATGGGGTGGCACGCGTCGGACACGCACGGCCTCGTGTTCAACGGGTGCCGCGTGCCCGCGGACCATGTGCTCGGCGAACGTGGCATGGGATTCCGGCAGTTCCTCTCCATCCTCGACGAGGGACGCATCGCGATCGCCGCGCTGGCGGTCGGCGCGCTCCAGGCCTGCCTCGACCACGGCGTGCGCTACGCCAACGAACGACATGCATTCGGCCGCCCGATCGGCGCCAATCAGGCCATCGCGTTCAAGTGCGCCGACCTCGCGGTGCTGTGCGAGAACGCGCGTCTGTTGACCTACAAGGCCGCGTGGCTGCGCGACACGGGCAAGCCGTTCAAGACCGAGGCCGCGATGGCGAAGCTCTACGCCACGGAGGCGGCCGTCACCGCGACCCGCGAGGCGACCCAGATCTTCGGTGGCTACGGGTTCGTCGACGAGACGCCCGTCAGCCGGCTGTACCGCGACGCCAAGGTCCTCGAGATCGGCGAGGGCACCAGCGAAGTGCAGCGCCTCGTCATCAGCCGCGCCCTCGGCCTCCCGGTCGCCTGAACCCTTCCGGCACTCAGTCGTGCGACGCGCGCGAGGCGCTGAACGCCTCGGCTGACAGGGTCGCGTCGATCGCGAGCACCTCGTCGTCGTCGCCACCCACGCTCTTCGACGCGTGGGCGGGCAGCCACACGAGGGCCACCACTGCACCGACCAACGCCGCGGCTGCGCCGACCACCATCCCTTGGTGCATGCCGGCGACGAACGCGTGCCGCGCGGTGCGCGCGATGAGGTTTCCGATCTGGCCTGGAAAGCGGTTTGCCACCGCGAGCGCGGCCCCGAGCTGACTCTTCATCGCGTCGGCGATCGGCTTCGGAACGGGCCGCGACTGCCTCGCGATGGCATGGCCGATCTTGGAGCCGTAACTCGACGCGAGCACGCTGCCGATCACGGCGACACCGAGCGCGCCGCCGACCTGGCGGGTCGTGTCGTTCACCGCCGAGCCGACGCCGGCCTTGGCCAACGGCAGCGACCCCATGATCGACTCAGTCGCCGGCGCCATGGTGCACCCCATGCCCGCGGCGACGAGGACGATGCGCCACACGATGTCGGGATAGCTCGTGCTCACGTCGAGCTGGGTCATGAGGAACAGGCCTGCCGCGACCAGGCTCAGCCCGATCGTGACGACGAGCTTCGTTCCCACATGCTCGACGAACCGAGCACTCAACGGAGCAACGATCATCAACACCGCCGCGTACGGCAACAGGCGAACGCCGGTCTGCAAGGCCGTGTACCCGAGCACGAACTGGAAGTACTGGGTCAGCAGGAACAGCGAGCCGAACAACGCGAAGAACACGAGGGCGATACCGGAGCTCGCGGCGCTGAACCGCGGATTGCCGAACAACTTCATGTCGAGCATCGGCTCGGTGATCCGCAGCTCCCACACGACCAAGATCGCGAGAAGGAAGGCGGCGAGCCCGAACGCGGCGAGGATGATGGGGTCGCCCCAGCCGTTCGACGGCGCCTCGATGATCGCGTAGAGCAGGCAGCTCAATCCGGCGATGGAGAGCGCCGCACCGAGCGGGTCGAGCCGGGGCGCGGCCGGATCCTTCGACGTCGGCACGAGCACTGCCGCGGCGCCGGCCGCGATGAGCACGATGGGAATGTTCACGAGGAAGATCGAGCCCCAATAGAAGTGCTCGACGAGGAAGCCGCCCGCAAGCGGGCCCAGCGCGATGCCGATTCCCGCCACACCGGCCCACACGCCGATGGCGCGAGCCCGCTCCGCGGGGTCGGTGAACACGTTCGTCAGCACGGACAGCGTGGACGGCATGATGAACGCACCGCCGACTCCCATCAGGGCACGTGCAGCAATGAGCTCGTTGGGCGTGTCGACCAAGGCCGCGACCACCGACCCGACGCCGAACACGAGCAGGCCGATCTGCAGCGCACCGCGGCGGCCGAAACGGTCGCCCAGGCTCCCCGCGGTGAGCAGCAGCCCGGCGAAGACCAGCGTGTACGAGTCGACCATCCACTGCAGCTGACTGTTGGTCGCGTGGAGCTCACGCTGCAGCGTCGGTATCGCGACGTTGAGGATGGTGTTGTCGAGCGTGATGACGACCAGGCTGAAGCAGAGCACACCGAGCGTCCACCAACGCCGGGCGTGCACCGTCTCGATCGGGTTCATGTCTCGGTACCTCCGTCCCCCACCGCCCGAAGATGCGAAACCCGGCCGGTGAGCTGCGAAGCGACGGCCGATTCGACGAACCGCTCGCGTTATGGCGACGTGGCCGCGGCCACCGCTGCGAGTGCGCGATCGCGCGCCGCGTCCGACGCCGCCAGGAGGGGAAGCCTCACGTTCGGTGTGGGGATCCGGCCCTGTGCGTGCAGGACGGCCTTGAAGACCGAGGGATTCGGCTCCGCGAAACAGGCCTGCACGACCGGCAGCAGCGCCTCGGCGTGGCCACGGCCGTCTTCCAGCTTGCCCGCGAGCCCGCACTCGACCATCGCGACGAACCGCTCGGTGCACACGTGGGCCGACGCCGCGATCGCGCCGGCTCCGCCCATGAGCACCGTCGGGTAGATGAACGGATCATCACCGGCGAGGACCGCGAACCCGGACGGCGCCCCCGCGAGAACTTCGAGACTGTCGCCGTCGAGCGCGCCGACGGCCTGCTTGATGCCGGCGACGTTCGGGTGCCGGGCGGCGCGCAACACACCGGCCGCACTCAACGCGCGTCCGGTGCGCTGCGGGATGTTGTAGAGCACGAGCGGCACCGGACTCTTCTCGGCGACGGCCTCGAAGTGGGCGACGATTCCCGCCTCCGATGGTCGCACGTAGTACGGGACGACGACGAGCGCGCCGACGAGCGCGGGCGTGCCCCGCAGGGCCTCGACGGCGCCGATCGTGGCCGCGGTGTTGTTCGTGCCCGCGCCGACGATCAGTTGCGCGTCGTGTTCCGCGCACACACGCGCGCACGCGTCGATCACGGCGCGCTTCTCTGCTGCGTCGAGCGCGCTCGACTCGCCCGTCGTGCCCAGCGCGACAATTCCGGCGGCGCCGGCGTCGAGATACTCGTGCACGAGCCGTTCGATCGCGTCGAGCGCAACATCGCCCGATGGTTCGAACGGGGTGATGAGCGGCACGTAGACGCCCCGCAACTGCCCGACAGTCATGACGCGAAGGCTACCCGCGTCGCCGTGCGGGGTACCGTCCATTGATGAGCGAGCCCTGGCGAACCGTGCTGACGCTGCTCGTCGGTGCGGTGACCGGGGTGCTGTCGGGCATGTTCGGCGTCGGCGGCGCGGTCGTGTCGACCCCGGCCATACGCGTGCTCGGCGTGAACGCGATCGACGCCGTCGGAACGACGCTCCCGTCGATCCTTCCCTCGGCGATCAGCGGCACGTTGCGCTACGCACGCAGCGGGTTGATCCGGCCCCGGGTGGTGCTCCTGACGTCGCTCACCGGGGTCGCGACCGCGGTGCTGGGCTCGCTGGCATCGCACCGGGTCCCCGGCCACGGCCATCTCCTCATGGTCGCGACTGCGACGATCATCGGGTTCACCGCCTGGCGCATGGCGCGGACCACGGCGCAGCCGGACGAAGCCATCGACGAGGCCGAGCCCGAGACGCTGGAGACGCTGGTGCACCTCGACGACGGCCGAACGGTGGTCGTGATGCAGCCGGCGGCTACACGACCACGCTGGTGGCGCTTCGCTCTCACCGGTGTTGGCGCGGGTGCACTGAGCGGGCTTCTCGGCATCGGCGGCGGCACTGTCATGGTGCCTGCGTTCTCCGAATGGATCGGCATGCCGATCAAAGAGGCGGTCGCGACGTCCCTCGCGTGTGTCGGCGTGCTTGCGGTGCCGAGCACGATCACCCACGCGTTCCTCGGCGACATCAACTGGGCCTACGCGATCCCACTCTCGATCGGTGTGATTCCCGGCGCCCGTCTCGGTGCGGTGCTCGCGATCCGTTCGTCCGACCGAACGCTGCGTCTGAGCGTCGCCGTCCTCCTCGGTTTGCTCGCGGTCATCTACGCCGCGGGCGAGCTCGCGGCATTGTGAGCTCACGCGCGCGCGTGAACACGGCGTCGAGCATCGGCTGCGTGAGCTTGCCCGTGAACGTGTTCTGCTGACTGGGGTGGTAGCAACACACCACCGTGACGTCATCGGCGGGCACCTCGACCCCGTGGCCGAACTTCAGGCGCGGTCGGGGCAACGTGACGACGCGAGCCAGCGCGTCGTACGCGAACGAACCGAGCACGACGATCACGCGCACGTTCGCGAGCAACTTCAGCTCGCGCTCGAGATACGGCAGGCACCGGTCGCGTTCGTCGACGGTCGGCTTGTTCGCAGGCGGGGCGCACCGCACCGCGGCGGCGATGTACGCGTCGCGTAGCGTGAGGCCGTCGTCGAGCGACGTCGACGTCGGCTGGTTGGCGTACCCGGCTCGGTACAGCGCCGCGAAGAGCCAATCACCCGAGCGGTCACCGGTGAACATCCGGCCGGTGCGGTTCCCGCCGTGCGCCGCGGGCGCGAGCCCGATGACGAGCACGCGGGCCCCGGGGTCGCCGAAGCCCGGGAGCGGACCGGCCCAGTAGCGCTCGTGCCGGAAGGCGGCCCGCGGTTGGCGCGCCACCTGTTCCCGCCACTCGACGAGCCGAGGGCAGGCCCGGCACCGGATGATCTCCTCGTTGAGGGCCTCGAGGTCGGTCGGCCGCATGAGCGCAGGTTATGTGTCGAGCAGTCCGGCTCTGCCCGCGGCCTGCTCCCCTATCCTCGAACGGTGCGCGTCCTGCTCATCGTCAACGCGATCGCCTCCTCGGTGACGGCGCGCCGGCGCGTCGTCATCCAGAAGGCCCTGGGCGCCGACCACGACCTCGAGGTCGCAGAGACGGCCCGGAAGGGTCACGCGGCGCGGCTCGCCCATGGCGCCGCGGCCGACGGTGTCGACGTGGTGGTGGTTCTCGCCGGCGACGGCACACTGAACGAAGCTGCGGACGGCCTCGCCGGCACGAACACCGCGCTCGCACCGTTGCCGGGCGGGTCGACCAACGTCTTCGCCCGCAGCATCGGAGTCTCGCGGGATCCGATCGAGGCGACGGCCGAGTTGCTCACGTCGCTCGAGCACCGGTCCTTCGAGCGCGTGGGCCTCGGCTTGGTCAACGACCGCCACTTCCTCGTGCACTGCGGGATCGGCTTCGACGCGGCGGTGATCGAGCAGGCCGAGCGGCGGTCGGTCATGAAGCGTTACGCCGCGCCGGTGCTGTTCGTCGCGGCCGCCTTCGACACGTGGCTCCGTGTCTACGACCACTCGCGGCCTCGGTTCGACTTCGAACTGCCCGACGGCGAGCTCATCGACGGCTCGATCTTCGCCATCGTCTCGAACACGACGCCCTACACGTACTTCGGTTCCCGTCCGGTGATCGTCGAGGACAGGATCGGTCTTCACGACGCGCTCGCGGTGATGGTGTTCAGGACGCGCAGGATGTCGGGCATCGTGCGTGTCGGTGTGTCGGCCGTGGCGTCGCGCCGGCTCGTGCGACGCCATCCCGGGGTCGTGCACCGTCGCGGGATCACGTCGATGAAGGTCCGCGGCGACGGTCCGTTTCCGTACCAGGTGGACGGTGAGCACCTCGGTACTGCCGAGGAGCTGTCGATCAGCTACGAGCCCGACGTGCTCACGTTGGTGATGCCGGAAGCACACGACGAGCAAGCTCGGGGTCGTTCGTGATGATGCCGTCGACGCCGGCCGCGGCGAGCATCGTCATCTCGTCCGGGTCGTCGACGGTCCACACGTTGACGAGCAGCCCCGCGTCGTGGGCGGCCGCCACGACGTCCCTCGCGTGGGGAAGCACCGCACGCCGATCCGGGTGAATCGCGTCGTAGCCTCGCGGGCGGGCCAGCGCGAGCGCGTCGAGCACCGCGAACGCCGGAAGCGTCAGCCAGCCCGTGCGCACCCGGCGGTCGACGGCGCGGACCCGGTCGAGCGCGTCGGTGGTGAACGACGACACGATCACGCGGTCCAGCATGTCGCGGCGGACCACCGTCTCGGCCACCGTCGCGGCCACCGCCTCGGCCGGGTCGTAGTCGGGCTCGTTCGGGAAATTCTTGATCTCGATGTTGACGATGCCTTCGCACACGTCGAGGGCCTCGTCGAGGGTCGGGACCTCGGGATGCGTCGCGCGCAGCTCCTCGATACCCAGCGCGACGACGTCGCGGCCGTCGAGGTGGGCGTCGTGGTGCACGACCACGACGCCGTCGGCGCACCGCCGTGCGTCGAGCTCGACGCCGTCGGCACCGAGCGCGGTGGCGAGGGAGAACGCCCGCAGGCTGTTCTCCGGCGCGGCCCGGGACGCCCCCCGGTGGGCGAGGACGACAGGAACGCGTTTCACAGCGTCAGGTACGGGAATGTCAAAACTGCTGGTCACGACCCTTGCGTCTCCTCCGGAACCGTGGATACCCTGCACACGCCACGCGACTCCGACGGGAGCGTGTCGGCCGTATCGGCGTGCTCGGTAGCCCTGGCTGCGCGCGCCGCACACAACGAGACGAAGCCTGGCCCGCGCTGACGGGGGGCGGCGACGGCGTCGTCGACGAATGAGACGGAGGCTTTGTGGCGCTCACCTGGATCCGCACCCACGACTGGGATGCCGGCACCTGGCGGAACCGTTCCGCGTGCCGAGACACCGATCCCGAACTGTTCTTCCCCATCGGCGCGACCGGCACCGCCCTCGACCAGATCTCGGCGGCGAAGTCGATCTGCGCGCAGTGCACCGTGACCCGAGAGTGTCTCGAGTTCGCACTGGCCACGAACCAGGAAGCAGGTGTGTGGGGCGCCACGACCGAAGAGGAGCGCCGCAAGCTGCGCAAGTCCTGGCTCGCCGACGAGCAGGCCGCCGCCGGCTGACCCCCCAGCGCTGGAGGAGGCGCCATCCCGCGGCGAGCGTCCGCGAGGCGGGTATCCCCGCCTCGCAGCGAGCGCGACCATGAAAGCAGTCACCCTGCTTGCAGGCTGACACGCGGTGCCGCGATTGGAACCCGCACGTGCACCCACGTACCGGGCTCACCGTTGCGCATCTCCATCGACCCGGCAAGCTCGCCGGTCACGAGCGCCTGCACGATCGACAGGCCGAGGCCCGTCGACTGTTCGAGCGAGAACCCGGGAGGGAGCCCGACGCCGTCGTCGATCACGTCGATGCGCAGCTCGTCGATCGAGCGCACCAACCGCACCAGCACGTGACCGCCGGCGGGGGCGTCGCCGTCGCGTGGGAACGCATGGTCGACGGCGTTCTGCATCAGCTCGTTGAGCACGACGGCCAGCGGCGTGGCCACCTCGCCCGGAAGGTTGCCCGCGTCACCTTCGACCGCGAAGTGCAGCCACCGCTCGGGCGTGGAAACCGACTCCTCGACCACCCGCACCAGCGGTCGGACGATCTCGTCGAACGGCACGACGTCGCTCGCGTCCCGTGACAACGTCTCGTGCACGATCGCGATCGACCGGATTCGTCGCTCCGACTCCTCGAGCGCCTGCTGAGCTTCGCGTGAGTGCAGGCGCCGGCCCTGCAGACGCAACAAGGCCGCGATCGTCTGGAGGTTGTTCTTCACGCGGTGATGGATCTCGCGGATGGTGGCGTCCTTCGACATCAGCATGCGGTCACGACGCCGCAGCTCCGTCACGTCACGCATCAGCAACAGGGCACCGACGGGCCTCTTGTACGAGAGGAGCGGGATGGCCCGCATGAGGAGCGACACGTCACCCCGTTCCATCTCCTCGGTGACGGGCGCCCGGGCCCGCAACGCGGCCATCACCGCCGCGTCCTCGAAACCGAGCTCGGCGAGGTGCAGGCCGGTCGTGTAGGCATGGATGCCCATGCGATGCAGCGCGCTGACCGCGTTGGGGCTCGCGAACACGATCTTCGCGTCGGCGTCGAGCACGATCGCGCCGTCGCCCACCGTGGGGGCCTCCGCCGGTGCGAGCTCCTCGCGCTCGAACGGGAACGCCCCGTCGGCGACCATGCGCGACAGACGCTCGAAGACGTCCAGGTACACGCGCTCGAGCTCGCCGAGCTTGCGGCCCATGGTGGTGGGCGTCTCGCGCGTCAGCACCGCGACCATCGAGTCGCCGCGACGGGCAGGGATACCCTGCACGCGGATGCGCTCGTTCGCGCCGATCACGGTGGCGTCGCCTTCGGTGATGTCGCCGCCGCACCACACCCTTCTGAGCAGTGGCCGCTCGACCTCGTCCACGACGGTGCCGACCATGTCGGACGGATACAACGTCTGGCCGGTGGTGGGACGCACCTGCGCAACCACCACGAACCGGTGCGCCTCCTCGCCCGCGACCGGCACCAGCATCAACAGATCGGCGAAGCACAGGTCGGCGAGCAGGCGCCACGACATGGCGAGCCGCCGGGCGTGAGCGAGGTCGTCACCGACCAGCTCCGTGTTCGCCACCGCAAGCTCGTCGAGCACTGCCACACGAAGATGCTACGCGGCCGCCCCGAGGCGGCCGGCTCACCGGTGGTTACCGGACGACTCCCCGAACAGGTGACGGCCGGCCTCGGCGAGGCCCGCGAGGTCGTGGATGTCGCCCTCGAACCGGGGCACGTCGACGACGACGTCGGGAGCCTCGGCGAGCTCGGCTCGCAATTCGGCTTCGCGTGTCGCGACGACCGCGAAGTTGCGGAACGACTCACCAACCGTGTGCAGCACCCGCGCGGTGCGGTCGGGCTCGCTCAACGCAGGGATCCCGAGCTCGACCAGGGCGCCGGCCGCCGGTGTGGGGTCGGCGACGAGCGCGTCGGCCACACGCGCACCCTCGGGGGAGCGCAGGTACGCGGGCAACGTTTGGTTGAGGATCAACGCACCCAGGTGGTACTTGCGCGACACGAGCTCCTCCATGAAGAACTCCGCCTCGCGCAGCGGCGCGGCCTCGAGCGTCGTGACGACCGCGAACGTCGTACGTCGATCGTGCATCAGACGCTCGACCGCGTGCGCGCGCTCGACGAACCCGTCGTACATCGACTGGAAGTTCAGGAAGAACTCCGCGATGTCCTGCAGGAACTGGCTCCCGAGGATGCGGTCGGCCAGTTGGTAGAAGGGCCTGCTCGCGACGTTGATGACGCGCGCGCCGCGGCCACGACCCATCCGGTACGGCATGGTGAGCCACCGCAGCAGCCGACCGCCGAAGAATTCCGCCATACGCTTGGGCGCCTCGAGGAAGTCGATGGCGTTGCGCGTGGGCGGCGTGTCGATGACGATCAGGTCGTACTTTCCCGTCGCGTGCACGTCGAACAGCCGTTCCATCGCGATGTAGTCGTGGCTCTGCACGAAGCGGGCCGTGATGTTGTGGTACAGGCGGTTGTCGAGGATCCGCATCGCGGTCTCCTCGTTGGGGGCGTGCCGGAGCACGAGGTCGTCCCATCCCTGTTTCGTGTCGAGCATCGCGGCCCACAACTCGCCGCGCGGCTCGATGCCCGCCTGCTTCAACACGTCGTCCGGCACTCGGCGCTCGACGTTGCCGAGGCCGCCCTCGAGCCCGAGCGCCGACGCGAGCCGGCGCGCCGGGTCGATCGTCAACACGAGGACGCGGCCACCGAGCCGGACCGCGGCTTCGAGCGCGGCCGCGGCGGCCATCGACGTCTTCCCGACACCCCCCGATCCGCAGAAGATCACGATCTCCTTGGTGGCAAGGAGGGGCTCGAGGTTCTCCGCGCCGCGGGTCGCGGCAGCCTGTCGCCTCACAGGCCCAACTCCTCCCCGAGCGCCTCGGCCACCATGCGGGTGACGCGCAGGCCGTGCTCCCGCACGAACAGATATGGGAGGAACAGCGTCGGCAGGTCGACCGCGCGACGCAGCTCGGCCAGGTGCCCGGCACGGGTGCGGCGCAACGACACCGCCATGCGCGCCGCATCGAGCACCGCGGTCGTGCCGCGCGCGACGTCGGGACCTCCACCCAGCGCGTCGACGAGCCGGTTCACCGCGGCCGGGTCGCGCATCGCCTCGAACGTCTCCTCGTCGGCGTGGGTGAACAGCTCGGGCAACACCCGGTTGACGATCACCGCGCCGAGGGGGACCTGCAGCTCGGAGCGCACGCGCCCGACGAGCTCGATCGTCTCGTTGACCGGCATCTCCTCCGGTGTCGTGACGACGTTGAGCGCGGTCACCGCGGGGTCGTGCATGAGGTCGCTCATCCACTCGGTCTGGGCCCGCACCGGGCCGACGGAGACGAGATCACGGATGGCCTCCGGTGCACCGAGTTGGGCGACGATGTGACCGGTCGCGGCCGCGTCGACGAGCACGACGTCCCAGTCCGCGCGTCCCTCGATCGACTCGCGCACCTCCCAGCACACCTTGCCGACCGTCAGGATCTCCTTGACGCCCGGTGCCGCGGTGGCGACGAAGTCGAGGGCGCGCGCGAGCGGGCCGATGCGGCCGAGCACGGGCACGCGGAGGTTGAGCCGCAGGTACTCCTGGAGCGACTCCTCGGTGTGCATCGTCATCACGTGGACACCCGGATGCACCTCGACGGGCTTGAACCCGACGGGCTCGTGCTCGAAGAGGTCGGTCAGGTTGCCCTTCGCGTCGACGTCGACGACCAATACCCGCTTGCCCTGCTGCGCCGCGAGCAACGCCATGGCCGCGGTGACCGTGCTCTTGCCGACGCCGCCCTTCCCCGAGAAGAACAGCATCCTCCGCTCGAGGAGCGCCGGTGCGGCAGCGGGCGGCACACCGATCCCCTGTCGCTATCCCCTGCCGAACCCGACCCGCTTGTGCCCTTCGTCCTCGTGGATCTCGACGTAGGCGATCTTGTCGACCGCGACGCCCACCCGACGGCCCTTGTTGTCGGTGAGCCACAGCACCGAGGTCCCGCCCTGGACCGCGGCGTCGACCTTCTTCGCGACGTCGTCGGCACTGCCGTCGAGCTCGAGTGCCAGTTCCTTGGGCGTGTGCACGACGCCGATGTTGACTTCCATGCGAGTCCTTCTGGTTCCACGAGGGCGAACCCGCGGGATGCTACCAACCCCGTCGCGCGGGCCCGTCATGGCGGCCTGTACGAGAAGAACGGCATCGCGGTGAGCTTCGGTCGCTGCGGCTGCGGGTAGCGCGCGTGGCAACGAGCACATTTCGAGGAGGCGCCATGACCGTGATGCAGTTCGACCCACTGTCGCAGCTCGACCGCATGTTCCGGGGGCTGATCCCCGACGGAGGGTCGTCGGGACGCCGGACGCCCATCCCGATGGACGTCTACAAGCGCGGCGACGAGTACATCGTCGAGCTGGACCTCCCCGGCGTCTCGCCCGACCAGATCGAGGTGACCACCGAGCGCAACGTGATCTCCGTGCGCGCCGACCGTTCCACTGCCGGCCACGGCGACGGCGTCGACGAGGTGCTGGTGTGCGAGCGGCCGCACTCGGTGCTCGAACGGCAGATCTACGTGAGCGACAACCTCGACACGGAGCGGATGCAGGCCGAGTACCGCAACGGTGTGCTCGTGCTGCGCCTGCCCCTGAGCGAGAAGAGCAAGCCTCGGCGCGTGAGCGTGATGGGGGGCTCGGAGTCGACCGAAGTGCGCGCGGGCAACGGCGCGGGCTCGCAGCAGGGCACGGCCGCGGGCGAGGCGCAGGGGGCGGGCCAGTCCGCCAGCGGTCAGGACATGTCCCCCGGCTCGACGTCGGCCTGAGGCCTGAGCGTCCGAGGCGTGAGATCGAGTGACGCGGGGTCGCGGCGCGGCCCCCGTCACTCGCACGTCGTGCCCGGTAGCGGCGGCGCGAGGTCGACGAAGTAGGCGTCGAGCGCGGCCCGCACGCAGCTGCTCGAGAACAGCGCGACGTGCGAGTTTCCCCGTCGCGTGAGGAGCACGCCGCGTTGGAGCTCCGACGCGAGCGCCTGCGCCCACGCGTATGGCGTCGCCGGGTCCTGTGTGGTGCCGACGACGACGATCGGCGGGGAACCGGGCGCGTGCACGGGCCGCACGGGCCGCGTCGCCGGCTGCGGCCAGACCGCGCACACGACCCCGCCCCAGACGAGGACGGGGCCGAACACACGCGCCCGCGCGCTCGCCGCGGCCGCCTGGGCCTCCAGCTTCGTGACGTCGTGCGGCACCGGGTGGTCGAGACAGTTGACCGCGTTCGCGGCGTCGGCGTTGATGGTCGCTCCGGGCGCACGCCCGAGGTACGCGTCCGACAGCGACCGGACCGCCGAACCGTCGCCGCGCTCCGCCGCCGCGAGCGCCGCGGCGAGGCCGGCGCGAAGTGACGGGGTGTACAGACGGCTCAACAGCGCGGCATACAACTCCGACGGGCCCGCCAGCTTGCCGCCACCGGCCGGCAGCGGGTGGGCACGGAGACGGTCGAACAGCGCCACGAGCGCGGTCGCCGGGTCGCCGGCCGGGCGCCAGCCGCAACGGGGCACGCACGCGGCGAAGAAGGCGTCGAGCGCGTCCTCGAACGAGCGGGCCTGCTCGACCTGCAACTCCTCCATGGGGAGAGCCGGATCGATGGCACCGTCGAGCGCGGCCGCGCGCACGTGCGTCGGGAACAGATCGGCATACGTCGCACCGAGCAGCGTGCCGTAGGACAGCCCGAGGTACGTCAGGCGCTCGTCGCCGAGCGCGCGGCGCAACTGGTCGAGATCCCGGGCGACGTCGACGGAGCCGACGTGCGCGAGCAGCACGCCGGCCGCACGCGCGCATCCCTGCGCGTAGTCGGTGTTGCTGCGCACGACCGCGGCGATGGCGTCGGGCGTGGACGGCGCAGGGTCCGGACCGATACCCGAGTCGCCACCCGTCCCGCCGCCGGTCGCGCAGTTGATCGCGCTGCTGTGGCCCACACCACGGGGATCGATCTCGACCACGTCGAAGCGCTGACGTACGCGCGCCGGCAGGAGACCGATGTCGCGGCCGATCAACGCATAGCCCGACTCGCCCGGGCCGCCCGGGTCGACCAGAAGCGAACCGATGCGCCGGGCCGGATCGGTGGCGCGGCTGCGGATCACCGCGATGCCCATCGTCGCGGCGTGCGGCTGCGAGTAGTCGATCGGCACGGTCATGGTCGCGCACTCGAAGCCGCCGCAGGGCGTCCACATCAACGGCGCCGGCGGTGCGAGCGTCGTCGACGTCGTCGTGGAAGGAGCGGGGGCGGTCGTGACCGGGTGCGGTGCGGGGGCGCGCTTCGCGGTACGGCGCACCGGTCCACCACCGTCGCACGCGACCGCGGCGACGGCGAGAACGATCGCCACGGCGCCAATCCGGGTGCGACGCTCGGTCCTCATGTCCGGGCCAGTGTCCCAACTCCGGGAGACCGATCGCGGGCGGTCAGGTGATGCGCAGCTCGGGATGATGGCGGCGGCGGGGGGCCAGCGAGACGTCGAGCTGCTCGGCGATCGAACGGAACGCCGCGGCGGCCTCGTCGTCCGGATGGGCGACGACGATGGGCTCGCCTTCGTCGCCGCCTTCACGCAGCGCGGGTACGAGCGGCACCTGGCCGAGCAACGGCACGCCGAGGTCGGCCGCGAGCTCCTCGCCACCGCCGGAGCCGAAGATCTCATAGGCCTTGCCGTCGTCGCCGCGGAACCACGACATGTTCTCGATCACGCCGACCACGGAGAGGTTCACCTTGCGGGCCATGGCCGCGGCACGCTGCGCGACCTTCTGGGCCGCAGGTTGGGGCGTGGTCACGACGACGACCTCCGCACCCGGCAGGAACTGGGCCATCGAGAGCGAGATGTCACCCGTGCCCGGCGGCATGTCGACGAGGAGGAAGTCGGGCTCGGCCCAGTGCACGTCAGTGAGGAACTGTTCCAGCGCCTTGTGCAGCATCGGGCCGCGCCACACGACGGCCTGGTCCTCGCGCGCGAAGAATCCCATGGAGATCAGGCGCACGCCGTGGGCCGCAGGCGGCACGATCACGTCGCCGATGAGACCGGGAGACCGATCGACGCCGAGCATCCGCGGCATCGAGAACCCCCACACGTCCGCGTCGAGGGCCGCCACCTCGTGGCCGCGCTGCGCGAGGGCGACCGCGAGGTTCGTCGTGATCGACGACTTCCCCACGCCACCCTTGCCGGAAGAGATCGCGAGCACCCGCGTACGCGAGTCCGTGAACGGGTTGCGCCGGGGCTGCGGCGGCCCCCCGGCTCCGGAGGCGTCGACCACGCGCAGCGGGTCGACACCCTTGAGCACTCCCCCGACCGAGTCGAGCTCCGCGTCGGTCATCGGCCGCACGTCGACCTCCACCCGCTGGACGCCCTCGATGCGCAGCAGCGTCTCCGCGACCTGCCGGCGCAGGCCCTCGCCGCCGTCGGGCGGAGCGAGCGGCAGGGCGAGCGCGACGAGCGCGACCCCGCCCTCGAGCGCCGCGCCCTTCACCATGCCGAGCTCGACGATGGATCGCCGCAGCTCGGGCTCCTGGACCTCGCGCAGCGCGGCGAGGAGGGCGGCGTCGGCGGGCATCTGCGCTCCTGCGGATCGGGCCACGGGGACCGGCCCCTCGGAGGTTTCCGAGGCTCGGCCGGCTCAGGGGATTTCCACTACGAACATAGGTAGAATACCGGTCGTGGACGCGATGCGGCCCGAGCCGCAGCCCCCCGAGCACGCCCGGTCCGAGCATTCCTGGTCGGAGCACTCCCGCTCCGAGCAGCAGCGGCCGATGACCGCCGAGGAATTCACCGCCTCGGTCGCGGCCGTCACGAGCGCGTTCGGCGATCCGACCCGTCGCGAGATCTATCTCTTCGTGCGCGATTCGGGCGGCGGCCCGTCCTTCGGCGTCACCGCGACCGAGGTGGCAGAGCGCTTCGAGCTCCATCCCAACGTCGCCCGGCATCACCTCGAAAAGCTCACCGGAGGTGGCTATCTCACCGTTGCGCCCGCGCCGAGCGCGGACGTCGCCGCGGGCGAGCCCGGGCGCGGGGCGGGGCGCCCTTCCAAGCGCTACCGCACGAGCGACGTCGACGCGACATTGTCCTTCCCGCCCCGTCACGACGATCTGCTCGCGCGACTGCTCGCACGCGCGCTCGACCTCCTCGGCCCGGAGCAGGCCTCCGCGATGGCCGACGAGGTCGGCTACGAGTACGGGCTCGCGCTCGCCCGTCAAATGGGCCCGGCGTCCGAGGTCCCCGGCCGCGCACAGCGCTCGCTGCGCTCGGCGATGGTCGCAGTCGCCGAGGCGCTGACCGCGCACGGCTTCGCTGCGCACACCGAGCCTCGCGGACGTTCGCTCGCGATCGTGTCGGAGTGTTGTCCGTTCGGTGAAGCGGCCCAGCAGTATCCGCACGTGGTGTGCGCGGTGGATCGCGGCATGATCCGCGGGATGCTCGCCGGCCTGTCGGGCGAGGTCGACCCTCGGTTCGAGGAGTCGCGACCCGAAGGCGCGGAACACTGCGTCACCCGCGTGTGACGGAGGTGTGACCGCGGCGTGACGCGGACGTATCTGGACCACGCGTCCACGTCCCCGTTGCGGCCGGCCGCGTTCGAGGCGATGGTGCCGTTCCTTCGTGAGCATCAGGGCGACCCTTCCCGCTTGCATGCCGAGGGCCGCACCACGCGCGTCGCGCTCGAGGAAGCGCGTGAACGAGTCGCAACGTTGTTCGGCGCGAGGCCACGAGAGGTCGTGCTCACCTCCGGCGGCACCGAAGCGGTGAACGCGGCCGTGTGGGGCGCGCTGGCGCGTCACACGGGGGACGGTTCACCGGTGCACGTCGTCACGACCGCGGTCGAGCACTCTGCGGTGCTGGACGCGTGCGCGCGTACGGGCGCCGACACGACGGTCGTCGGTGTCGACGCCACGGGGCGCTTCGACGCGGAGGAGGTCGCCGCCGCCGTCGGCGGCCACACCGCGCTGGTCACCGTGCAACTCGCCAACCACGAAGTCGGCACGCTGCAACCGGCGGCAGCTGTGTGCCGCCTGGCTCGGGAGCGCGGCGTGCTCGTGCATGTCGACGCGTGCGCGGCAGCCGGCCAGGTACCGGTCGACTTCCACGACCTCGGTGCGGATCTGTGCTCGGTGACCGCACACAAGTGCGGCGGCCCCAAGGGAGTGGGCGCGCTGCTGATCCGGCGCGGGCTGCGCGTCCCTCCGTTCGTCGTCGGCGGCGCGCAGGAACGAGCGCGTCGCGGTGGCATCGAGAACGTCGCGGCCGCCGTCGGGTTCGGCGCAGTCGCCCAAGAACTCTCCACCGGCGAGCGCCTGCAACGCGAGCGCGCCGGGGCGTACGACCGCACCGAGCGCCTCGCCTCCGGTGCCGTCGCGTCCGTCGACGGCCTCCGGCGGTTCGGCGACCCGGTCGCCCGGCTGCCTCACGTCGTCTGTCTCGGAGTCGCCGGCGTCGAGGCGGAGCCGATCCTGCTCGCCCTCGATCAACACGGTGTCGCCGTGCACTCGGGCTCCGCCTGTTCGAGCGAGACGTTCGAGCCGTCGCCGGTGCTGCACGCGATGGGAGTCGACGCCGATCATTCGCTGCGGGTCAGCGTCGGTTGGAACACGACGGATGACGACGTCGACGCGTTCCTGCGTGCGTTCGCCCCGGTCGTGACGCGACTGCGTGGATTGCGAACGCAGTAGGGTGCGGCCATGACCGACGACTCCTGGACGACCCTCGCGAGCGCGCTGCAGTCCCAGCTGCATCTCACCACGGCGCCGGTGGCGATCACGTTCTCGGCGGAACCGCCCGCAGGCGTTCCCGCGTTCGACCAGCCGATGCCCGACCCGATGCCGGACGGGCGCACCGGTCGCGTGCCCGCCGGCTGCGTCTTCTGGAACCACGCCGCCGATCGCACGTTCACCACCGTCGCGGAAGACCACGCCAATTGCAGCGTCGGCAGCCTCACCCATGGCTTCAAGACGCTCGACGAGGTGGCCGGGAACGGCGACGTCGCCGCGCTGCTCGAATCGGGGTGGGTCACCATGGACGTGGTGCCGCAGATCCCGGTGGTCACCGAACGCCCGGCCGCGGTCACGTACGGGCCGCTCGCCGAGACACCGGTCGACCCCGACGTCGTGCTCCTGCGCCTCAACGGGAAGCAACTCATGGTCCTGTCGGACGCGATGCCGGGACTGCGCATCGAAGGAAAGCCGCAGTGCCACATCGTCGCGATCGCGAAGGAGCACGGTGAGGCGGCCGCGAGCGTGGGCTGCATGCTGAGCCGCGTCCGCACCGGCATGCCGAGCGATCAGATGACGTGCGCGATCCCGGGCTCGAAGTTGGCAGAGGTCGTCGACGCGGTCGAGCGCAACGCCGCGGCGGATGCCGCGGTCGCGCAGTACGCCGCGCAGGACGCGGCCCGCTTCGCCTGAGGAGCTACTTCTTGGCGGACTCGAAGTAGGGGTTGTCGCCGCTGGCGTGATCGGTGACGTCGACCACACGCGTGATCTCCGGCACCGCGTCGAGGATCGCGACCTCGATGCCCTGGCTGAGCGTGACGGCGGCGAGACCGCACCCCTGGCAACCACCGGAGAGCCGCAGGTACGCGATGCTCTCCTCGACCGCGACGAGATCGGCCCGGCCGCCGTGCGCGGCGATCGCGGGATTGATCTGCTCGTCGAGCACTTGAAGCACGCGCTGCGGCACCTCGCCGCTCAGATCGGCCGGCGGTCGGCTCCCAATCGGCGGGCTCGCGGGCGGGCGGTTGGGGTTGTTCAGCACCATGCCGCCGCCCTGCAGGTCGAGGCGGGCGCCGCGGATCTTGTCGATGCTGGCCGAGGGAACGACCACGGCGAGATCGTCGTGGCGCACGATGCCGTCGTCGGGACCGGCCTCGTCCTCACGCTGGAAATACATGTCGTACGTGTACGTCGTGCCCTGCGCCCCGCTGACTTCGAGCCACAGCGCGAGCGTGTCCGGGTCCGGCTCCGCGGCGCGGACCTCCAGGATCTTCTCCCGCGCCTCGTCGCTGATCGTGAGCAGGGCCGGGCCGCCGGGTCCGTCGGGTCCGTCGGGGGGTGCGCCGTTGTGCGCCATGCTGGCCATGATACGCCCATGACCCGCGTCCTCCTCCTGCTCCCGACGGCGACCTACCGCGCCCGCGATTTCATCGCCGCGGCCCGGCGGCTCGGGGTCGACGTGGTGGTGGGATCCGAGGAACCGCAGGTCCTGGGCGAGGACGGGGTGAACACGGTCCTCGTCCCGCTCGACGACCTCGAGGCCGCGTCCGACGCGGTCGGCGACCTCGACCGCAGGTTGCCGCTCGACGCGGTGGTGGCCGTCGACGAGCAGGGTGTCGTCGTCGCGGGAGAGCTCGCGGCCCGCTTGGGGCTGCCCCACAACCCCGTCGACGCGCTCGCCGCCACCCGCGACAAGAGCCGGCTGCGCTCCCGCCTGGAGGCGGAGGAGGTCCCCCAGCCCGCATATCGCGTCGCCCGCACACCGGAGGAGGCGCGTGATGCGGTGGCCGAGCTCGGCCCGCCGGCCGTGATCAAACCGGTCGGCCTGTCCGCGAGTCGCGGGGTCATCCGCGTCGACACGCCGGACGAGGTGGCCGCGGTGGCGACGCGTGTGCTCGACATCCAGGGCGGCCCGCCGTTGCTCGTCGAGCGGTACGTGCCGGGTGCCGAGGTCGCAGTGGAAGCCCTGGTGCACGACGGCGCGCTCGACGTGCTCGCGATCTTCGACAAACCCGACCCGCTCGAAGGCCCGTACTTCGAGGAGACACTGTTCGTGACGCCGTCGCGGCTTCCGGCCGCGTCACAACACGAGGTCGTTCGGGCCACGTCGGCGGCGGTCGCCGCGCTCGGCCTCCGTACCGGGCCCGTGCACGCGGAGCTGCGGGTCCCGTCGGAGCGCGAGGCCGTCGTGCTCGAGATCGCGGCCCGATCGATCGGCGGCCTCTGCGCGCGCTCGCTCGTCTTCGGCCTCGGTGTGTCGCTCGAGGAGCTGATCCTGCGGCAGGCCACCGGGCGCGCGCTCGGATCGTTGCAGCCGGCGCACGCCTCGTCGGGCGTCATGATGCTGCCGATTCCGCGGCGCGGAACACTCGTTGCGGTGCGCGGCCAGGACGACGCACGCACACTTCCGGGTGTCGACGGCGTCGAGATCACGATCCCTGCAGGCCACGCCGTCGTCCCGTTGCCCGACGGCGACCGGTACCTCGGGTTCGTGTTCGCCCACGGCGAGTCACCTTTCGCCGTGGAACAGACGCTGCGGGCCGCCCACGCGGCGTTGGAAGTGGAGATCCGGCCATAACCTGGGCGGCGATGCGCGTTCTCGTGGTGTCGACGTACGAGATGGGCCATCAGCCCATCCACGCGGCCGGCCCCGCGGCCGCGCTCTCGGCGCGGGGCCATGAGGTTCGCCTGCTCGACCTCTCGGTCGAGCGCTGGGACCCGGGCGTGCTGGCCGATGTCGACCGCGTTGCCCTCTCCGTTCCCATGCACACCGCGGCCCGGCTCGTCCGCGCGCTGCTCCCCCGGATCGACCGGCCCACGTGCTGCTACGGCCTCTACGCCGCCACGTGCGCCGATCTCGCCGACGCGGTCGTGGCGGGCGAGTACGACGACGCGGTCGTGGCGTGGGTCGAGACGGGCGACGCGGGCGAGGCCGTGCAGCTCGACCGGGGCACGAACCCGCGGCCGCTCCCGGAACGCGCCGCGCTGCCGGCGCTGCAGCGGTACGCGCATCTCGCGCTCGGCGGTGACGAGCGGGCGGTCGGTTACGTGGAGGCGTCACACGGCTGCGCTCACCGATGCCGCCACTGCCCCGTTCCGGTCGTCTACGACGGCCGCATCCGCATCGTCACGGAACCCGACGTCCTCCGCGACGTCGATCAGCTCGTCGACATGGGCGCCGAGCACATCACGTTCGGAGATCCCGACTTCCTCAACGGCGTGCACCACTCGCGACGCGTCGTACAGGCGATGCACGAGCGGCATCCGCAACTGACCTTCGACTGCACCGTCAAGGTCGAGCACATCCTGCGTCACGACACGGTGTGGTCGGAGTTCGCGGCGGCCGGATGCCTGTTCGTCGTGTCGGCGTTCGAGAGCACCGACGATATGACTCTGCAGCGGCTCGACAAGGGGCACACGACAGCGGACGCGGCGCGCTCGGTGGCGTTGTTGCGGGAGCACGGCATCGAGATCCGGCCGTCGTTCCTTCCGTTCACACCCTGGACGACGGTTGACCAGGTCCGTGATCTCGTCGAGTTCGTCGCGGACCACGACCTCGTGGGAAACGTCGACCCCGTGCAGTACACGATCCGTCTGTTGCTGCCACCGGGGTCGTTGCTGCTCGACGAAGCAGACGTTGCCGCGACGATCGAGGCATACGACGCCGACGCGCTGTCCTACACGTGGCGCAACGCGGATCCCGTCGTGGACGAGCTCCAGCGCGAGCTGGCGAGGATCGTGGAGCACAGCGTCATGGCCGGAGAGCCCATCCCCACGACGTACACACGCGTGCGCGACGCGCTCGCGCTGCCCGCCCGGCCCGGCTTGCTCGAGGCCGGCTCGATCGAGGGGAGGCCACGGCTCACGGAGCCGTGGTTCTGTTGAGCGGAGCCAACCGAGGGCCAGTTGGGCTCTCTCGGCTCGTAACCCGTTCGATCTCTCAGCAGATCCTCAGCCGCTCTTCAGGCCGCTGCAGAATTCCGGTGCGATCGTGCGGTCATGTCGTTGGCGTTCCATTTCGAGATTCCCGAGTCGCGACGCCGGGAGTTGTCCGATGCGCTCGCGGCTGCGGACGTCGACGGTACGCCGCGTATTCGCGCCTCGTGCCGCTGGTGGCGCAGCTGGTGCGACCCCGGCGCGCACCTGCTCGTCGTCGAGGGCGAGTTACGCGACGACGCCGACGTGACCGTGCTTGGCCCGTTCGCGCGCGTCGACGTCGGCGAGGCGACGCCGGTTACGGGTGCCACGCGTGGAGGAAGCCGTCCGTCGTCGGGAAGAACACCGTGCCGGCGTCGATCGTGACAACGCCCGGCAGGCTTCCGATCCCGTACTTCGTGAGCGGGCTCAGCGTGCCGAGACGGAACGCAGCGAGCGAGCTGTTGCCCGCGAAGATCGTCATGATCACGACATCACCGACGATCGCGCCCGGCAGCGCCAGACCGCCGTTCAGTGATGCCGTGTGCACCGGCGTGCACACCACCGGGGTCCCGCTGCATCCTGTGGTGCCGTCGCCGGAGAACGACGCCACGACCCCTCCGGTCATGTACGCGGTGCCGTCGGCGCCGACGGCCGGACCGCCGTACGCCACGTTCCCGGTTCGGTCGGTCCACCGCGGCATGCACACTGCGGGGTTCGCGTTGGTGCAGCCGAGGACGCCCGCGGTGTCGATGGCGGCGACGTCCCCGCTCAGCAGCGCCTGGTACACGATCCGACCTGCGATCACGGGGTACCCGACGGTCTGGCTGTTCGGGCCGAAGTCGGCCTCCCACTGCGGTGTGCACACTTTCGGCACGCCGGAGCAGTTCGTATTTCCCGCGGCGTCGAACGCGAACAGCCCGTGCGGGCCCGGATACACCACGAGGTCGAAATCGCCGTCGACCGCCGGCGTCTGCAGGACACCGATGTTGTATTTCACGCCGGTCGTCGCGGACCACAACGGCGCGCAGTGCTTCGGCGCACCGGAACAGTTCGTGTTGCCGCCCTCGTCGAGGGCGTAGAGGTTCCCGTCGGAAGAACCGACGAAGATCCGGCCGCCCGTGATCGTCGGTGCGTACACCGAGCCGCCCAGCGGAGCAGTCCAGAGCGGCGTACACGTCTTCGGCGTGCCGCTGCAGCCTTGCTTCCCCGCCGCGTCGAATGCGTAGAGATTCCCGTCGCCACCGCCGACGAACACGCGGCTGCCGTCCACGGCGGGATCGCTCGCCGGCTGGCTCCCCGGGGCCCCACCCGTCGACGCCGTCCACAAGGGCGTGCACGTCGTCGGGGTGCCCGAGCAACTGCTCGTGCCGGACGCGTCGAACGCGCGCAGCACGCCGTCGTGACCATTGATGTACGCGACACCGTCGAGGACCACT
Source organism: Acidimicrobiia bacterium (assembly GCA_024281095.1). Taxonomy (GTDB): domain Bacteria; phylum Actinomycetota; class Acidimicrobiia; order IMCC26256; family JAMXLJ01; genus JAMXLJ01. Next base: position 13,077 of record JAMXLJ010000127.1, on the reverse strand, counting down.
GTGCTGGACGCGCCGAACCCGCCCTGCGCCGGCACCGACGCGGCCCATGCCTGGTGAAGAGCGCCCCAGCTCGCGCCATTGACCGCGTGCTCGGTGGGGTTGAAGTTGGCGTGCCACGGGCCGGCACCCACCTCCACCCAGCAGCCCGTGCAGACGAGCAACAGGAACGCGACGAGCGGTGCGATGCGGCGCATACGCGACCTCCCCTCCGGCGCCTCCGCAGGATCGTAGGCCGGAAAGGGGCGGCCCGCAGTGACGGCTCTTGGCGTCAGCCGCTGCGATGCTGCGTCGCGAGCAGGTTCAGCGCGCCGCCGGCACGGAACCACGCGATGTGCTCGTCGGACAACGTGTGCACCGCCGGCACGGTGTCGGTCGTGCCGTCGGCGTGGTGCAATACGACTGTGAGGGTCGACCCGGGAGCGAGCGTCGCGAGGCCTTGCACGTCGACGACGTCGTCGACACGTACCTTGTCGTAGTCGGCAGGATCCGCGAACGTGAGCGGGAGCACGCCTTGCTTCTTCAGGTTGGCCTCGTGGATGCGCGCGAACGACCGGCTGATCACGACGCGGCCGTTCATGTAGCGCGGCTCCATCGCCGCGTGCTCACGCGACGAACCTTCGCCGTAGTTCTCGTCGCCGACCGCGATCCATTGGATCCCGGCCGCCTTGTACGCCTCCGCGAGCTCGGGAAGCGCCTTCACCGACCCGTCGCGGACGTCGACACCGAATCCCGCCTGCTCGGGAGCGAACACGTTGTTCACGCCGATGAAGAGGTTGCCGGAGATGTTCGTGAGGTGCCCGCGGTAGCGCAGCCACGGTCCCGCAGGCGAGATGTGGTCGGTCGTGCACTTGCCCACCGCCTTCAGCAGCACCCGCAGGCCGGTGATGTCGCGCCCGTCCCACGCGGGGAACGGCTGCAGCAGCTCGAGCCGCTCCGAGCCCGGGGTGACCGCGACGTCCACGCTGTCGGGATCGGCTGCCGGCGCGACGAACCCCGAGGAACCCGTGTCGTAGCCGCGCGACGGCAGGTCGTCCGCGACGGGCGGATCCAGCTTGAAGGGAGTGCCGTCGGCCGCCTCCAACGGCTCGTGCACGAAGTCGACGTCCAGCCGGCCGGTGAGGGCCATCGCGACCACCGTCTCGGGCGACGCGATGAACGCGAGGGTGTCCGCGTTGCCGTCGTTGCGGCGCGGGAAGTTCCGGTTGAACGAGGTCACGATGCTGTTGCGCTCGCCGGCGGGCACGTCGTCGCGTTGCCACTGCCCGATGCAGGGCCCGCAGGCGTTCGCGAGCACCGTCGCGCCGATCGCCTCGAGATCGTCCAGTAGACCGTCGCGTTCGATGGTGGCGCGCACCTGCTCGGAGCCTGGCGTGATGAGCAGCGGCGACTTGACGCGAAGGCCGTGTGCCGCGGCCTGCCGGGCGACGTTCGCGGCGCGCCCGATGTCTTCGTACGACGAGTTGGTGCACGAGCCGACGAGCGCGGCGGAGATACGCGCGGGGTAGCCCTCGCTCGCCACCGCGTCGCGCAGCTCGGAGACGGGACGGTCGAGGTCGGGCGTGTGCGGACCGACGATGTGCGGCTCGAGGTCGTCGAGGTCGATCTCGATCACCCGGTCGTAGAAGCGCTCCGGGTCACGGTCGACGTCCGGGTCGCTGCACAGGAAGTCCGCGTACCGCGCCGCGAGGTCGGCGATCTCCTCCCGGCGAGTGGCCTTCAGATACATCGCGGCGCGGTCGTCGTAGGCGAACAGCGAGCAGGTCGCGCCGATCTCCGCGCCCATGTTGCAGATCGTCGCCCGGCCGGTCGCCGAGATCGACGCCACACCGGGCCCGAAGTACTCGACGATCGCGCCGGTGCCGCCCTTCACCGTGAGGATGCCCGCGACCTTCAGGATCACGTCTTTCGGCGATGTCCAGCCCGACAGCGAGCCGGTGAGCCGCACGCCGATGAGCTTCGGCACGCGCGTGTTGTACGGCCAGCCCGCCATCACGTCGACCGCGTCCGCCCCACCGACGCCGATGGCGACCATCCCGAGACCACCGGCGTTCGGCGTGTGGCTGTCGGTGCCGATCATCATTCCGCCGGGGAACGCGTACTGTTCGAGCACGACCTGGTGGATGATTCCCGACCCGGGCTTCCAGAACCCGATGCCGTACTTCGCCGACACGGTCCGCAGGAACTCGTACACCTCGGCGTTCGTGTCGATCGCGTTGTCGAGATCCGCCTCCGCTCCGATGTGTGCCTGGATGAGATGGTCGCAGTGCACCGTGGACGGCACCGCGACCCGCGGCAGACCGGCCAGCATGAACTGCAACAGCGCCATCTGCGCGGTCGCGTCCTGCATCGCGACGCGGTCGGGCCGGTAATCGGCATAGTCGGCGCCGCGCGCGAGACCCAGCGTGCGAGGGTCGTCAGCGTGGGCGAACAGCACCTTCTCCGCGAACGTCAGCGGACGCCCGAGACGCTCGCGTGCAATTTCATCGCGCTCGCGGAACCGCCCGTACACCTGCTCGACCAGTGACGCTGGGGTGGTGGGGCCGACCGGCTCGGTTGTGTCAGTCATGACGCGCTCCAGTGGTTTGTAGGAAGGGGAACTCGACCTCGAACGCCGTGCGGTGCGCGGCGTAGCGGTGCTCGGCCACGATCACCGCGTGACCGGTGCGGTCGTACGTGACGCGCCGAGCCGCGAGCAACGGCGACCCGGTGGGAACGCCGAGACGCCTGGCCTCGTGACGGGTCGCGGCGACGGCGGTGATGGTCTGCACCACGCGGCCCGGCTCGACTCCGAGGCGCGGCAGCAACTCGTAGAACGTCGCGCGCTCCACATCGGAGCGCGACAATTCGGCACCCAACGCGCCGGCGATCCACACCGTGACGATGGCAAACGGCTCGCCATCGGCCAGGTTGATCCGGGTGACGCGCAGCACCTCACCGTCGGCAGGAAGCGCCAGGATCTTCGCGACGTCGGCGGGCGCGCGCTCAAAGACGAACTCGAGGACCCGCCGGCTCGGGGTCGCGCCCGCGGCCTCGAGCGCCGACTCGACGGTGGTGACCCGGCCGAGGGGCTGACGCACGGGGTCGACGGCGACGAACCAGCCCGCGCCGCGCCGGCTCGTGACGAGGCCCTGGTCGCGGAGCGCCTCGAGCGCCCGGCGGACGGTGACCCGGCTCACCCCGAACTCCGCGCCGAGCTCCGCCTCGCTCGGCAGCGCGGCCGCCTCGCCCTCGGCGATGCGGGCCCGCAGGGCTTCGGCGACGTCGACGTACCTCACAACTTGTATCGTACTTGTATTACGTCGCAGATGACAAGCCCGGATCTCCGCTCAGCGGCGGGCTCAGTCGCCCCAGTAGCGCTGCTCACGCCACGGGTCGCCGTCGTTGTGGTAGCCGTTGCGCTCCCAGAACCCCGGCTCGTCGTGGTCGAGGAGCTCGAGCGCGCGAAGCCATTTCGCCGACTTCCAGAAGTAGAGCCGGGGCACGAGCAGCCGCAACGGGCCGCCGTGCTCGGGCGCCAGATCAGCGCCGTCGTAACCCCACGCGAGGAGCGCGTCGTCGGCGAGCAACTCGGGAAGCGGGACGTTCGTCGTGTAGCCGAACTCGCCGTGGGCCACCACCGTCGTCGCGGTGTCGTCGACGCCCGCGCGCTCGAGCACCTCACGCACTCGTACGCCCGCCCATCGGGTGTCGAACCTCGACCATTTCGTGACGCAGTGGATGTCGGTCACGACCTCCGTTGCGGGAAGCGCCCGCAGCTCGTGCCACGAAATTCCGAGTGGCGTGCGTACGCTCCCGTACACACGCAGATCCCACGTGGCCATGTCGTAGGCGGGCACGTCGCCGACGTGCAGCACCGGGAAGCGCTTCGTGTGGTACTGGCCCGGGGGAAGCCGGTCCGGGTCGTAACCGAGCCGTTCGAGCTCGGCCCGGTTGCGCTGGAAGAAGCTCATCGCGGTTCCCAGTTGGCCGGGTCCGCGGCCGCGGCGCGCACCGCGTCGGGGAGCGTGCCGGCGGCGATGTCGGCCAGGGTGACCTCGTCGAGCACCGAGCGCAGGTTGGCGCGCAGCGCGATCCACACGTCGACCAACGACTCCGCCGGCCCGGTGTACTTCAAGGACTCCGGCCGCAGGCCGCGCACGGCGGCGAGCGGGCCCTCCACCGCGCGCAACACCTCCGCGACCCGTATCTCCGACGCCGGACGGGCGAGCATCGAACCGCCCTCGGCGCCTCGCAGGCTTCGGATGAGCCCGCGGCGGCGCAGATCCCGGAGGATGTTCTCGAGGAACTCGCGCGGGATGTCCTGGTTCCGAGCGATCGTCTCCGCCTTCACCGGCGTGCCAGGTGGTGCGGCGGCGAGCTCGATCGCGGCGCGAACCGCGTAATCCGCCCGGGCCGAGATGCGCACGCGTCAGCTCCGGGCTTTCTCCTCGACGGTCACCTTCTGCATCACGTCGCCGACGTCGATGGACTGGGCGACGTCGATGCCTTCGGTCACGTAGCCGAAGAGGTTGTAGTCCTTCGAGAGCTTGCGCCGGCAGTCGTCGATCGTGATGAAGAACTGCGACCCGTTGGTGTTGGGCCCGGCGTTCGCCATCGCGACCGCGCCGAGGGTGTACTCCCCCTGCACGGGCTCGTCGGCGAACTTGTAGCCGGGGCCTCCGGTTCCCGTGCCCTGCGGGCAACCACCCTGGATCACGAAGTCGGGCACGACGCGGTGGAACGTCAAGCCGTCGTAGTAGCCCTGACGCGCGAGCGCGACGAAGTTGTTGACGGTGTTGGGCGCAAGGCGAGGATCGAGCTCCATCACGATGCGGCCCTTGGGCGTGTCGATCGTGACCTCGTAGTTCGCCTTCGGGTCGATCTCGAACTCGGGCGGTTCCGCCATGGTGTCTCCTTCGCTCATTTCGTCGGACAGGCTCCCACGGCGGCCGCGAGCATCTGATCGACCTGCGGGCCCATCGGGCTCTGGTTGGCCACCGCGAGATAGCGCTGGAACTCGGGCTTCGCGCCGCACGCGTCGCCCTTGCCGCGGAACAACACCATCCCACGGAAGAAGTGCGCGTCGGGATAGTTCGGATCGGCCGCGACCGCGGTATCGAGACGCTGCAACGCCTCGTCGGGCAGGCCGGCCAGGTACACGATCCATCCGCCGTACGCGCGCGACTCGGCGTTCTTCGGATCGAGGCGAGCGGTCGCGTCGTATTCCTTCAACGCGGCCGCGAAGCTCTGCGCGCCCAGGAGGTAGCGCGCGTACGCGAGGTGGGCCTGCGGGTCGTTCGGGTGCTGTGCCACGGCATCGCGGAACGCGGTTTCGCGAGCGGTATCGCCCGAAGCGCTGCTGTTCCCCGTGACGGACTGCCCGGGCAGGCGTGCTCCAAGGCCGGCCGCGAGCGCGACGGAAGCCGCGACCGCGAACACGACGAGCCCGGCGATCACCGCGACGCGGCGCCGCGTTCGGGTACGAGGCGGCTCCGGTCGCGTGTCGACCCCGTCGCGCAACGCCCGGATGACCGCGGCCGCGCGTGCGGTGTAGTCGGCGTGGAGGCGTTCGTACGTCGCGTCGTCGATGTCACCCGCGGCCCGGTTGGTATCGAGGTCGTCGAGGGAACGGAGCAGGAAGTCGCGCTCGGCTTCGAGCGACTCGTGCTGCTCGTCGTCACGCGCCTCGGCTTCCGCCGCCATCACCGTGCCTCTCGTGTGCGGCGCACGAGTTGCTCGTCGGCGCTCGACGCGGCCAGGCGGGGCTCGCTCCGCCAGTGCCGCAGGGCCACGGCGAGCCCACCGGCGCCGAGCACCAGCGCACCGACCGGTAGCGCCCACACGAGCATCCCGAGGCCCTTGTTCTGCGGACGCAGCAGGATCGACGGGCCGTACCGATCGACGTACGCCCGCCGCACCTGGGCCTCGGTCTCCCCGGCGCGCAGCCGCGACTCGATGTCGGCCCGCTGCGCCGCGGCGTTCGACGTCGAGCTGTCGGCAATCGACAACGCCTCGCAGTCGACGCAGCGCAACTCCGACTCGACCGAGCGGGCGCGGTCCGCGATCGTGCGATGGCCGCCCGACGGCCACGCGGCAACCGCGAGGGCGGCGACCGCGAGGAGCCCGAGCAGACCCCAGGGAGCCCAGCGGCGAAGGGCCGTCATCAGGCGCGGCCCCGGGCTGCGGCCACCATCGCGTCGAGCGTGCGAACCGTCGTCGGGCCGTAGAGCGATGCCGCGATCACGCCGTCGGGGCCGATGACGTACGTCTCGGGCTGGCCGCGCGTCGCGAACGCGACGGCCGCCTTCGCCCCCGGGTCCAACGCGATCGTCCAACCGATGCCGTTGTCGCGTACGGCGGCGCGCACTGCGTTGTCGGTGTCGTCGCGTACGACACCCAGGAGCACGAGGTCGCTGTCCGTCGTGTGTTGCGCGTAGTACGACTTCAACGCAGGGAGCTCCTGCAGGCACGGCTCGCACCACGAGTTCCAGAAGTTCACGATCACCGTCTTGCCGGCGAGCGAGCCCGAACTGATCTCCTTGCCGTCGAGCGTCGGCAGCGTGAACGCCGGCACCGGCCGGCCCACGAGGCGACTGTGCTGCGCATCGGCGCGCGGATCCTTGCCCGCGTTGAGTGCGAGCACGACGGCGAGGGCGAGCACGACCAGGCCGACGCTGCCCGCGACCCACCGCGCCGGGTGCTTCACCGCGCCGCGACCTCGAGCTCGGGCTCGACGGCACCGTCGGGGCCGGCGTCGAGCACGTCGACGGCCCGCCGGCCTCGGCGAACACGACGCAGCGCCGGTGCGAGTGCCACGAGTGTGCCGGCGGCCATGATGCCGCCGCCGAGCCAGAGCCACAGCGCCATGGGCGTGATCTGCACGCCGAGCGTCACCCGGCCGCGTTCGTTCGGCGACGACACGAGCGTGAGGTACACGTCGCCGAGCAGGCCGGTCCGAACCGACGGCGTGCCGATGCCCTCGTTGGCGTTCGGGAACGTCGACACCGCCGGCGCGTACACGCCGAGGTCGCGACCGCCGGCGTGGATGCGCACCCGGGCCGAGACCGTGGTCTTCTGCCCCGTGTTGACGGTGCGCGACCCGAGGTAGGTCACGCGGTAACCGCGGACCGTCGCCGACTCGTTGCGAGCGAGGTGCACCTCGCGCTTCGTGGTGTAACTCTGCGAGACCGCGAGAGCGACCGCGATGAGCACCACGCCCACGTGCACGATCAGGCCGCCGTACAGGCGGGGGTTGCCGCGTACCGTCCGCACGAGCGCGAGCGGCGCAGCCTCCCCGTGCGCGTGTCGCCGCGCGCGCACGCCGATCCACACCTGACGGGCGACACCGGTGAGCGCGAAGGCGGCGAGCCCGAACGCGAGCACATCGCCGAGCCCGCGCGCGCCGAGCGCGACGGCGAGAACGAGCGTGGCCGCGGCGGCCCACGCAGGCGCCACGAGCCGGCGCCGCAACACCTCACCGCTCGCGGCCCGCCACGGCAGCGCCGGTGCCGCGGCCATGAGGAACAGCAGGGCGAGGCCGAGCGGCGTTGTCATGCGGTCGAAGTAGGGCTCGCCGACCGACAACTGCTGTCCGTTGAGCGACTCCGCGACGAGCGGAAACACGGTGCCGAGCAGGACCACGAACGCCAGGCCCGCGAACACCAGGTTGTTCGCGAGGAACGCAGCTTCGCGTGAGATCGGTGAGTCGATGCGGCCGGGCGATCGCAACTTGTCACCCCGCCACGCGACCAGACCGATCCCCACGGCCGCGACGAAGAACAGGAACCCGAGCAGCCACCACCCGATGTTCGACTGGGTGAACGAGTGCACCGAGTTCACGATCCCCGAACGCGTCAGGAACGTGCCGAGGATCGTGAGGCAGAACGTCGCGATCACGAGCGACAGGTTCCAGACGCGCAACATGCCGCGGCGCTCCTGCACCATGACCGAATGGATGAACGCGGTGCCGGTGAGCCACGGCAGCAGCGACGCGTTCTCCACCGGGTCCCACGCCCAGTAGCCGCCCCAGCCGAGCACCTCGTAGCTCCACCAGGCGCCGAGGATGATGCCGATCGTGAGGAATCCCCACGCGACCAACGTTGCGCGGCGGGTGTCGGCGAGCCATCCCTCACCGAAACGGCCCGTCACGAGCGCGGCCACCGCGAAGCTGAACGGCACGGTGAAGCCGACGTATCCGAGGTAGAGCATCGGCGGGTGGAACGCCATCAGCGGGTGGTTCTGCAGCAGCGGATTGGGGCCACGGCCGTCGAGCGGGACAGCGCCCGAGGTCGCGCGGAACGGGTTCGCCGGAAACACCATGAGGAGAAAGAAGAACAGGGCGACGACGAGGCCGGTGAGCGTCGCCCAGGCGACGAGCGGGTCGGTGGCGCGCGCACGGAACTTGTGGACGACGACGGCGAGATAACCGGCGAGGATGAGGCCCCACAACAGGATCGATCCTTCGAGCGCGGCCCACAGCCCGGTGATCGTGAACAACAGCGGTGTCGCCCGTGCGTTGTTCTCGGCGACGTAGCGGATCGAGTAGTCGTGGCTCAGCAACGCCCACTCCATCGCGACGACGGAGAGCAACGCGGCACCGAGTAGTCCGACGACGAACCATCGTCCGAGCCGGAGGAGCGCGTTGTCGCGCAGCGCGATGCCGAGCGCGAGCACGACGACGCCCACGCCGGAGCACATCACCCCGAGCAGGAGGCCGAAATACCCGAGCCCGGCCCTCACGACGTCTGACCGGGTGAGTGCGTGAGGTTGACCTTCGGCGGCGTGTAGTCGGCGCCGTGCTTGATCATGATCCGGTCGGAGAGGAACACGAGGCCGCGTCCCCAGTGACCCTCGCACACGACTGGCGCGCCGTCCTTGAACAGCTGGGGCGGGTCACCGGTGTGGTCGATCTCGGCCTCGGCCTTCCCGTCGGTCAACACGAAGCGGACACCCTTGGAGCTCTGCTCCACCGTGCCCGGCTTCACCGCTCCGGCGATGCGGAAGCGGTGACTCCCCGTGCTGTCGCGGGCCTTGACCGCCTCCGACACCGTGCGGAAGTAGACGAGGTTGCGGGACAGCCCACCCACGAGGAGCGCGCCCACCGCGGCGACGCACACGGCGGCCGCGATTCCGTAGCGGAGCCGCCGCGGCTTGCGCGACGTGGTCGTGGTCATCGGCGGGGATCGTCGTCGGGCAGCGATCGCCGAGCGTGCCGCGTGCGCACCGCGACGCGCACGACGTACGCGGCGAGCACTGCGGCCGTCGCCGACCACGCCGCCGCGATGTACCCCACGTCACTCATGGCTCCCTCCGCAGCGCCCTCCCGGGCCTCCGCCCAGGGCGCCGCTCCGTCCGCACGGCACTCAAGAATGGACTCCTGCCGGACGGGGGCTCGGGGCCTCGGCGACGCGCTGTGCGATGGCGGCGTCGAGCTCCCGTTCCTCGAGATCCTCCTCGAGCACGGCGAGCTGGTAACGGCGGTCGAGCAGGTACACGTAGACCAACGTGAACGCGACGACTCCGAGCCAGAGCGTGAATGCCATCACGCCGTGGATCCTCGGGTTCAGCTCGGGATTGAACACCGTCGCCTGCTGGTGCAGCGTGCGCCACCAGTTCACGGAAAGGTGCACGACGGGGACGTCGACGAAGGCGATCAGCGCGGCGATGGCACAGCGCTTCGCGCGTGTCTCGACGCTCGCGGGGATGCGGCGCAGCGACAGATAGCCCAGGTAGAGGAAGAACAGCACCGCGGTGGTGGTGAGCCGGGCGTCCCACGCCCACCAGATGCCCCACACCGGCCGGCCCCAGAGCGACCCGAGCAGCAACGTGAGCCCGGTGAACACCACGCCGAGCTCCGCCGACGCGCCGGCGAGGAGATCCCACACCGTGGAGCGTGTGCGGGGCCACAGGTACAGCAGCGAGGCCACCGACGTGACCGTGAACGCGAGGTACGCGAGCCAAGCCGCGGGGACGTGGAGGTACATGATCCGCTGCGCGTCACCCTGCACCGCGTCCGGCGGCGCGCCCCAGAGCCCGAACAACGTGAGCAGCGCGAGCGCGGCGAGTGTCGACCAGCCGAGCACGACGGAGACACGTCGCGGCAACAGGCGCGGGTTCGTGGGAAGTGATGCGACCCCGCGGCGATGTCCGTTGTCGGGCGGCTTCGCAGCCGTCATGCCTCCTCCAGCAAGGGGCCGAACGCCAGGAACCCCAAGGTCGTGTAGATGAGTGCGAACAGCCCGAGCATCTCGACCCACGGCCACGCCTCACCCGGCGCGCCGTTGAGACCGAGGCCGGCCTCGAACGCACGCGTCGCGCCGAGCATCACCGGTGCAACGACCGGCAGGAGCAGCAGCGGCAGGAGCGTCTCGCGCACCCGCAGACCGGCTGCGAGCACGCCGTAGAGGGTACCGGCGGCGGCCAGGCCGACGGTCGCGGCCAGCGCGGCCGGAACGAGAACCTCGGCCGCCCGCGGGGTGAGGTCGTAGAAGAGCACGACGCCCGCGCCGAGGATCACCTCGAGGACGAACAGCTGGATCGCCACTGCAAGGGCCTTACCCAGGAACATCGCGCCGGTGTCGAGGCCGGAGAGGCGCAACCCGTCGCGGGCGCCGTTGGCCTCCTCGAGCGCGAAGGCCCGGGACACCGCCAGCAGCGCGGCGAGAAGCACCGCGACCCAGAAGAGCCCGGGCGCGACGCGGGGCAGGATCCCACGGTCGGGGTCGAGCGCGAATGCGAAGAGCAACAAGACGATGACGCCGAAGGGCAACACCTGCCCGATGGTGACCCGCGAGCGCGCCTCGATGCGCAGATCCTTCGCGGTGACGACCCAGAGCTCGCGAAGCAGGTTCACCGAGGCACCGCCTCGACGGTGACGGCGGGCGCCGGCGTGGCCCGAGAGGGGTCGAGCGTCGCGGTGGCCTGACCACCCACCACCGCGACCTCACGACGCGCGAGCGCGCGAGCGCGGTCGAGCTCGTGCGACGCGACGATCACCGTGCGATTCTCCGCCGGCGCGCCGGCGAGCACGCGGTCGAGCACTTCACGCCCCTCGGCGTCGAGGCCCGCATGGGGCTCGTCGAGAAGGAGCAGCCGCGGGTCGCGCGACAGCGCGACCGCGAGGGCCAACCGGCGCCGCTGACCCGCCGACAGCCGCCCGTGCGTCACGTCACGCAGACGCTCGAGCCCCAGTCGCTCCAAAGCGGTATCCGATGCCTCGATGCCGCGGCCTGCGGCCCGCGCCGCGAAGCGGAGGTTCTCGCCGACCGTGAGGTCGTCGTAGCAGAAGGTGTCGTGCCCGACGAGCGACAAGTGGCGGCGATGGCTGCGCCGATCGAGGGCAAGGTCGTGCCCGAGGACCTCGGCCCCGCCCGCGTGCAACGGGACGAGGCCGGCCAGCAGGCGCAACAGCGTGGTCTTGCCTGCGCCGTTCGGGCCCGAGAGCAGCACGATGTCGCCGTCCTCGACGTCGAGGTCGACCCCCGCGAGCGCGGGGAACCGGCCAAGCAGGCACACGGCGGAACGCAGACGGACGACGAGGGACACGCACCCTCCGCAAGAAATCGGGTTCCATCGTACGGATTCCCTGTTGGCCGCGGCGAACCCTGCCGGCGGCTCCTCCTCGGCGCCTCAGTGACACGGCCTGGTACGAGACCGCGCGTAGTCTCCGCCCGTGCGCCGGGTCGTCGCGGCGACGGGGCGTGTCCTCGTCACAGTGGGCATCCTGATCCTGCTGCTCGTCGCCTACCAGCTCTGGGGCACGGGCTTCTACGAGGCGCGCCAGCAGTCGAAGCTGAAGCACGACTTCGCACGCACCCTGAACCACGCCGCACCGACGTCGACGACGACCACGACGACCGGGCCGGGCCCCACCACGCCGACGACCGCGACGATCGTGGTGCCCCCGCCGTCCGGTGAGGCAGTCGCGATCATCCGGATCCCGAAGATCGGGGTCGACTCGGCGGTGGTCCAGGGCATCGAGCGACCCGATCTGCGCAAGGGACCCGGCCACTATCCCCTCACTCCCATGCCGGGTCAGGTCGGAAACGCCGCGATCGCGGGCCACCGCACCACGTACGGAGCACCGTTCTACCGCCTGAACGAGCTCGGCGCCGGCGACGACATCGCCATCCGCACGCTGGGCGGCACGTACCACTATCAGGTGACCAAGCAACTCGTGGTCGATCCCACCGACGTAGCCGTGCTCGACCCGACACCCGACGCGACCCTCACCCTCACCACGTGCGAGCCGCGGTACTCGGCCCAGAAGCGTCTCGTCGTTCACGCGTCGTTGATCGCGGACAAGAGCCCGGCTCCGGCACCACCGCCCACACCGGCCGCGATCGCGCAGACGAAAGCGAAGCTCAGCACGGCCGGACTTTCGGGCAAGGACCAGAGCCGGCTGCTCACACTGTGGTGGGGGCTTGCCGCAGCCGTGGTCGGCGGCGCGTGGTGGCTCATGTTCCACCGTCATCCGCGGTGGACGACGTGGTTCCTCGGCGTCGTGCCGTTCCTGGCCGTGTTGTTCGTCTTCTACTCGTACCTCGACCGGCTGCTCCCCGCGAACTACTAGCCCGGCGGTCAACGACCGTCGAAACGCGGCGCCCGCTTCTCCGCGAACGCGGCCAGCCCTTCCTGCAGGTCGTCGCTCGCGAACGCGCCCGCTTCGAGAGCGGCGACTTCGCGGCGCCCGTCGTCGTCGAGACCGCGAGCGAGCAGGTTGAGCGCGCGCTTGTGTCCGCGAATCGTGAGCGGAGCGAGCTGCGCGAGCTCGGTTGCCCAGTCGACGGCCGCTGTGCGCGCGTCGTCGACGACGCGGTGCACGAGCCCGAGTTCCAGCGCCTCCTCGGAGTCGACGGACCGGCCGCTCAGCAGGAGATCGCGTGCCGTTCCGTGGCCCACGAGCCCGGCGAAGCGGGCGATGTTCGCGGCGCTCAGCATGACGCCGAGCTTCGACGCCGGGATACCGAGCTGCGCGCCGGGCTGCACCACGCGCAGGTCGCACGCCACCGCAAGCTGCAAACCCGCGCCGAGTGCATGGCCGTTGCTGCCCGCGATCACCGGCGCGGCGTAGTCGACGATCGTGTCGAGCAGCTGCTC